>MELA01000099.1:0-9867 GCA_001767495.1 Acidobacteria bacterium RIFCSPLOWO2_12_FULL_65_11 | reverse complement strand
GCCGACGGGCTCGAGCCGAGAGCTGGACGCCCTGACGGAGGCCTTCAACCACCTCGTCGACGGCCTGCGGGCGGCCGAGGCGGAAAGCCGCACGGCGTCGATAGGCGCCATCCGCGCGCTTGCCGCCGCCCTCGACGCGCGCGACTGGTACACGGCCGGTCACTCCGAGCGGGTGAGCACGCTGTCGGTCGCCATCGGGCGGCAGCTGCAGCTCGGCGAGGCGGAGATCGACGTCCTGCGCCTCGGCGCGCTGCTCCACGACATCGGGAAGATTGGCGTCCCCGACGAGGTGCTGCGGAAGCCGGCGAAGCTGACGAGCGAGGAGTTCGAGTACATCAAGCGCCACCCGGCACTCGGCGCGCGCATCCTGCGCCTGGTGCCCTTCCTCGCCCCGCACCTGCCGCTCGTCGAGCTGCACCACGAGCGGCCCGACGGCCGCGGCTATCCCTTCGGCCTCCACGCGGAGCAGATTCCGCGCACGGTGGCGATCGTGCACGTCGCTGACGCGTTCGACGCGCTGACGAGCGCGCGTGCGTACCGGCCCGGCCGTCCCGCGCCGGAGGCGATGTTCGAGCTGCACCGCTGCAAGGGCGCCGAGTTCGATCCGGCGATCGTCGACGCCCTCGACCTCGCGCTGCCCGGCGTCGCGGCCGACCTGCGCCACGAGCCGGCGCTGCGGCAACTGCTTGGCAAGGCGACGGCATGATCCGGGGCGCACGGACCCTTGCCGTCGTCGTACTGCTCGGCGCCGCGCCCGCCTCGGCGCAGACGGCGCAGCCCTCCTTCGCCGCCATCGAGAGCGTCGCCGCCTTCGAAGAGCATGTCGACGAAGGCGGCCGCGGCACCTGGGGCCTCACCTTCGACACGGTCGTCTCGGCGTCGCTCGGCTCAAACTTTCAGGCGATCGCCCGTCTGTGCGCGGTCGGGTCGAGCGATGAGTGGAACCGGCAGATCCAACCGATCACGCTGCGGTACGAACGCCGCGGGCAGGTGGCGGTGCGCGTTGACGGTGGCTTCCTCCCCTCCCCGATTGGCACCAGCATCCTGACCAATCGACCCCACCTCAACCCGACGATCACGCAGCCGTCTTACTCCTTCGCTGCGCTGCCGATCTTCGAGCCCGACGGCACAAGCGCGCAACTGCTCTCGGCCTCGTATCCGCTTGGTGCGCTGGTCGCCGTGTCGGGCGGCCGCTGGGACGTGCGGACGGGTGTTATCGACAGCTCGCCCGTGCGGCCGCGGCGCGTGTTCAGCGGCGCCAACCCCCCGCGGTTCGCGCAGCTTGTGGCCGGTGGCGGCATCAGCCCCGTGTTCGGCATGCGGATTGGCGCCGCCGTCGCGCACGGCGGATGGGCGGCGGCGCCTGCGCGATCGGCCACGCTCGTGACGATTGAAGGCGAGTACGGCTACCGCTACACCAAGGTGACCGCGGAGTGGGTGCATGACGCCTTCGAAAGCGCGGCGAGCGGCGCGCCCGACGGGGATGTGACGGCATCGGGCTGGCACGCGCAGGTGGTGCAGACGCTGGCGCCGCGCTGGTTCGTGGCCGGCCGGATCGAGCGCATGTCCCTCGACGCCACCCTCACTCCCAATCCCCCGTTCAGCCTCGACAGGGTGCCGCAGCATTTCACCGGCACCGAGGAAACACTCGGCTACCGCGTCACCCCAGAGGTCACGATCCGCGCCGGCCATCGTGCGCGCCGGACCTTCGGCCGCTCCATGTGGGATCACGAGGCATCGGTGTCGCTCGTGTGGGCACGGCGGTGGATGTGAGGGGCTGTGGGCAACTGACGCACGTGGCTCTGGGTTCGCTTCCTCGGCAGGCTCCTCGACAGGCGCTCGTTCCAAGTGGTCGAGCCATCGGCTGTCCTGACGTGTTATCCTGATGCCTCACTCGACGCGCAGCGTCTGCGCTGATTTCAAGTTGGAGGTTTGGATGAAACGCATCGCCTTGATTCTCTTCGGCGTTCTCGCGGTCTCGACGAGCGTGCTGGCGCAGGCCGGCCGCGGCGCGCCGCCACCGCCCCCACCGCTCGAGCCTGGAGCGTCGCAGGCCGACGTCGACAAGGCCTTGCTCGGCGCCCCGACCACGCTGAGAGGCCAGGCGACCGTCATCAAGTGGAAGCCCGCCGACTGGACCTACGACACGTTGAGGAAAGGCACCAGCCAGTTGGTCTGCTTCGACAAGTCGGGACTGCCCGGACAACTGGCGTTCTCGATTGAGTGCGCCCACCTCGGCAACCTGCCGCGCGCCGCGCAGAACATGAAGTTCGAGTCGGAACCCGACCGAGCCAAGAGACAGGCGGCGCTCGACACTGCCGAAAAGGACGGAACCCGCGCGAAGCCCGTGTTCGGCTCCGTGTGGTACCACCTGTCGGGGCCCGACCAGGCGAGCGCGCGCACGCACTTCACGATCGCGGTGCCGGGCGCCACCCAGGCGACGCTCGGACTGCCCGAGAACGGGCGCGGCGGTGGCGTGTGGATCATGAATGCGGGCACCTCGACGGCCCACATCATGACACCTGGCGAATAGACGACTCGATCCGCGGGCGGCGTCACGCGCCGCCCGCGATTCCGCGATGAAGCACCTGCTCGCGAGCCTCCTCGTCGTTGCGACGCTATCTGCGGCCCAGGCCAGGCAGACCTTCACCGGCACCATTACCGACGACATCTGCGCCAGCGGCGGGCATGCCCATATGCAAATGGGGCCGACCGACGCCGAGCAGGCTCGCGTATCGTCGGAAGGCGCCGCGTTTCTCGGCATTCGCGTCGTAACGATGAATTCGGACGGCAACCTGTATCTGCTTCAACACGCGGTGGCCAAGCTCGTCATCGACAAACGAGGCCGAATCCAGAACGCGGAACCCGCTATCCATCGGAGCCTCAGCGGCTTTGTGGATGTGGACGGCGCCCCGCCGGGCGACATCGAACAGTCGAACAAGAAGACGCCGTTTGTCTGGGCCGACGCACACGGGTCGTGAACGATGCCAGGTCCGACTAGGGGCTAGTCGGTACCAGACGAGGCGGCGCTGAGACGCGCGACCTCGTCATGGGTCAAGTTGACGCCCGTGACGGGGAGTAGCTCGGAGAGCTGCGTGACCGTGCGGGCGCTGGCAATGGGCGCGACCACAGTCGGCTGAGCGCACAGCCACGCCAGCGCCACCGCAGGAACCGACGTGCGACGCGCGTGCGCGATGTCGTCCAACACGGCAAGTACTCGGAGACCGCGCGCATCAAGATACGCGCGAGCCGCGGCTGCACGCGGGCTATCCACGTTCCGGCCAGGCCGATACTTGCCCGTCAGAAATCCCTTCGCGAGGCCGTAGTACGGCATGCAGCCCACTGCCTCACGCATACACAAGGCGGCGAGCGCTCCTTCATAGTCGCGGCGATGGATCAGGTTGTAGTGTGGTTGAAGTGCGACGTAGCGGGCGAGACCGTTGCGGTCTGAGATGCTGAGCGCCTCCGCCAACCGTGGCGCGGTGAAGTTGGACGCCCCTACGTACCGGACTTTGCCTTCCTTCACGAGGGTATCGAAGGCGCGCAGCGAATCTTCGAGAGAGGTCTCCGGATCGTCGGCGTGTGCGTAGTACAAGTCGATACTCGTGACGCCGAGACGTCGCAGCGACGCCTCAGCCGCCGTACGGATCGTCTGGGGTGAAAGGCCTTTGAGCCCAGGTGACATTCCGACCTTGGTGGCGATCACGATTCGATTCCGGATGCCCCGCGCCGCCATCCAGCGGCCGATGATCGATTCCGACTCGCCTCCAGTGTGCCCAGGCACCCATGCCGAGTACACATCCGCCGTATCGATGAAGTTGCCGCCCGCCGCGACGTAGCTGTCCAGCACGGCGAATGACTCCTGCTCATCAGCGGTCCAACTGAAGACGTTGCCGCCGAGACACAGTGGGAAGACGTCGAGGTCCGTCCGAGGAATCCGTAGCATCCCTTCGAGCTACGGTCTCTGGCTCGCTGGGGGCACGCCGCCCGCGAGCCGCAGGTACACGACCAACTGCCCGTAGATATCCCAAGTGTGGCCGAGCAGGAACGTGTAGACTCGCGCGCGCGACGATGGGCCCAGGAACTGAGGCGGGTTCGGGGCGGCCTCTAGCAGCGTCTGGTCGGTCTGCTCTTTCAGCAGGGCGAGGCCGTAGTCGAACGAGTCGTCCATCGCCTTGATGGCGGCGGCCTTGGTCGTGGCGTTGGCGGCGATCGTCGGCGCGGCCGCCTTTCCACCGAGTAACCGCAGGATGCCGACGTTGGCCTGCGCGATGTGCACGACTCGCTCGCCGAAGGTCTGCTGCGCCGGCGTCGCCTTGAAGCTGTACTTGTCGTCGGGCATCTCGTTGGCGATCTTGTCCATCGTTGTCTTGACATCCGTCCAGTCCTTTAGCATCTCAGCGTGTATTGATGGCGACTGCGCGGCGACCGGCCGGAGGGTGGCCACGAGGACGAGGGCGGCTGTGACGGCTGACATTCGAAGTGCTTTCACGCTGAACCTCCAGTTTGTACTTACTAATGTTGTTTGTTAAATGATGCGTCGGTCGATGATACTCGCTTCGCTCGATGCTCGGGTGGGCAGTCGGGCGATACGCAGGGATTGTCGCGAGCCGAGGGGGCAGATTCAGAGAGCTTCGAGGATAATCAGCCCAGCGGCGTTCAGCCGCGCTGTGTAAAGGGAGAGGGAGAAGGAATTCCGAATGAGTCGCCGTGCACCATCCCGTCGAGCACCGGCGGTCGTTGCGGACCGACGGGCGATTCGCGACACGGTCGACAACTGGGTCCTGTGGCGCGACTCCGGAGACTGGGAGCGCTTCGCCACGGTGTGGCATCCCGATGGCTGGATGACGGCCACGTGGTTTCAGGGGCCCGCCAAGGATTTCATCGAAGTCAGCCGGCAGGGCTTCAACCGGGGCGTCATGATTCTGCATACGCTCGGCGGATGGACCTGCGACGTGGCCGGCCATCGCGCCATCTCGCAGACGCGCATGACCATCAATCAACGCGCCCCGATTGACGGCGTCCTCGTCGACGTCGTGTGCATGGGACGTTTCTATGATTTTTTCGAGAAGCGGAAGGGCCGCTGGGCGATCGTCCGCCGGCAGCCGATTTATGAGCAAGACCGACTCGATCCAGTCGATCCATCCGCCGTGCTCTCGCTCGACCCTACGCTCCTGGCGCGTTTTCCGGAAGGCTATCGCCATCTCGCGTACCTACAGTCGAAAAACGGCTTCAACGTGAAATCCGATCTGCCAGGGCTGCGCGGTCCGGTGGTCGAGGCGCTCTACGCGGAGGGCCGAGCGTGGCTGGCCGGCTCGCCGCGTCCCGGCAAGCCGCGCTAGGTGACCAGCTTGAACAGAGCCGCCGCGTTCAATCGGCCGATCTTGAGGCGATCGGCTTCGGGAATGCTCGCCTCGTCGAACCACGTGGCAGCGTCACCGGTCTCTTCGAACGGGTAATCAACCGAAAAGAGAATCCGCTCCGATCCCATCTCGGTCATCGCGTCGATGAGCGACGGCGTTCTGAAGTGACCGCTCGTCGTCAGATAGAAACGTGTCCGAAGGTATTCGGTCATCGTGCGCTTGGCGGGAATGCCGCGCGGCAACACGCTCAAGCGATGATCGAGGCGCCAGACGCTGTACGGCAACCCTTCACCCAGATGTCCCAGGATGATCGTGAGCCGCGGGTAACGATCGAACAATCCGCTCCCCATCAACCGTAGTGCGTGCATGGCCGTCTCGACGCCGAAGGCCCAGGCCGATCCGAGGAACCACGGGTGCCCGTCATAAATCGGTTCACGGCTCGGCAGCGGATCGCGCGGATGCAGGTAAAAGGGCACGTCGAGCTCTTGGACGCGCGCCCAGAAGGGCAGATACGCCGGATGGTCGTAGTAGGCCACCGTCTCGGCGTCGCCCACCTGCGAGAAGCCGTTCACGAAAGCGCCTTTGAAGCCGAGCTCGACGACCGCACGTGTGAGCTCGGCTTCCGCGGCTTCCGGATCCTGCATCGGCAGCGCGGCAAAGCCGGCGAGCCGATCCGGTCGCTTCGCGATCGCGTCGGCCAGCGTGTCGTTGGCCCGTCGTGCGACGGCCGTCGCGCGCGCCGGGTCGGGAATCGCCTGAATCCCTGGGGAGTTCAACGACAGAATAGCCAGCCCAATCCCGTGCTGCTCCATCTCGGACAAGCGGTGATGCTGAAGGTCCAGCAGCCGCCGTTCGAGGATCGACCAGCCGCCGCCCCGTACGTGCTCCCGGGAATCGCCGAGCGTCTCCGGGACCGCGAAATGTTCTTCGAGCGCAATCTTGCCGTCCATTGGCGTCCTCATCACTCGACCGACTCGACACGGCTCGAGCGGCAGGCCCAACCGAGCGGCGTACTCTTGAGCAGGTTGTAGCGAATGTCAAGCCTCGCACCAGCAACGAGCTTTGACACGAGGTTTCTCACGGTTTCTCACTACTTGACAGACGTCACCGGCGGGCCTAGGCTCCCGTCTATCTCGCGTCCTCCAGACGGCTGGACGTGGGATGACCGCTTCGAGTCACTGGAGGCATCGATGAGCTCGCCTTCTGAAGTCCGCAACGTGCCGAAGATTGCCTGGTTGGTCATTGCTGCTGTCCTCACCGTGATTGGCTGGGTCGACGGTGCTCACGCACAACAGCGTCAGCAAGACGGCGGTGTCGAAGTGATTCAGGTTCGGCCCAATGTCTACATGATCGCTACCGGCGGCTCCAACATTGTCGTGCATCTCGGATGGATGGGCGCGGTTGTGGTGGATACCAGTGTGGCCCAGATGTCGGACAAGGTTCTGGCTGCGATCAAGCGAATCACGGACAAACGCATTCGCTTCATTATCAACACCAACGCGGATGTCGATCACGTGGGGGGCAATGAAGCGCTCTCAAGGGCCGGTCGGATTCTCTTGCGATACGACGGGAGCGGCTCTGGTTTTTCAGGTTCAGATTTCCAAACCAACTTCGGCGCCGCGGGGATCATGGCGCATGAAAATGTGCTGAGGAGGATGAGTGCGCCGAGCGGTCAACAGAGTCCCTTCCCCAGTCCTGCGTGGCCCACGGAAACCTACACTGGAGCAAGAATCAGGTCCCTCTATCTTAATAGCGATGGAATCCAGATGATCCATCAACCCGCGGCGCATTCCGATGCCGACAGCGTCGTCTTCTTCCGACGCGCCGACGTCATCGTCGCCGGCGATATTCTGGACCTTCGCCACTTTCCGGTCGTCGATCTGGAGAGGGGCGGCACGATCAACGGTGAAATCGCCGCCCTCAATCGCCTGATCGATTTGAGTGTTCCCCCTGCTCCTCTGGTGTGGCATGAAGACCGGACGCTCATCATCCCGGGTCACGGCCGGATATGCGACCAGGCGGATGTCGTGGAATACCGGGATATGGTGACGATCATCCGCGATGTCATCCAAGACATGATCAAGAAGGGCATGACCTTGGAACAAATCAAGAGGGCGAATCCGACAAACGGTTACCGCAAACAATATGGATCCGACACCGGTCCGTGGACGACGGATATGTTTGTCACCGCGGTGTATCGGAGCCTGACGGCCAAGCCGTAAAGAGTGTATCGGGAGACAGAACAATGGGTCACCGTCCATGGCAATCGCATGCCGCCGTCGCGCAGTCGGCCGCGGTGCTCGCGGTGTTGCTCTTTTTCCAAGACGGAGCGCACGCTCAGGGCCGGGGCGCTCAACCGCCGGCAACGGCCAGGGCCGCCGCGCCGGTTGACTTGACAGGATATTGGGTTGCCGAGATCACTGAAGACTGGCGTTGGCGAATGGTCACGCCGGCCAAAGGGGATTATCAGAGCATTCCCGTGACGCCCGCAGCGGTGAAGGTGGCCGACGGGTGGGATCCGGCGAAAGATGAAGCCGCCGGCGAGCAGTGCAGATCCTACGGCGCTCCGGGCCTGATGCGTGCTCCGACTCGCTTGAATATCACGTGGGAGGACGATGACACGCTCAAGATCCAGACCGACTACGGGATGCAGACGCGACTTCTGCATTTCGGCAACTGGAAATCGCCCGGCGCGCCTCCGGCCTGGCAGGGAGATGCGATCGCTCGCTGGGAAACACCGCCGGGGCGAGGGGCCAACCCCGGTGCGAGGGCCGGAACTCTTGTCGTCGCGACGTCACGTCTTCGTCCGGGCTATTTGCGTAAGAACGGCGTTCCCTATAGCGCTGACACGCTGATGACCGAGTACTGGGATCTGGTCGGAGAGCGGAACGGAGAGCAGCGGATCCTCCTGCTGATCGTGGTCGAAGATCCGCTGTACTTACAAGTCCCGTGGATTGTGCCGGTTCACTTCAAGAAAGAGCCGAATGGAGCGAAATGGGATCCCACGCCATGTTCTGCCACATGGTGATGATGTTGAAAGGAGTGCACGCATGAGCTGCACCCAGCGCATGAGGATCGTGAGTGCCGCAATCGTTCTGATGTCGACGTTGATGGCTGTTTCTGTATCTGCCCAAACCGATCTCTCGGGGCAGTGGGCGGCCATCAATCAGTCGGACCGCGTGACGCGAGGTGCGGGGCCCTGGCTCGGCGACTATACCGGCCTGCCGCTCAGCGCGGAGGGCCGCGCGGTGGCCCTCAGCTACAACTACTCGATGCTGTCGATGACCGAGCGCGGGTGCATGGACTACACGGAAAACTACATCACGTTTGCCCCGCACAGCATCATGATCGAGCGTGTCAGCGACCCCGTCACGGGAGAGGTCCTCGCGTGGAAGATCAGCGCCGGTGGAAGCGACCGCGCTCCTATTCCGATCTGGATGGACGGCCGTCCCCATCCGTCCGAAAACGACGTTCATACGTTTTCAGGCTTTACGACCGGTCAATGGGAGGGCGATACGTTTACGGGCCATATGACGCATATGAAAAAAGGGATCGTGCGGCGCAACGGTGTGCCGCTCAGCGATAAGGCGACGATGACGCTCCACCTCGTCCGGCACGGGGATCTGTTGACGATCATGACCGTCACCGAGGATCCCATCTATCTCGAGGAGCCTCATGTTCAAGCCGGCAGTTACAGGTTGAATCCTCGCGGACAAATCCCGCCTACCAATCCGACCTGTTTCCCTTTGACCGAGCTGGCAAGGCTGGACGCGCCAGGCACTGTTCCGCACTTCCTGCCCGGAACCAATCCCGACGAGCACACCTTCGCCAAGATGTACAACTTGCCGGTGGAGGCCGCCCATGGCGGTGCGCAGACGCTCTATCCCGAATACCGGAAAACACTCAAAGATCGTTACACCATCCCGCCGGCATGTCCACGCGACTGCAGGTAGGGAGTGGGCGAGGAGCGCGTATGTCCAAGAGAAACGGTCGCCGTGAATTTCTGCACGTAGCGGGATTGTCGGGAGCGGTTCTCTTGGCAACCTCCCATCCATTGGCGCAGGGCGAGGCACGATCGCAGCAAGCGGCCCGGCCCGCACCGGCAAAGACCATGGGTGCGCGGTTCCGTGAGTTGCTTGAGGGGCGGGAGCCGTTCGAGGCGATGGCCGCCTATGACGTCTTCACCGCGCGGATGGTCGAGTCGATGGGCTATCCGGCGCTCTTTCTTGGCGGTTCGCTCGTGGGCGATTTCTACGCGGAGCCGGTGTGGCTCACCACGCTCTCCGAGCGACTGGAGTACGCGCGGCAGATCGCCGACAACGTCGACATTCCGGCGCTTGCGGACCTCGACGATGGCGGCGACCCGGTGGTCATTTACCGGACGACGAAGCAGTACGAGCGTGCGAGGGTCGGCGCAATCCACATCCTTGATGACGCCGTCGGACCGATGGGGCAAACCGTTGGGGTGATTCCCGTCAACAAGATGGTCGACAAGATCAAGGCC
>MELA01000098.1:408-42725 GCA_001767495.1 Acidobacteria bacterium RIFCSPLOWO2_12_FULL_65_11 | reverse complement strand
CGCGCTCGCCACCTTCCTTCAGGAGGCCCAACTTGTTGCCTGAAAAACTTGACTCAACTACTCACAATTCACCGGCTCAAGACTCCTAGGGATTCGGGATTGGGGATTCGGGACTTGTGAAGTACAGATACACCAAGTACGTCGGCGAAGATCTCGACGGCCTCGACCTCGAGGATCTGGTCGCCAAGCTCTCGGACCTGCTGCTCGCCAGCGGCTTCGGCAACCCTTACGGATCGGACGCTGAAGACCGGACGATGCAGGCGCTGCACGACGCGATTCTCGAGGCCCTGCTGAACGGTGGCATGCTGTCGGACGAGATGCTCGAGCAGCTGCTCGGCGATCCGGCCGACGCCGATCAGGCTGACGCCCGCTCGACGCTCGAAGAGCTGATCCAGAAGCTCATCGAGCGCATGGGACAGGAAGGCTACATCACCACGCCGCCCGACCTTCAGCCGGAGCGTGAACATCGTCAGGGTCGCAGCGGGCGGGGGCCCGATCAGCCGCCGGTCAAGTTCGAGGTCACCGACAAGGCGCTCGACTTTCTCGGATATCGCGCGCTCCGGGATCTGCTCGGATCGCTCGGCAAGAGCAGCTTCGGCCGCCACGACACGCGCGAACAGGCGACGGGCGTAGAAACCACCGGTGCGCCCAAGACTTACGAATTCGGCGACACGCTCAACCTCGATGCCGTGAGCACGCTCCTCAACGCCGTGCAGCGCGAGGCCCGCACCCAGCACCCTGCACCCAGCACCCTGCACCCAGCACCGGTTTCGATCAACGTGACCCATGAAGATCTGATGGTCGTCCAGGGCGAGTATCAGAGCTCCTGCGCCACGGTCCTGATGCTCGACTGCAGCCACAGCATGATTCTCTATGGCGAGGATCGCTTCACGCCGGCCAAACGCGTCGCGCTCGCTCTCGCGCAGCTCATCAAGATCCAGTACCCGGGAGACGCGCTGAAGGTCGTGTTGTTTCACGATTCCGCCGAGGAGATTCCGCTCGCCGAGCTCGGACGGGTCCGCGTCGGCCCCTACTACACCA
The DNA here is from genome assembly GCA_001767495.1 of Acidobacteria bacterium RIFCSPLOWO2_12_FULL_65_11. GTDB lineage: Bacteria > Acidobacteriota > Vicinamibacteria > Vicinamibacterales > CAVVIG01 > 2-12-FULL-65-11. The sequence continues at coordinate 41,684 of MELA01000098.1, read as the reverse complement.
ACACCCGAGCGGGCCTGCAGCTGGCGCGGCGAATCCTCGACCGGCAGCGCAAGGACATGCGCCAAATCGTCATGATCACCGACGGCAAGCCGTCGGCGCTCACGCAGCCCGACGGCCGCATCTACAAGAACGCCTTCGGCCTCGATCCCTTCATCGTCTCTGAGACTTGCGCGGAGGTCGCGGCCTGCCGGAAGGACGGGATCATGATCAACACGTTCATGCTGGCGCGCGACCCGGATCTGGTGAGCTTCGTGCGGCGCGTGGCAGAGATCTGCAAGGGCAAGGCGTATTTCACGACGCCGTACACGCTCGGTCAGTACGTGCTCATGGATTACATGGACAAGAAGACCAAGACGATTCATTAAGGTGCGTGGGTGCTTCGGTTCGTAGGTGCTTCGGTGCACTCAAGAACCCAGAAACCTAAGCACCTCAGCACGACGCCATCATGTCCGATCTTCTCCCCCTCTTCCCCCTGCCGAACGTTGTTCTCTTTCCGAACGTGTTCCTCCCACTGCACATCTTCGAGCCGCGCTACCGCGAGATGGTCGCCGATGCCATCGCCGGCGATCGGATGATCGGGATGGTGCTGCTTCGCCCTGGCGTGGAGATGGAGCCGGGGCGTCCGCCCGTGTATGCCGTCGGGTGCAGCGGGCTCATCACGCATGTCGATGCGCTCGCCGACGGACGGTACAACATCGTGCTGCGGGGTCTCGAGCGCGTCCGGATTCTGCAGGAGGACCATACCCGCAGCTACCGGCGGGCAGCCGTCGAGCCTCTCTTGGACACGCCACTCCAGGCCGACGACAGGGCCGCGATCCGCCGCTATCGCGAAAAACTCGAGGCGATGCTCACCACGGCGGGCGACTCGAGAATTGTCGATGTGAAGATTCCGGCCTCGATGGGCGATGAAGATCTGATTCACGCGCTGGCCCAGTATCTCGATCTCGAGCCGCTCGAAAAACAGGCGCTGATCGAGCGTCAGAGTCTGCGCGCCCGCGCTGAGTCCCTGGTCGAACTGCTCGAGATGAAGACGATCGTCGCGCGATCGCCGGGCCGGTCGAAAGTCGCCCATTGATCGCACGGTCCGGCTGAAGCCGGACACTACGTACGGCTTCCCATCCGATCCGCGATCACTTGAACGATCCGCTCCCCGTGGAAGCGGCCGTTCTCGATGAAGATCGTCCCCGTATCAACCCCCGCCACCGCACCTCCTGCGACGAAGAGCCCCGGCACGTTGGTCTCGAACGTTTCCCGATCGTAGGTTGGTCCCTCGCGCCCGGTGAGCACGATGCCGGCCTCGCGCATCAGCGTGGTGTCGGCCCGGTAGCCGGTCAGCAGAAAGACGGCATCGGCCGGCACCTCGAGAGTTTCGCGGCCCTCACCCGAGGCCGAGAGTCTACGCTCGAGGCCGAGGGACGGCGAAGCCGCTGTGGCGAGTGGGGGTGGGGCCCCACGAGAATAAGAAATGCTGACGGAGGTCGGCCGGATTTCGGACACGCACGTGTTGAAGTGCGCGGCGATCGAGCCTTCCCTGATGCGGTTCTCGATGTCGGGCCTGACCCAGTACTTGATGGTGGCGTCGAGCTCCGCCGCGCGATGCACGAGCGTCACGTGCGCGCCGGCGCGAAACAGATCCAGCGCCCATTCGGCGGCCGAATTGGCGCCGCCGACGACGACGACGCGCCGGCGGTAGTAGGGGTAAGGCTCGCCGTAATAGTGCGACACGTGCGGCAGATCCTCGCCCGGGACGCCGAGGAGGTTGGGACGATCGAAGTAGCCGATCGCAATGATGACGTACCGCGCGTGGCGCACTCGCCGCACGCGGCGCGACGTCTCGGTCTCGATCGCGAATACCTCTTCCGATTCTTCCGGCCCGTGTTGTTCCCGCGCGACGGCCAAGACTTTCTCGTCAAACGCTATCTGCAGATCGTAGGTGTCGACGACTTTACGGTAGTACCGCAGCGCCTCGGGACGCGTGGGCTTGTCGTAGGGCGAGACAAACGGCAGGCCGCCCACCTCGAGCAGTTCCGGTGTCGTGAAGAAGACGATCTGTGGGGGGAAGCGGTAGATCGAATTGACGAGCACGCCTTGCTCGACGACCTGATAGTCGAGACCGTGGCGCTTGGCCGCGACGGCCGCCGAGAGGCCCGAAGGCCCGGCGCCAATGATGAGCAGGTCGCGAATGGCCATGAGCGTCCGATCATATCGGCTGTGGATATAGGATCAAATGAATCGGCATTTGGCCGTTCGGTTCCCTCATCTGCCCGTTCGGCGTACGGGACGGCCATTTCGCCGAAATCTGAGGTAGCCAACCCATTTCTCCTCTATAATTTAGCGCTTACGGGGAACCTGTCTGCCAGCGCGGGCTCACCCGAAATTCTTCAAGAGGAGACGAAGGCATGCACGCGCCCATTAAGTACTTCGAGAAGGGGCTTTCGGTCGCCGCCAACGGCGCCTGGAATGTGTTCAACGGTCTGAACCAGATCGGTCAGCGCCCGTCGTTCATCCCCAGGTGGTCGGAGAAGCCGCTGCTCAAGTCCTACGAGAAGACCAAGCCGCCGCTCGGCTGGCCGCGCGAGACCGACTCGCTCTGCCCGACGTGCACGCGCGAGGCGAGGCAGGCGATTCTCGACGGCAAGAAGGACGTCAGCGTGCTGCTGAGCGAGAAAGTTGGCGAGATCAAGGCCACCATTCTCGAGCGCGACGGCAAGATCCTGATGGTCAAGGACTGCCCCCTCCACGGCCACTTCGAGGACGTGATGGCGATGGACACGGCCTTCTTCAAGCACCTCGAGGAAGTCTTTCCGGGGCGCGACATCCGCGCGCACAGCGACGAAAAGCTTCACAACCACGGCAGCAGCACGATCAAGCACGGCCGCGGGGCGGTCTTGACCGTCGACCTGACGAACCGCTGCAACATGATGTGCGACCCGTGCTTCATGGACGCGAACCAGGTCGGGTTCGTGCACGAGCTCTCGTGGGAAGACATCAAGACCGTGCTCGACAACGCCATCAGCATCAAGCCGAAGCGGCAGATGTCGGTGCAGTTCTCGGGCGGCGAGCCGACGATTTCGCCCTACTTCCTCGACGCGGTCCGCTACGCGCGCACCGTCGGCTACAACAGCGTGCAGGCGGCCACCAACGGCATCGAGTTCGCCAAGAGCCCGGAGTTTGCCAAGGCCGCAGCCGAGGCCGGCCTGCGGTACGCGTACCTGCAGTTTGACGGCATCGGCAACGCGGCCAACGCGCACCGCCGCGTCGGCAACCTCTTCGACGTCAAGCTGCGCGCGATCGAGAATCTGCACAGCGCGGGCGTCGACATCGTGCCGGTCATCACCATTGTCAACGGTGTGAACAACGAGCAGGTCGGCCGGATCGTCGAGTTTGCGCTCGACAACCCGAAAAAGATCAACTTCCTGTCGTTCCAGCCGGTCAGCTTCACCGGCCGAGACGAAGAGATCACCGACGAACGCCGACACGCGCAGCGCTATACCTTGTCGCACCTCGCGCACGACGTGAAAGGCCAGACGGGGCTCGGCGAGCCCACGCGCGACTGGTTCCCGATCTCGTTCATGGCCACCTTCACCGACTGGGCCGACGTCGTCCACGGCCCGGACGCGCCGTGGGGCCAGCTCACCTGCGGCTGCCATCCGAACTGTGGCGTCGGCATGGCGGTGATGATCGACAAGGAAACCAGGGAAGCCGTGCCGGTGACGGCGTTCCTGCACGCCGAGCAGCTCGCGAAGGACGTCGCCAAGGTCAACGACGCGGGCCGCGGCAAGAAACTGTCGGTGCTCGGGATGACGCTGGCCGTCATGCGAAACTACGACCCGTTCAAGGCCCCGACCCACTTCAAGCTCACCGATCTCCTCAAGAAGTTCGACAAGACATTCGGCGCGACCAAGAAGGCGCAGTCGGGCGGCTACGGCAAGGTCGAAGGGGATCGGACGGCGGCCGACATCGCGAAGCGCCGCGCCGATCGGTGGAATTTCCTGTTCATCGCCGGCATGTGGTTCCAGGATCTGTTCAACTACGACTTCCGCCGCACCGAGATGTGCATCATTCCGTACGCGACGCAGCAGGGCGAGATCTCCTTCTGCGCCTACAACACCGGCATCGGCTGGAGAAATATTATTGAAAAGATGCACATGACCGCGACGCTCACCAAGTGGTACGAGAAGCACGGCCGTCACGAGATCTTCGCCGGTGGGAAGGCGGTGGCGCTCGACTCGACCGCGCACTCGCTCACGCTCAACGAGGAAGCCGTCCGCAAGGGCGCGCAGACCGATCTCGACGAGTTGGGCATCGCGAAAAATGCGCGCGAAGAGAAGCTCAAGGCCAAGAGTAGTGTCCGGCTTGAGCCGGACGTCGAGAAAGATGCCCGGTACCACGAAGAAATGGCCCGGCTCTACCGGCAGGAAGTACTTAAGGAGCAGCCGACGCTGCAGATTCAGGGGCTCGGCGGGAAAAAGAAGTCACACGAGCCGCAGGCCGTGCTGCACAAGCCGGTGGTCTGAGAAAGTTAGAATTCAAAAGTTAAAACTTAAAAGGACTGAGCAAGGACTGAGCGGGCCGCCTGGCCTCTCAGTCCTTTTTCATTTTTAGTTTTCAGTTTTCACTTTATCGCCGCGGTCCAGTTCGGGACCACAGTGATCGGCGTCGGTCGACTCTCCTGGGCGGGATCGAGGACGAGAAAACGGCGGCCGCAGGCGCCACCCATCTCGCCGCCAGCGGAGCTCGCTGCCACCACCAGCCCACGCCTGCTTGATCGCCTACCCCGAGGAGCGAGACGATCTCATTGGGACCCAGGCGAGTGCCTGTCGTTGAGCGACGTGGCAGGCGAATCTTGCCATAGAAGCCTCTGTCTCGATTGAACATTCTGCAACGTTTTCAGCCTCGCCTCGCCTGTTTGCGCGCATTCCCGCCATTTCCGACTGGCACGGTCGTCGCTAGGACGTTTACAATGAGCTCGTGTCCAGGAGCGATGAAGTGAGGCCGGCCTCCGCGGGCGTGAAGCTCACCTACGACGACTTCGTGCTGTTCCCAGACGATGGGCGACGCCACGAGTTGATCGACGGGGAGCATTATGTGACGCCGTCGCCCAATACGAAGCATCAACGAGTGTTGGCCAACCTGCACCTGATGATGGGTTCCTGGCTGGAGACCCATCCGATCGGAGAGGTGTTCTTCGCGCCCTACGATGTCGTCCTCTCGCACTTCGACATCGTCGAGCCCGACCTGCTCTACTTTTCGGCCGAGCGTGCGGCCGAGGTACTGACGCAGCTACACGCGCGCGGCGCGCCTGACATCGTCGTGGAGATTGCCTCGCCGGGAACACGCAAGCGCGACGAAACCATCAAACGCACCCTGTACGAGCGCACCGGCACAATCGAGTACTGGGTGATCGACCCCAAGATCGACGTGGTGAGAGTCTACCGGCGCGACGGCGATCGCTTCGGCCGCGTCACCGAGCTGTCGCGCGAGGCTGGCGATGTGCTAACGACGCGGCTCCTGCCCGGGCTCGAGATGCCGCTCACTCGCGTGTTCAGAAAGTAACGTCTGAACATTCTGTTTCTCCACACCTATCCGGGCTGGGGCGGCGGCGAGGTGTCGCTGACCGCGATCGGTGAGGGTCTCGTCGGTCGCGGCCATCGCGTCACGATTGTGTGCCGGCCGGATTCGGCGCTGCATCGACGAGCGCCTTCTCTTCACAGCGCAATTATCCCGCTAAGAATTGCCGGCGACATCGATCCCGTCACGATCTGGAGGATCCATCGGCTGATCACGCACAACAAGGTGGACGTCGTGTGCGTGCATACGAATAAGGAGCTCCGCGTGGGCGGGATTGCCGCGTCGCTGGCTCATGTGCCGACTGTGATCAGCCGAGAGATCGACCTGCCGATCAAGAATACGCGCCTCAACAGATTCTTCTATACAAAGGTCGCGTCGGCCGTCATGGTGAACTCGTTCGCCACGATGAACACGCTGCTCGCAAGCGCACCGTGGCTGCATCGCGATCGGATTACGGTTGTCTGGAAAGGCATTGACATCGATGCATTCACACGCGCCCAGCCACTCAATCTGAAGAAAGAGTTCAGACTCGGCGAAGACGCCGTTATCGCCGGCTTCGTCGGCAGGCTCGAAGAACAAAAAGGAATCGCCACGCTCCTCGAGGCGATGTCACTCGTCGTTCAGCGCAACGACAAGGTCGTGCTCGTCATGGCCGGCGAGGGATCCCTGAGGGACACGATCGCAACATTTTGCAGCGACCGTCGGCTGGGCGAGCACATCGTCCTGGCGGGATTCAGAGAGGACATTCCGGCGTTCATGAAAGCCGTCGACTTTCTGGTCATGCCGTCAAACTGGGAAGGTTTTGGCTATTCGGCGGCTGAAGCGATGGCAGCGGGGAAACCCGTGATTGCCACCAACGTGAGCAGTCTTCCGGAGATCGTGCAGGATGGAACGACAGGCATTCTCGTTCCCCCAAGGACATCCGCAAAGCTCGCGGAGGCCATCCTTGCTCTAGCAGATGACGTGACGCTGCGAGAATCTCTTGGTCGAGCCGGCGCACGAAGAGCGGAAGAAACCTTCCCCCTATCCGCGATGTTGGACAAGGTCGAGTCGCTGTTCAGGAAGATCGCTCAACCGGTTTCATAACCCAGCGGGTGGCCGCCTACGGGCGCCCGCCCGAGCGGAAGGCCGCCCCTCGTCGCATCGTGAAAGAGGCCTGAGCACGGGTGGGCTGTGCGCGGACAGGACCCGGTCGGTTATGAAACCGTCCTAGATTCCCTGGACGTCCGAGTACCAGCCCTGCGTCACTACCTGGGCGCCGAAAGGCTTCGACAGCTCCGCCATCGCGCCCGTGATCTTGCGGCAATCGGCGTCGCTCGGCAGGAACGGGAAGCCGTCTTTCTGGACATCCATGTACACCGGCAGGATCTGCAGCCTGGTGACGCGCCCGCCACGGACGAACATCCGCGCGATGGCCGCCCACCGATGCTCTTCGAGGAACCAGTTGTTCTCGACACTAAACACCATGCCGGGATTGAATCCAAATTGCGGCAGCGCCTTCCCGTCGTGCGTGATTTCCATGTAGTAGTGGCCGAGGCTGTAGACGATCGGTTTGCCCTTGTAGATCTCGACGCCGTTCAACACGTGCGGGCCGTGGCCGATGATGACGTCGGCGCCTGCGTCGATGGCCGCGCGACAGATGATTCTGCGGCCTTCGGCGACCTCGTTCCGGGCGGAACCGAGATTGGCCGGAACAATGTTGCGATTGGGAGGCGGGTTGCCGGGCGAGAACGCGAGACCGCCGCCGCCCCAATGCTGATGGAACGAGACCATCAGGAAATCAGCCTGCGATCGGGCGCGCCGGATGGCATCGGCGAGCATCTGCAGATCGGCGGCTTGCGGCAGCGCTGCGGTTCTCGTCGCAGTACCGTCAGGAACGATGACCTGCGCCCCGGTGATCATGGCCACGCCCGGCTTGTCCCTGCCGGCTCGCGCGTAGTCCACGTAGGCGCTCCCCGCCTGATTACACCAGAACGCCAGGAGACCCACCCGCACGCCCTTTACCGTCCTGACGGCCGGCGCCAGCGCTTCGTCGAGGTCCTTTCCGGCACCGGCGATCGCGAACCCGCGCGAGCGCGACTCCTCGAGTCCCTGCAGCAATCCAGCCGGACCAAGGTCCATGTAGTGGTTGTTGGCGCCCGAGAGCATGTTGAAGCCGGCGGCCTTGAAATCGTCGAGGATCGGCGGCCAGGCCATCTGCGACGTCTTCTGATACATGAAACCGACCGACGCGATGGGCTCTTCGCAGTTGCCGAAGGCGGCGTCCGACTCGCGCAGCACGCGATACATCTGCTGGACGTCTGGAGCCGTCCGGCCCGTCGCCGGGTTGCTGATGATCATGTCGCCGACTGCCGTCACGACGATCTCGCCCGCGGCGGGACGAGGCAAGGCCGCGATGCGCGCGGGCCAATCGGGCGGCGCCACCTGGGCGTGAAGCGCTTCGAACCACGCACCCGAGTAAGAGCGGACCACACCGACGGCTGCCGCGGTTCCGATGCCGGTCAGTAATTGACGGCGATTCATGGCGACCTCCTTGACGACTGCTCGGAGGCATTCTGCCACTTTTTAGTTCTAACTTCTGACTTTTTCCTTCCGCCTGGGGCGGGCCCTAGCGGCCCCGTCTGGGGGTCGTGGGCCTGGGCGGCGTGGACCTGGCTGGGGGCGGAGGCGGAGGAGGCGGTGCCGGAAGCGTGTACGTGATCAAGACATTGCTGATGTCGGCAATCGGCCGCCCGGGTTGCGGGTACGTTGCGCTGCCGTCGAGCCGCTCGATCGTCACTTTCTCACCCAGGATGCTGACCTGGTCCTCCCCTTCGGGGATGATGATCGTAATCGACTCAGCGCCGGTGGGGGCCACCGTCTTGACGCCGCCTGGACCCGACCCGCGGATGCGATCGACAAGATCCGCTTCGGTCCGGAACTCGTTCTGCACCACGGCCCGGCTGATGAGCGTGTTGTCCATCGTCAACACGCCGATGGTGGCGGTGTATCGGGCAAAGGCGCGGCGCGCCCTCACCTGCTCTTCGGAGTACGTGTGGCGGTTGTGGAGATCGAAGGTCAGCGTCACCGAGCCGTCGTGAGGCGGGAGCTTGACGATGATGCCTTGGGCGGGATCGCGGCCAGTCATCACGTCGCAGAAGGCCAGTTGCGTCTTGACGCCGACGCCAAGCGGCGTCGGACAGGTGACCTCAGGGGCAATGACCTCGGGCGCTGGCGGCGGCGCCGGAGCGGCAGGAGCCGGCGCCGACCCACGTTGAGCCGGCCGTCGCGTCTGCGCGGATACCGATACCACAAGAACGGCCACCAAGCCGAGAGTCAATAGACGCCGCATTGCGATCAAGTATAGTACGGTTCAGTCTTCACCCACGCACGCCAGACCGGCCGGCGTGCCACGTCCAAGGACGGGCGTGGCGCTGCGGAGCTTGATGAGCTCGAGAAATTCCATCCGCGTACGGGACGCGGTGCGGAACGCGCCGAGCATGGCGCTCGTGACGGCAAACGAATTCTGCTTCTCGACTCCCCGCATCGACATGCACAGGTGCGTGGCTTCCATGACCACCGCCACTCCAAGGGGCACGATCTTGGCCTGGATGGTTTCAGCGATCTGATTGGTGAGCCGCTCCTGCACCTGCAGCCGGCGGCTGAACACATCGACCAGTCGCGGAATCTTGCTCAGGCCGATGACGCGGTCTCTTTGAATATAGGCGACGTGGCACTTACCGAAAAACGGCAGCAGATGGTGCTCGCAGAGGCTGTAGAAGTCGATGTCCTTGACGATCACCATCTCGCTATAATCGACGGCGAACAAGGCGCCGTTGAGCACCTGATCGATGTCCGCGTCATATCCGCTCGTCAGAAAGCGGTACGCCTTCTCGACGCGCTTGGGCGTGTCGAGCAGGCCGTCGCGGCTCGGATCCTCGCCGATTTCCGCCAGCAGCTGTCTGATTAAGTCCTGCATCGGCATATTGTATATCTGCACATCATTCTCTCTGGCGTAGACTCTCGGCCTCGGCCGACAGATCATCCTTGACCGCGAGCAGGCCGGCAGGCAGGATGGTAGCGCTGTCATGCCTGTACGCCGACGAACCGCTTGGCGTGTCGCGATCCTGCTCGCGGCAGCCGCAGGGATACGCCCCGCCGCACAGTCACCCACGCTCGCCGATGTGCTCGCGCGGGCGGGCGCGTACGTGCTTCAGCTCGAGCGCAATATATCCGGCACCGTCGTCGAAGAGCACTACATTCAGGACCTAACGCGCCTGGGCGGAGGTCTTCCGGCGAGGGGGCCAGGGATTCAGACCACGCGGGAGCATCGGGAACTGAAATCGGACGTCCTGCTCGTGCGCCCCGAAGGCGCCGACCGGTACATTCAGTTTCGCGACGTGTTCGAAGTGGACGGCAAGCCCGTGCGCGATCGCGACGACAGGCTGGCGACGCTGTTTCTCCACCCGGCGCCGTCCGCAACCGAGCAGCTGCAGGAGATCAGGGAAGACAGCGCGCGCTACAACCTCGGCAACATTTCGCGCGACCTCAACGTCCCGGTGCTCGCCTTGATGTTCCTTCATCCGGAGCACCAGCCACGATTCGCCTTCACCCTCGAAGGGACCGGCCGAACCGGACAGCCGTGGGAGATCGAGTACCGCGAGGTCCAGCCGGACACGCTGATTCGCACCACCGGAGGCCGCGATCTGCCGGTGCGCGGCCGGTTCCGGATCGAGCCGGTCTCTGGTCGCGTCTTGATGAGCGAGCTCGTCGCGGAGAACGAAGCCGTCCACGCCGACGTGACCGTCACCTACGAACTGAACGCCACGCTCGGTTTTTTCGTACCGACCGAGATGCGCGAGTCGGTGGGGACGAGAAACGGCACGCTCGAGATCAAGGGACGGGCAACGTACACGCGCTTGCGCCGGTTCCAGATCACCACAGACGAGAAGATCCAGTAGGGGACGGTCTTAAGACCGTCCCCCACATAGAGTCGGTCTACGTGGATCCGTCAGAAACCAACGACGCTTCCAGCCAGTCAGTACGCGTGAGGTAGTCGGCGGGTGTGCCGACAATTGGCACCCTCCGTGGTCAACATGACACACGGTTTCGCACTGGTCGCCTAAACGGTTGGAAATCCCGAGAATGTGCAGCGCCTGACGTGGCACGATTCCTGAAGATACGACGAGTCACAATCGTCCAGGGGAGGCGGACTGCCATGCGAACACGCACCGCGGCGACTCGCACCACCCTCCAGCCCATCGCGGCTCGGAGGTCGGCGACACAGCAAGTCGTGGTCGTCAACGGCAGCCAGGCGATACTCGCGATGGTCGAGACGGTGCTCAATCCGGGGCGTTACAACCTCGTGTTCCTTGAATCGAGCGCCCACGCGTACTCGGAGATCAAGCGCATCCAGCCGAATCTCGTCATCCTCTGCATGCGTGTCGAGAATGTGCAGGGCTTCCAGGTGCTCTCGATGCTGAAGCTCGACAAGGAGACGCGCGACATCCCCGTCGTCACCTTCACGACCGAGGACGAATCTGAATCCGACTCTGAATGGCAGGATTTCAGGATGGCAGGATTGCAGAATTGAAGCTGCAATTTCACTTCACCTTCAAGTGCTCCAGGTAGTCGCCCGACTCAATCCGCTGCGCTCGGCCGAGCGGGGCGTTGTAGAAGTACACCCAGGCGGTGTCGGTGTGCCCGTTATCGAAGGTGACCGGCACCTCGGCGCGGGTGTACAAGCTGGCGTCCGGCTCGCCGGGGCGAACGCCTTCAATCTCGTCGAGCGCAGCGAGCACACCGTCCGGATCCAGCATGCGATGCACTTCCCCCCAGACGCAGCTGTCTGAAGCGGGTACTGCGGCGGGATAGATGCCGAGGTCGAACAGCGCCGCCGGAATCGAGCCGCGGCCCTGCGGTGCGAGTTTCGCCTCGATGCGCGACCGCCCACGCCGCTTGAAGCCGGTCATCAGCGTCCCGTAGAAGAACACCAGGCTGGTCACTGCTCGCGAGAAGTGTAGCGGCTTACGGCCCAGGGCTCAAGGCTCAGGGCCCGAGCCCTGAGCCATAAGCCAGCCACCCGTCAACGCTGCGGTGGGCGCGCGGCCGCGCCGATGGCGTCGAACACTTCGCCGGAAACCGAGAACGACAGGGTGACCGTCTTATCGCTGCCACCAAGCTCGAGCGACTGGACGACGGCCTGGAATTCCGGCCGGCTGCCTGCCTGAAGCTTGGCCAGAGCAACAAAGCCCCGCACGACGTCGCGGAGGTTGGCGGCGGCCGCCTCGTCGCGGGTGTCGGCGCGCACCGTGCCGCGCAGGTCGGTGCCGATGCGACTGCTCAGGGAGAACCAGGTAATCGGCGGGATCTGACTCGCGATCTGCTGCGGCAGTCTGGCATTCGCGCCCAGCTCATCGAAGCGGCCGACGGCCCAGGCGGTGCCGTCATCGAGCGCGCGGATCTGACTCATCAGCTCCTCGTTGGCCGTCACGTTGCTCCCGCCCGTCATCCGGTCGATGACCGCCCGCACCATCGGCGTGCTGCCGACCGCCGCGAGCCCGGGCTCGATGAACGCCAGCGCGAAGCCGTCACCCATCGGGCCGGCGGCAGCCGGATTGGCGATCAGCCGGATGCCGTTGTACTCCTCGACGCTCGCACCATGGTCCCGCATGAGCGTCTCGATCTTCACTTCGTCGAACCGCCCACGGGCCAGCACCAGTCCGCCGCTCGGCCTCGCATCGGCATTGGCACCGGAGCCGCCAGCGCTCGCAGGTCCGAGATAGGCGAGCACTCGATCGATGTCGGTCTCGATGTTGATGCCGGTCTCGTTCTGAAACTGGCGCTGCCCGTTCTCGGGCATTGGCACCGCTCGGCGAATCCGCTGCCGGATCTCCGAGGCCATCACGTCGTGCACATTGGCGTACGCGACGAGCGCCGCGTCCTCCGGAACGTACCGCAGGTCCTGGGGCTCGCCGCTCTGAAACACACCGAGCGGCACCCGCATGTAGTACGCCGCGAGGCCGGCGCCGATGCCGGCCAGCAGTACGAGCAGCGAAGCGACAACGAAATGGCGGGTTCTGGCGGTCAGTGACACAACTACAAAGAGCTTATACGGAAACGCGCGGGGTGTGTTCCCTATCGGTCCGGCTGAAGCCGGACACTACTGCTCTAAGTCCAACGGACCCGCCCTACGTACGTAGGCCGGACCCTTTTGGGTCCGGCGTCTACTGCTCTAAGACGTACTCGCGCCGTTCGACCGCCCAGGCAGCCAGCCACAGCGTGACGACGATGATGACGGAGAGCGCCGTGAGACTCGTCGCCACCGACGGCACCTCACGGACCACCTGCAGCAGGATGGCGATGGGCGAATCCTGCGGCATCTCGTGGGTCACGAGCCCCTGCAGATAGTGGGCGACGGTCAGCTGCTTCAAGTACCCCGGTATGAGGAGCGCCGCCGGCTCCCACCCCAGAGCAAAGGCCAGGCCGATGACGAGCGGCCGCTTCAGATAGGTTCCAACCATGGCGAACACCGCGCCGTAAGCGGTCAGTCCCACGGCCAGCATGCCGAGATCGACGACGAGAGACGGAAACGTCTCGGCGATCGAGCCGCCTCCGGTCGGCACGACGAGAAAGAACACGAGCATCACCGACGGCAGCACGAGGAGCAAGGTGCACACAAGGTACGCGAGGAACTTGCCAAGGAGCACCGCGCTTCTCGGCATCGGCCGCGTGAACAAGTACGTAATCGTCTTGTCCTCGACTTCGTCGGCGACAAGCGATGTTCCATAGAACACGCCAAGGACTGGAATGATGAACCGGACGTAGAGGAGCCAGATCATCATCCCGAACACGGCATCGCCCGCCACCTGCTGGCTGCGAAACCTGAACCCCCACCCGTACGAGATCGACGCCAGGCGAAGCGCCGCCGCGACGAGCACCGGGCCGCCGAGCAAGACGGCGAGAAACGCCGAGCGCCGCGACCACAGCATCTGTCCCAGCGAGAGATCGAACACGCGTAAGGTCGAGGCCGCCAGCGTCGGCGCGCGCCGTGTCGGAGGAGCAACAGAGGGCGGGATCATGGCTTCACCAAGTACTCGAAGACGGCCTGCAGGTTATCGTCGGGCGACGTGACCTCGTGGATGGCGCCGAGCTCGCCAGAGGCCGCCAGCTCGGTCAGCCGCGTGTAAAACACATCGGGACGCCCGGTCTCGACGACCACCGATTCGCCCTCGAACTTCAGGCTGAGCACGTGGTCAAAGGCCAAGAACTCTCTCGCCAGGGCGCGCGTTTGATCGGCCCTGATAGAGACGGTGTGCGGGTGTTCGTCGATGAGGTCGCGAATCTGGTGGACGTTCCCCTCGGCCAGTATGCGGCCGTGATTGATGAGCAGGATGTCGGAGGTCATCGCTTCGATTTCGTGAAGGATATGGCTCGACACGACGACGCTCTTGCCCTCGCGCCCCCAGTCCTTGATCATGCGGATGGTCTTGCGGCGCGCGATCGGGTCCATGCCCGAGAGCGGCTCGTCGAGGATCAAGAGCTCCGGATCGTGCGCAATCGCCTGAGCCATCTTCACGCGCTGGCGCATGCCTTTGCTGTAGGCGCCAATCTTCTTGCCGGCCGCATCGGCCAGCTCCACCTGGTCGAGCGCGCGGCGGGCCAGCACGAGCGCCTCATCGTCGGCGAAGCCGTGCAGTCGCACGAGCGAGGCCACCCACTCCAGCCCGCTCATCCGGTCGTAGAAGGCGTCCTGCTCGGGACAGAACCCGATGCGGAAGAAAAGCGCCGGATTTCTCCAGATCGGCTCGCCCAGCACGGTGAGCGACCCTTTGCTCGGCTTGAGCTGCCCGGTGACGAGCTTCATCAGCGTGGACTTGCCGGCGCCGTTGGGGCCAAGCAGTCCCGTGACGCCGGATGGCACGGCCAGCGTAACGTCGTTGAGGCCGATGACCTGTCCGTACCACTTCGACAGATGCTCGGCAGCGATGACCGGCGCACTCACCCGACCACCTCCACACCGCGCACCCTGCGCTCGAGCACCAACCCCGAGGCGACAAGGAGCGCGACGATCATCATGAGCGCCACGGGCCACGGCGTCGCAAAGCGCAGCGGCACGCGGAAGATGGCGTCGCCGAGCTGTGCCAAGTCGTTCGGCAGCGAGATCCACGAGAGGCTCGTGTCGCGGGTCACGAACCGGAGCACGCCAAAGAGCGCCACGCTGAAGAAGACAAGCGCCGCGTACAGGAGAGCCACATAGCGGCTGCTCTTCGAGAGCGACGACAGCGCCAGCATCGCGGCCGACACGGTCACCACCTGAAGGGTGGAGAAAACGGTGATGGCCGGAATCAGGTAGATGTGGCCCCGGAGGAACGTGACGTTGCCGGCGAAGGCCGCCTGCAGGGCAAGGAGCGCCATGGCCGGCACCCACGTCACCATCAGCAGGCACGTTGTCAGGATGGCGAGCTTCCCGAACACGTAGTCGGATCGCGTCAGCGGTTTCGAGAGATAGATCTGCAGGGCGTTGGCGCGGCGATCGTTCGCGATCAGACCGGCGCCGGCGTACACGGTCATGAAGAACACAAAATTCGTCTGCTGATCGAGAAACTGACGGAAGGTGTCCGGCGTCGGCGCCAGCACCGAGGCCTGTGGAAAATTGGCGACGGCATAGAACTGGACGGCGCGGACGATGGCCGGGAGCCACGCCATCAGCAGCAGCCCCAGGAAGATGCGCCGTGCGAAAAACGTCCGGAGGCCGGCCGCCGCGATGACCGCCCACCCATGGCCGCGCCTGCCTCGTGCGCCGCCGTAACGGCGATAACCCTGATCGTGGATTGGCATAAAAAAGGTTCAAGGTTCTAGGGGTGCTAAAGGTGCTAGGAACCTCTAGTACCTTTAGAACCCCATCATTTCTCTCCCACCGCCTTCGCGAACACGTCTTCGAGCGTCGGCACACTCGGCCGCAAGTGACGCACTTGCACGTGCTCGGCGGCGGCGAAGGCGAACAGATCGCGCGCACCTCCCTCGCCCGGCACGAGCGCTCGCATCACGTCGTCGTCGGTTGCGTAACACTCGATGCCGGCCGCGCGCAGCCGGTCGAGGAAGCCGTCAAGCTCGCCGACCGCGATCTTGACGCGCAATTCGAACACCTGGCCGCGCGGCTGCTTGAGGGCGGCAATCGGTCCGGCCGCCACGACCGAACCCTTGTCCATGACCACGACGTGGTCGCAGGCGAATTCGACGTCGGGCAGCAGGTGCGACGACAACACCAGGTTCATGCCCTTGTTGTGTCCCAGATCGCGGATGAGATCGAGCATCTCGTCGCGTCCCTTGGGATCCATGCCGTTGGTCGGCTCGTCGAGAAAGAGCAGGTCCGGATCGTGCACGAGCGCCTGGGCCAGCTTGATGCGCTGCTTCATGCCGGCCGAGTAGGTCTCGACGTTGCGGTACCGCGCCTCGCCCAGCCCGACGTAGTACAAGACCTCGTGGGCGCGCTGCATCGCGTCGACGCGCGGCAGACCGGCCAGCTCGCCGCAGTAGGCGACAAACGAGACGGCATTCATCCCCGGAATATGCGCGTCGCTCTCCGGCATATAGCCAATGCGCGCGCGAATCTCGAGCGGCGAGGCGGCCACGTCCAGTCCGAGCACGCGCATCCGGCCGCGCTGGGGGACAAGGAAGCCAAGAAGCGCCTTGAGCATCGTGCTCTTACCCGCACCGTTCGGCCCGAGCAGGCCCACAGCGCCAACCGCGAACGACGTGGTCACGCTGCGGAGCGCCGGGTGGCGGCCGTACGCCACCGACACATCTTCGAGCGTGACAACGGGCGAGAGAGAGACGTCAGACATGTAGATCGATATACGCGGGCATGGCGAGCGATGTTCGCCGCGCCCGCCTTGCGGCCAGTCTCAGGTTTGAGGTGTCAAGTGTGCCAGACTTCAGACTGTAGGCTTGAGACTTATTTCGAAACCTGCTTCTAATGCAGGAGCCGCTGATGACCAACCCGACGGCAGAAGCCGCACGCGCCGCATTCTCCACTGGGGCCACCGCGCTCGACACTGAATTTCGCCGCGGCCTCGGCCTCTACGATTCGACGATGGTCGTCGTGGGATCGATGATTGGCTCGGGCATCTTCATTGTGTCGGCCGACATGTCGCGGACGCTCGGCAGCCCAGGGTGGCTCTTGGCCGCCTGGGCGCTCACGGGCCTGCTGACCGTCGTGGGCGCGCTCTCGTACGGCGAGCTCGCCGCCATGATGCCTCGCGCGGGCGGCCAGTACGTCTACCTGCGGGAGGCGTTTTCGCCGCTTTGGGGCTTCCTGTATGGGTGGACGCTGCTGCTCGTGATTCAGACCGGTACGATCGCGGCGGTCGCGGTGGGCTTCGCACGATACTTCGGCGTGCTCGTCCCGTGGATCGCCGAGGATCGGTACCTCGTCTCGCCGATTCATTTCTCGACCGGCTACGCGCTGTCGCTCTCAACGACGCAGCTCGTCGGCATCGCGCTCATTGCGCTTCTGACGTGGACCAACACGCGCGGTCTCGAGTGGGGACGCATCATCCAGAACATCTTCACGACGGCCAAGACCGGAGCCGTGATCGGACTGATTCTGGCCGGTGTCGTCCTCGGCTGGAACTCGGGTGCGGTGGCCGGCAATTTCGGAGACCTGTGGACACCTCGCGGCAACGTCGACATCGTGCCCGGCCTGACGGCGGCGACCTCCTTCGGCCTCTTCGTCGCGCTCTGCGTGTCGCAGACCGGATCGCTTTTTTCGGCCGACGCGTGGAACAACATCACGTTTACGGCCGGCGAGGTGAAAGAGCCGCACCGGAACATTCCGCTGTCGCTCGCACTCGGCACCTGTACGGTGATCGGCCTGTATCTGTTGGCCAACATCGCCTATCTGGTGACGCTGCCCTTCGACCAGGTGCAGCACGCGCCCTCCGATCGCGTCGCCACCGCGACGCTCGATGCCGTCTTCCCGGGCCTTGGGGCGACGCTGATGGCCGTCGGGATCATGATCTCGACCTTCGGCTGCAACAACGGACTCATCCTAGCCGGCGCCCGCGCTTCCTACGCGATGGCGCGCGATGGGCTCTTCTTTCGAGCGGCCGGCCGGTTGAACGACGCGAAAGTGCCCGGGTGGGGGCTGGCGCTCGAAGGGCTGTGGGCGGCGTTTCTCGTGCTGCCGCGAACCTACGACCCGGCCACGCGCACGTACGGCAACCTTTACAGCAACCTGCTGGACTACGTCATCTCCGCGGCGCTCATCTTCTATGTCCTCACCATCGCGGGGCTCTTCCGCCTGCGCCGCACGCAGCCCGACGCCGAGCGTCCGTACCGCGCGTTGGGCTATCCCGCCGTCCCGGCGCTGTACATCGTCGGCGCCTCGACGATCCTGCTGGTGCTCTTCGTGTACCGGACGGCGACGACGTGGCCCGGGCTCGTCATCGTGCTGCTCGGTGTGCCCGTATACTTTCTCTGGAGGCCTAAATAGCGATGTCGTTTCCAGTCGTAGTGTCCGGCTTCAGCCGGACCGTGTCTCAATGCTGACCCCCCTGCAACGCGCCAAGCGCCTCATCAAGATCGTCGTCGGCTTCACGCTGCTCGTCGCCGGCATCGCGATGCTCGTGCTGCCGGGTCAGGGCATCCTGACGATCATGGCGGCGCTCGCGATCCTCGCCACCGAGTACGTCTGGGCGCACCGGCTCCTGGAAAAGATGAAGGCGAAGGGGAAAGAAGCGGTGGATGCCGTCCGGCGAAGGACAGGGTAAGGAGGAACTGTGACCAAGCCCATCAGGGTCTTCGTTCTCCTCGGGATCCTCGCTTCACTTGCCGCCCCCGCGCGGGCGCAGACGGCCTCGACCGCCGACACGATGGCGGCGTACGAGGCGCTGCGCGCGTTCCTGCTTGACGGCGGTAGCGCGACCGTGTCCAACCTGCGGCTCACGCGCGACCGCGCCGAGATGACCTTCACGGGAACGTTCCACTTCACGACACCCGTCCTCGGAAGAGTCACCGGCGCCGTCTTCGTCGGCCAGGGCCGATTCCGTGCCGAGCCCCCGCCCAGCCTGTTTGAACGTCAGAATCTGCAGCGGCTGCTGAACACCGAGTCCTTCGAGTCAGACTTCACGACGGCCGTGCTGCGCTTCACCGATGATTCTGCCGATCTCATCGGCGCCGCACAGCGGGGCGGGCCGGCGGCCCCGCGCGCGCTCCAGGAGCTGGCGGCACAGTTCGGGACGCGGATGGTGAAGGAAACAGGCGCGAATCCCGCGAGCCGCCTGCTGTTCGGCGCCTATCCCTATCCGATCCTCCGGGCGGCGTTTCATCCCTTTGGGTTCGGACAGAGTTTCGCGTCGATGCTCGTTGTTCCGAACATCGACAGTGCCACCAAGAACACCTATCGCTTCCTCTCTCACGAAGCCAGCCATCAATGGTGGGGAAATGTCGTCGGCTGGCGCTCGTATCGCGACCAGTGGCTGAGCGAGGGGTTTGCCGTCTACTCCGGCATCCTCTACCGGAGTCCGTGGGCCTCGATCCCGACATGTGGGTGCTGTCCGAGAAGACGTCAGCGAAGAAATAGTAGAAGCGGTTTCATAACCTCGCGGGTGGCGCCGAACGGGGCGCCCCGCCGGGCGCGGAGGCCGCGTCCCGTGACAGGCTGTTTTTCGGTCGAGCACCCGGTGGGGCTGTTCGGCGACGGGCCCCGTTCCGGTTATGAAACCGGTCTCAACACAGGTCCGACAGCGCGGCCGCTTTCTGAATGACGCGGGCGACGGGGTCGGCAACGTTGCAGCTCGCGAGATTGTTGCGGTCGACCCATCGAACCTCATCAGCATCCGACCCGGCGACCACCCGTCCGCCGACGACGCGGCAGAGGTAGTCGACGATCACGAAGTGGTACTCGACGCGACCGGACGCGTCGCGGTGGATTCGATCGAGGACCTCGACGACTGGACCAACCTCAACGTCAAGGCCCGTCTCTTCCTTAACCTCGCGGGCGACCGCCTGCTCGAGCGTCTCGCCCACGTCCACTGCGCCCCCGGGCAGGCTCCAGTCGCCTTTGAGCGGCTCGTGCGCGCGCTTCACGAGCAGCACGCGGTCGCCGTCGAAGATCACCGCGCCCACGCCGACAATCGGCCGCGCCGGAAAGGTTCTGGGGTCTTTCAATCCCGCAATCCTGCCATTCTGCAATTTCTAGATCCCCATCACTTTGACGACGACTCGCTTCTTCCGTTGGCCGTCGAACTCGGCGTAAAAGACCTGCTCCCACGGACCGAGATCCAGCTTGCCGTCGGTGATCGGCAGAGTGACTTGGTGGCCCATGATCGTGCGCTTCAAGTGCGCGTCCCCGTTGTCCTCACCGGTCTGATGGTGCCGGTAGTTCAGGCCCGCGGGCGCGAGCTTCTCGACCCATTCCTGAAAGTCGTGGATGAGCCCGTTCTCCCAGTCGTTCACGTACACGCCGGCCGTGATGTGCATGGCCGAGACGAGCACGGTCCCTTCCTTGACGCCGCTCTTCCTCACGATCGCGGCGATGTCGTCGGTAATGCGGATGAACTCCTGGTGCTTCTTGGTGTTGAACCAGAGGTAGTCGGTGAAGACGATCATTGTCGGTGCGTAGGTTCTAAGGTTCGTAGGTGCGTACATGAACCGACGCACCGACGCCTGACAGAGTCCTTACAGAACGAGCGCCGCGTCAGCATTGAGATCCGGTGGCGCGATGACACCCGCGCGAAACTTCCTGAGACCCGCGGCGGCGATCATCGCGGCGTTGTCGGTCGAAAGCTGGAGGCTCGGCAGGAACGTCGGAACCTCGCGGCGCTCGCCACGACCGAGCAGCTCAGCACGCAGCCGACTGTTGGCCGACACGCCGCCGGCAATCCCAACGCTCTTGGCTTGAAAGCGCCGCGCCGCGTCAAACAACCGTTCGATGAGCACCGTGACCACCACGCGCTGGAAGGTCGCACAGATGTCGGCGACCTCCTGCCCCGAAAAAGGCGGCCGTGACTCCTGGCTGGAACTGAGGGCCTTCTCGCGCTCGCGCACATGGCGCAGCACGGCGGTCTTCAAGCCGCTGAAACTGAAATCGAGATCGCCCTTGAGCTCGGGCGCGTTTCGATCGGCATGCGTCAACCGCGTCGTCGGCAGCGCAATGGCGCGATCGTTACCGCTCTGCGCCAGACGATCGACGATCGGCCCGCCCGGATACCCGAGCCCCAGCAACTTCGCCACCTTGTCGTACGCCTCACCCGCCGCATCGTCTCGCGTGCGGCTCAGCAGTTCGTAGTGGCCCGGACGATCGACCAGATACAGGCTCGTATGGCCGCCGGACACGACGAGCACGATGGCCGGCAACGGCATCTCGCCGTTTTCCAGCACGAGCGACTCGATGTGCCCGGCCAGGTGATGCACGGCCACCAGCGGAAGGCCGGCAGCCGCCGCGGCGGCCTTCGCAAACGCGACGCCGACCAAGAGCGATCCCACGAGCCCCGGGCCCTGGGTCACGGCGACCGCGCCCAGATCGCGCCACGTCGCCTTCGCTTCGTCACACGCGCGCTCGACGACGCCGCAGATGTCGCGGATGTGCTGGCGCGAGGCCAGCTCGGGGACGACGCCGCCCCATTCGCGATGGATGGACACCTGCGAGGCAATCACGTTGGACCGGATGGCCCACGGACGCGCCGCGTCGCCGGTTTCTTCGACGACGGCGGCCGATGTTTCGTCGCAGGAGGTCTCGATGCCGAGAATCAGCATGGTTGCTGCCCAAAGAGCACTACCACGGAGGACACGGAACCGAACCGAGGACACAGAGAGCACAACTAAAGTATCCGTGACCTCCGCTCGTCATCCGTGAACTCCGTGGTAGCGCTTTTCATCCTCGAACGCGCGGGCCAGCGATTCGATGTACGGCGGACGACAGATGCCGCGCTCGGTGATGATGCCGGTGATGAGGTGATGCGGGGTGATGTCGAACGCTGGGTTCCAGACGAGCGCGCCCGGTGGCGCGAGCTGCGCGCCGCCGACGTGCGTCACTTCCTTTGCGCTTCGCTCTTCGATTGGAATCCTCGAACCATCCGGGGTGTTGAGATCGATCGTCGAGAGCGGGGCTGCGACGTAAAACGGGATCTTGTGCTCGCGGGCGAGCACCGCCACGCCGTACGTGCCGATCTTGTTGGCCGTGTCGCCGTTACGGGCAATCCGATCGGCGCCGACAACGACGAAGTTGACGCCGCCCTGGCGCATCAGGGCCCCGGCCATGTTGTCGGTGATGACGGTCGTCTGAATGCCGTCCTTGACGAGCTCCCACGCCGTCAGGCGGGCGCCCTGCAGCAACGGCCTCGTCTCGTCGGCGAATACCACCACACGCTTCCCCTGCTCGACAGCGCCGCGGATGACGCCGAGGGCCGTGCCGTAGCCGGCCGTCGCGAGCGCCCCGGCGTTGCAGTGTGTCAGAATGCGCGCGTCCACGGGCACGACCTCGGCGCCAAACGCGCCCATCGCCCGACAGCTCGCCACATCCTCGTCGTGAATCGCCTGCGCTTCGCGATCGAGGCGATCCTTGACCTGCTCCACCGACTCGCCGGCCTGCACGGCAGCCGCGAGGGCCCGCTTCATCCGATCGATCGCCCAGAACAAATTGACGGCGGTCGGCCTGGTGCCGGCCATCAGGTCGCAGGCCTTGGCGAACTCGGCCGCGAACTTCTGCGTCCCGGTCGCCTTGCTGTTCCGCATGCCCAAGGCGATGCCCATGGCCGCCGCCACGCCAATCGCCGGCGCCCCGCGAATAACCATCGTCTTGATCGCGCGGGCGACTTCGGCCGCGGTGCAACAACGAACGTAGACCTCTTCAGCGGGGAGTTTCCGCTGATCGATCATCACGATGGCGTCGGCTTCGCGGGCGATGGTCGGAAGCATGAAGCGATTCTTGCACAATGCAGGGTCCGGCTAAAGCCGGACACTACGACGGACACTACGACCTACACTGCGACGGAATGTGGCGTCGGGCTGAAGCCGGACACTACGGCCAATGCCTTTCGGAAATTCCGCGTGGCCTGAGGTCACAGGATTTCAAAGTGCCACGGACCGGTGATCGACGCGTTGTGCAGCAGGCGTGGCCAGCGCCGAATCGGCTGGCGGACCGCCCGGGGATAGCTGCGCGGTCGCCGTTCGGCGGTAACGCACTGTCCCATCTGCGTGTAGACCCGGCGCAGAAAGGTCTGCATCTGGCGACCGGTCAGCACATCGTCGAATTGCGTCAGCGTGAGCCACGACGCGCGCACCCAATCGAGGAGTTTCGGGAAGCTCACGCGCAAGACGGGCACCTGCCCGGCCGCGGCCCGCGCACGCTCCGTCGCCAGCAAGGCGCTGGCGATGACGACGGCCGCGATTTCTTGCGCGCCAGTCTCGACCGTATGACTCTGTAACAGTTCGGTTTTGCGCAGTTGGCGCTTGAGATCCCGAAAATAGAGTTCGTGCTCCCATCGGCTGGCATACACTCGCGCGAGTTCCAGGGCAGGCGCCACGGCGGGGTCGACCAAGCTGGTCCACAGCCGCAGCTCGGACGCGCGGTGGCCCGGCCGCCCGACGCGGACGCGAATCTCGCGCACCTCGATCCAATCGATCACGCGGTTCGGATTGTTCGGCTGCCGTACGGGGAGTCCGACGAGTCGCGTGCCATCGCGGAGCGATTTGATCAGACGGGGTTTGACGCTGCGGGAGGCGCGCAGCAAGAAGTGACTGCCGACGCGCCGGCACGCGGCCTGCGCCAAGCGCGCAAATGCGACGACGCCATACAAACGGTCGGCCAGCAGCAACGCGCGCCGGGGCAACTGCGCCAACAGGCCTTGGCCCAACGCCCACTCCGACTCGCCCTGGCGGCCGATCGCGGCGGCCAGCGGATTGTGCAGGCCCAGTTCCAACAGCACGACACTCGTGATCTTGGCGAAGGCCGCCCGGCCGCGACGGGTACGGGCTTTGTCGATCGCGGCGGCAACCTGCGGCGTGTTGATCAGACTGAATTGCGTCCCATCGAGCGCCACGAGCCGCCATCCCCGCCAGAAGGCCTCGCGGTGCTCGGCTTGCGTGGCGCGCGGACGCAGCACGCGGCGCATCAAGTCGGCAAAGACCTCCCACGGCAGGCGACCGCGCCGATCGGCCCACGAACTGTCGGCCAGCGGTTGATCGAACAATTGGCCAAAATGCTCGGCCAGCGTGCCCGCCCCGCTCAGCACATGAAACGTCAGGCCCGCCAGCAGATCGGTCACCGGGACCCGAGGCTTGCGCCCCCGACGAGTCGGCAGGGGGGGCAGCTCCCAGCCGCGCACGAGTTGGCCCCACGCGTCGAGAAACCCCACGGGTACTGCCGAGGCTCTGAGAGAATTCGGCGCACGGGCGCCATCCGCCGAGCGGCGTCTGGAAGGGCGTGTCATGCCCAGCGTACGTACCGACTTCTCGCGAAATGTACAAGCGGATTCTCACGTCACCGAATTTCCGAAAGGCATTGACACTACGGCAGGCGGTTAGAGCAGCCGCGCATCGAAGGGCAGCGGCAGAAGATCCTTCAGCCGATGCGTGCCGGTGGGCTTGGTGAGGTTGGCGAGAAGCACCTCGAGGTTGCCGCCGAATTCCCAGAGGATCTGGCGGCACGCGCCGCAGGGCGGCGTGGGCGCCTCGGTGTCGGCCACAATCGCGATGCGCGTGAAGGCGCGGTGGCCTTCGGAGAGCGCCTTGAACATCGCGACGCGCTCGGCGCAGACCGTGAGGCCGAACGACGCGTTCTCGATATTGCAACCCGCGATCACGGTGCCATCGACAGCCTCGAGCGCGGCGCCGACCTTGAAGTGTGAGAAGGCGGCGTCGGCGTGCTCGCGCGCCCGGCGGGCGGCGGCCACCAGGTCGACCTCGCCTGGACGGTCTCGCAGGCGCGTCGGCCCAAGTCGACGATCGCGACCGGCCCGGCGCTCGCCTTCCGCGCGCCCGACGTCACGGCGGCGGCGATCGAAGCCGGTGCGGCGATCCGCTTCCGCGCGCCCGCGGCGCTCGTCGACGAGCAGCAGACCATCGGGGGGCCCTGACCTCGCGCCATTGACGACGTGAATGACGCGGGCGATCCGATACAGCTTCCGTGTCAGCGCTTGTACGGCCGGATCCGCGTGGCACGCCGCGGCCGCCGCGGCATCCGTCCAGTACCACAGGGCGTAAAACCGGCGCGGCCGTCCCTCGTCCCGAAACGTCTCAGAGCGGCCGTACTTCTGGCGGGCCAGGAGCACCTCGAACTCGCCCAGGAGCGCGACGAACTCCGCTTCCCGGCCTTCGGCAACGTCAACGAGCGCCACCGACAGGCGTTCACGCTCAGAGATGGCCAATCGTCCCCTCCAGCAGCGCCGCGAGTCTGTTGCCAGCGCGCCTGGTCGTCTCGACGACCTCCGTGTGGTCCAGTTTCCGATGCTCGATGCCGGCGGCCATGTTGCTGATACAGGAGACGGCGAGCACCTCGACTCCCATGTGACGCGCGACGATGGCCTCGGGCACCGTGGACATGCCGACCGCGTCGGCGCCAATTACCCTTAGGTATCGGATCTCGGCGGGTGTTTCGTAACTGGGGCCGGTGAGCGCCGCGTAGACCCCATGTCGGAGCGGCACGTTCGCATCGAGGGCCGCTCGATCGGCAATCGTGCGCAGCCGTGGCGAGTACACGTCTGTCATATCGGGAAAACGCGGGCCAAAGCGGTCATCGTTGGACCCGACGAGTGGATTGCCTCCCATCAGGTTGATGTGATCGTCGACCACCATCAGATCCCCGCGGGCCAATTCCGTGTTAATCCCGCCGGCCGCGTTGGTGAGCATGAGGACCTTGGTCCCGAGCAGGCCCAGGACGCGAACGGCGAACGTCACCGCGCGCAGGTCGTGGCCCTCGTAGAAGTGGCTGCGGCCGGCCAGCACGGCGACCGTGCGGCCACGTACGCTTCCCACCACCAGACGGCCCTCGTGGCCGGCGACGCGCGAGGCGGGCCAGTGGGGCAGCCCGTCGTACGACAGTGAGACCGCGTCGCTCACGCGGCTGGCGAAGCCGCCGAGACCCGACCCGAGCACCACGCCAATCGACGGCACCTCGCGGACGCGCGCCTTGATCGCGTCAGCCGCTTCGTTGACCTGGTCGAAATACTCCATCTATCAACAGCCCCACCACGGCGAACGCGGAGAACGCAGAGGTTATAAACCACAGAGCCACAGGGTCACGGAGCTAAGACACCTTGATCGAGCGCCTCTGTGTCCCGGTGACTCTGTGGTTTGATCCTCTTCGTCTTCGTAGCCCTCGTGTCTTCGTGGTTAACGTCGCTCACAGCAAGAAGCCCGCAATCGTCGCGGTCATGAAATTCGCGAGCGAGCCGGCGAACATCGCACGCAGGCCGAGACGCGCCAGATCGTGGCGCCGATTCGGCACGAGCGCGCCAATGCCGCCAATCTGAATGCCAATCGAGCCGAGGTTGGCAAAACCGCACAGCGCGAAGGTCGCAATCGTGAACGACCGGGGATCGAGCATCTCCTTGAGCGGGCCCAGCTGCGAATACGCGATGAACTCGTTGAGCACCATGCGCGTGCCGAGCAGGTTGCCAATGGCCGGCGCGTCGCGCCACGGCACGCCCATGCTCCACGCAATGGGCGCGAGCACGAAGCCAAAAATCTGTTGGAGGCTCGTGCCGGCAAGGCCGAGCACGGCGTTGACGAGCGCGATGAGCGCGATAAACGAGATGAGCATCGCACCGACGTTGAGCGCCAGCATCAGACCCTCGCCTGTCCCCCGCGCGGCCGCGTCGATGATGTTCACATCGGTCCGCTCCGTCTCGAGCTTCACCGTCCCCATCGTCTGTGGCATGCCCGTTTCGGGCACGAGCATCTTGGCGATGACGAGAGTCCCCGGCGCGGTCATGATGACCGCCGCCAGCAGAAACTTCGCCTCGACACCAAAGATCGTGTAGGCCGCCATCATGCCGCCCGAGATATGCGCCATGCCGCAGGTCATGATCGTCATCAGCTCCGACTCGGTCAGGCGGGCCAGATACGGGCGGATCGTGAGCGGCGCCTCCGTCATGCTCAGAAACACGCTCGCCGCGATGTTGAGCGACTCGGCACCGCTCGCGCGCATCACGCGGTGCATGAGCAGGGCAAAGAACCGCACGATGAGCTGCATGACGCCCACGTGATACAGGACGGCCATGAGCGCCGCCACGAAGATGATGATCGGCAGCACCTGGAAGGCGATGAGCACGCCCGACGCACCGGGACCGAGGACGCTCGTGATGCGCCCCCAGGCGGTCGTGTCGGCCAGCGGGCCGAACACGAACGTCGCGCCGACGCCGGCAAAGCTCACCAGGCGGTTGAACCCATCGCCCAAGGTCGTGAAGAGCGCCGCGCCGGCCGTGGTGTTGAGGACGATGAGCGCGAAGACAAACTGCAGCACCAGCCCCCACACCACGGTGCGGACGTCGATCGCCCGCCGATTGGTCGAGAAGGCGTAGGCGAGGCCCAGAATCACGACCATGCCGACGAAGGGTTGCAGCTTCGCGATCACCGATGAACCTTTCTCACTGCTCTTCTCGCCGTGACTCAAGAGCCACAACCAACGCAGAGGTTATAACGTGCGCTTCGTGTCTTCGTGGTGAACAGTCATTCCACCTGGCCAAGGATGAGCGGACCAAGGACCGGGCGCTCCTCACCGATCCCGATCGAACGCTCCACCAGCGCGATCGCCGCTCCGAGGCGGCTGCGGTCGCGATAGTGCAACTCAAGCACGGCGTCGCCCTCGCGCACCCGATCGCCCGGACGAGCGGCCAGCACGATTCCGACCGCCGGATCGATGCGGTCGTCGACGCGGTCGCGTCCCGCGCCGAGCGCGACCGATGCCTGCCCGACGAGCCTCGCGTCGATCGTCGTGACGTAGCCAGTCCGCGGCGCCTTGACGACGTAACGGTCCGGCGCCGACGGCAGGCGGCCGTACTCGTCCACCACGCGCGGGTCGCCGCCCTGCGCTTCGATGATCTGCCGGAACCGATCGAGGCCCGCACCCGAGGCGAGCGCGCCGCGCGCCCGCCGCTCCCCCTCCGCGCGATCGGCCGCCACGCCGCCCAACACGAGCATCCGTGCGGTCAACTCGACCGACACGTCAACCACATCTCCCGGCCCTCGACCCTTGAGTACCTCGAGGCATTCGACAACCTCGAGGGCGTTGCCCACGGCGCGTCCGAGCGGCGCCTCCATCGATGTCACGATCGCTTCGGTCTTGACCCCTGAGGCGTTGCCGATCGAGACGAGCGAGCCGGCCAGCCGGCGCGCGTCGGCCTCGGTCGCCATGAAGGCCCCCGACCCGCTCTTCACGTCGAGGACGAGCGCGTCGATGCCCTCGGCAATCTTCTTGCTCATGATCGACGCGGTGATGAGCGGAATGCTCTCGACCGTGCCGGTGACGTCTCGCAAGGCGTAGAGCTTCTTGTCGGCCGGCGCGATCCGATCGGTCTGGCCAACCATCGCGCAGCCGACGCGCGCGAGCGTCGCTTTCATCTCCTCGATCGACAGGCCGATCCGGAATCCCGGGATGGCCTCCAGCTTGTCGAGCGTCCCGCCCGTATGGCCGAGCCCGCGCCCCGACATCATCGGCACCATCACGCCGCACGCGGCGGCAAGCGGCGCGAGGACGAGCGAAGTCTTGTCGCCCACACCGCCCGTGCTGTGCTTGTCGACTTTTCGGCCGGTCACGTCGCCCAGATCGACCCGCACGCCCGAATCGACCATGGCCTCGGTCAGCCAGGTGGTCTCCTCGGCCGTCATCCCGCGCAGCACGATGGCCATCAGGAGGGCCGAGGTCTGATAGTCGGGGAGCGTGCTGTCGGTCGCGCCCTGAACGACGAAGCGGATCTCCTCGCGGCTGAGCGCCCCTCCGTCTCGCTTGTGCAGGATGATATCGACCGCGCGCACGAGGCGGGCAGTATATCGGATCGGTGACTGGTGGCTGGTCACTGGCGGCTCGGAAGTACGTAGTGTCCGCCTTCAGGCGGACTTGGTCCGGCTAAAGCCGGACACTACGTACTAGTCACCAGCTAGTCACCAGCTAGTCCCCAGCCACTAGCCACCAGCCACCGGCCACCGCATAATCATCCGGATGGCCGACGGCACCTCTCCGACTACCCAGTCGCCCAGCCAGCCGGCTGCCGAGCCCGCGCCTCCGCTCGCGCCCGAGGCGGCCGCGCGCCTGACCGAGTTTGCCCGCGCCATGAAAGCGGCCGCGCGCGCTGTCGTCCTCTATCCGCCGGCTCACCCGGCGGTCACGGCCACCCTCGGCCGCATCGCGCAGATCACCTCGGCGGCCAACCTGCCGCAGGCGCTCACGCTCCGGGTGCTGCCCGACCGGCTGCTCGTCGAGGATCGCGCGCCCGACCGCCCCGATGCGGCCATCGCCGAGCTGGCGGCGCTCCTCCACAACCATCTGATCGGCGAGCTGACGATTCAGACCGGCGGCGACACGGAAGGCTGGCGCCGGTTTCTCACCCTGCTCGGGCGCGCGCCGGACGTCGTCCGCGCCGAGGGCGGCATCGCACGCGCCTGGGCCGCGATGGCAGGCCGGCACATCGAGCTGCGCGAGATCGACTACAGCGAGGTCTTGAAAGAACGCGCCGGCGAGAGCGACCTCAAGTGGGAGGAGCTGATCGCCCGGTGCCTCCAGGGCGAGACCTTCGAGCTTTCCGACGACGAGCTCAAGGAACTGCTTGGCAGCGAAGGACCGGACCGCCTCGCCCATCTCGTGGCGACGCTCGACCAGCACGCGGCCGCCAAGGGCGGCGGCGTCGGCCCGAGGGCCGCCGCCCTCATCCGCATGCTCCGGGGCATCGTCGATACGGTGACGAAGAGTCAGCCCGAGAAGGTCGACGCACTGCTGCGTAACGCCGCCGCGGCCGTGGGCAGTCTGACGCCCGAGATGCTGTTGGGGCTGCTGACAGAGGACGCCGCAAGCGCCGAAGGGCCCACGCTGATGCAGGCCGTCGTCGGCCGGATGTCCGACGGCACGATCGCCAAGTTCGTCTCGACCAACGTGATGGCCGACGGATCGGCGACCGACCGGCTGGCGCAAGCGTTCCAGTCGCTGGTGCGCGAAGACGACCAGCGCCAGCGGCTGCTCAAGCTGGCGAAAGACGAAGTGGCGGACTCACCGCTCGGCCAGACCGAAGGGTTCGAGCAGGTCTGGAACCACGTCGCGGAGAAGCTGCTGACGTCGTATTCCGACGCCTCGTACGTACCCGCCGCGTACAGCCGCGAGCTGTCGGGCGCGCGGACGCAGGCCATCCAGGTCGAGGCGGTCAGCGACGATCCGCCCGAGCGGCTCAGCGCCTGGATTGGCACGGTTGCCACGAACGCTGTGCGGGCGCTCGACATGACGCTGCTGCTCGATCTGCTGCGCATTGAGGAAGACGACGAGCTCTGGGGCGAGTTGATGACCCCGGTGGTCTCGCTCGTCGACGATCTGCTGCTCGTCGGCGATTTCGACGCCGCGGCGGAACTGCTGAACGTCATCGTGCGCCAGGCGGCACCCGGCGGCGGCAAAGAACGGCGGCAGCACGCCATGATCGCCATCGACACGCTCGTGGCCGGGCCCATGCTCCATCACATCACGTCGCATCTGGCGACGATAGACGAGGCGCAGTTCGATCGCGTCAAGAGCATGTGTGTGTCGCTCGGCGAGGTGCTCGTTCGCCCGCTGGCCGAGGCGCTGGCGAGCGAGGAGCGCGGCCGGGCGCGCGAGCGGCTGACGAAGATCCTCATCGCGTTTGGCGCCATCGGGCGGCGGCAGGTCGAGCGGCTGAAGGGATCGCCCAACGCCGCCGTGCGCCGGACCGCCGTGTATCTGCTGCGCGAATTCGGCGGCACCGACGCCCTTCCCGACCTCACCGAGCTCCTCAACGACAACGAGGCGCAGGTCCAGGGTGATGCGGTGCGGGCCATTGCGAAGATCGGCACCGAACGCGCCTATCGCGAACTGGGACAGGCCCTCGTCAAGGGCACGACGCGGTCGCGCGAGACGTTGATGCAGGCGCTCGGCGCGCTGCGCGACGAGCAGGTCACGCCGCTATTGTCGTATCTGCTGCGGCACATCAGCCATCGCGGTGCTCTGGGGCCGATCTACCTGCGCACCGTCGAAGCCCTCGGGACCCTGCGCGATCCGAAGGGCATCGCGCTGCTCAAAGACGTGCTCTACAACAAAGGCGAGTGGTGGGCGCCGGCGAGAACCCGGGCGCTTCGGGATGCGGCGGCGGCGGCGCTCTCTCGTATCGGCACGACCGAGGCGATCGAGGTCCTCGAGGAAGCCGCCACCGCCGGATCGCGCGGCGTGCGATCGGCGGCCCGCGACCATCTGACCGCGGCGAAAAGCAGCAGCAGGCACCGCGCCGGCAAAGGAGCCGCATGACCGCACCCAAGCTTCAACTGGCCGACGAACTGCTCCGCGCGCTGACCGCCACGCTCCGCGCCATGCAGCTCTACTCGAAGAGCCATCCGATCATCGCCCGCAACGTCGAAGCGCTCTCGGGCGCCATTCAGCTCCTCCACACGCTTCAGCCGTCGCTCGTCATCGGGCTCATCGGAGACGAGGTTATCGTCGACGACCTGCCGGTGGGCAAAGCCGACGCCTACGGCACGGTCGTCAGGCGGCTGCAGCAGGGGGGCGTTGAGCGCATCACGATCGACCGAGGCATGACCCGGAGCGAGCTGACGACGTTTATCGACGCGGTGGCGGCCGTCGAGCAGAAAGAGGGCGGCTCGACGGCGGCGTTTCCCACGCTCGCCCACATCCGCATCGGCCGCGTGACCGTCGGACCGCGCATCGAGGGCAACGTCAGCGACATGGCCGAGATCAAGCGGCTGTACAACGACGCCGTCGCGGCCGCCCAGAGCATCTGGGACAGCGCGACCACCGAGCACAAGCCCGATGCGACGGTGGCGCGAACCATGATCGACGGTCTCGCGCAGGCCGTCGCGCAGAATCGGACGGCACTGCTCGCGCTGACCACGCTCAAGAACTACGACAACTACACGTTCACGCACATGGTGAACGTGTCGATTCTCACGATGGGCCAGGCACGGGGCCTCGGCATCGACGGGTCGCTTTTGCGCGAATTCGGTCTTGCGGGACTCATGCACGACATCGGCAAAGTGCGGACGCCGGCCGAGATTCTCACCAAGCCCGACAAGCTGACCGAGGCCGAGTTCGCCATCATGAAGCGCCACGTGGTCGACGGCGCCGAGATTCTGCGCAAGACGCCGGACATGCCGGCGCTCGCGCCGGTCGTCGCCTTCGAGCATCACCTGCGCACCGACGGCTCGGGCTATCCGGAACGGGTCCGACGCCCGGTGCTCAACGTCGGCACGATGCTCTGCAGCATCGCGGACGTCTACGACGCCATGCGGTCGGTGCGGGCGTATCAGGATTCCATGCCGACCGATCGCATTCTGGCCGTCCTCAAGCGCAACGACGGCCTGCAGTTCGATCAGCCTCTGGTCCGCCGCTTCGTGCAGCTCATCGGCATCTATCCGGCGGGCAACCTCGTCCGGCTCACCACAGGAGAAGTGGCGGTGGTCCGGAAGGTGTACGCCCCGGATCCGTACCGGCCGCAGGTGCGCGTCCTCATCAGCGGCAACGGCCAGCGCCTCGACATCCCCTACGAACTGAATCTGTGGGAGACGAGTCCCGATCGCCCGTCCGCCTCGGTTGTCGCGCCGCTCGATCCGGCCAACTACAACTTCGACCCACTCATGCTCATGTAGACTGGACGGACCTTGATGGACCTTGATGTAGTGTCCGCCTTGAGGCGGACCGCAGTGCACCGGTCCGGCTGAAGCCGGACACTACGTACGTCGTACGTCCAATGCGCGTGCGCGTGAATCTCCCCCTCCTGCTGGCGACCGCTGCGGCGATCGGGCTGGGCGGATCGCCCCGCCGGCACGACCAACGCTCGCCGACTTCTGACGATGCTGTCGGACGCCGGAGCGAGACTCATCAGTCCCTGGTCCCTCGTTCTTCGTCCCTGGTCCGTCCCTTGTCCTTGGTCCGTCCCTTGTCCTTGGTCCGTCCTTGGTTCCTGGTCCCTGGTGCGCCCGCCGCGGTCCGGGACGAAGAACCAAGGACCAGGGACGGACAAAGAACCAGGAACCAAGGACTTTCAACGTGCGGGGCGTGTGACACCCTTACTGAAGTCGCCGAGGCGAGCGCCATCCGCGGGCTCGATCGAGCGAAAGCGCAGACGGCGTTCCTGGCCTTGGCGCCGCCGCGAAATGCAGCGAGTAGGACAACGGCGCTGTTCGAAGAGCGGGCTCGCGCGTCAGTCAATTCAGGCAGCCTCCAGGCTGTGGGCACCACGGTCGTGGCGACCTCGGAGCGCGCCGTCGAGCCGTGGGACGCGGCGATCGCGCAGATGTCGAACGAGGGCGTGCTTCGCCTGCGCCGGGCCTCCGGCGATCCGCTCGTCGCAGGGCGCGCGCACGAGCGATTCGTCCAGTACTACAAGGGCGTTCCCGTGGACGGCGGCGGTCTGACCCGTCAGACCGATCGAGGGACGACGGTGTCGGTCTTCGGCACGATCTATCCGGACATCGATCTCGATCCCACGCCGCGACTCTCGGCCGACGAGGTGCGGGTGATGGTCGAGCAGGTGCGCAACGTGACGATCGGTCTCTCGCGGACACCGGAGCTCGTCGTCATTCCAAGGGTTCCGGCACTCTCCGGGCTTTCAGGTGTCCCCAATGCCGTTGAGTACCGCCTCGTGTATCGCGTGGTGGCGTTCACCGCGGAGGGTGGCACCGAGTACTTCATCGACGCGACGAGCGGGGCCATCGTGGAAGAGCGGGACGCCACCGAGCGACAGAGCGTCTCGGCGATTGGACGCGGCCTGGGCGTGCTCGGCGACGACAAGAAGATCAGCGTGATGAGTCAGTCCGGGTCGTTCTTCGCCTCGGACCTGCTGCGGCCGCCCTCGCTCCAGACGTACGACATGCGCGGCGACCTCACCAAGACGCTCAACTTCTTGAACGGCGCGATTCCGCTGACGATGTCCGACCTCGCCACCAACACGTCCACTGTCTGGAACGACGCGGCGGCCGTGGACGCGCAAGCCTACTCGGGACTCGTGTACGACTTCTACTTCAAGCGATTCGGCCGCCAGGGTCTCGACAACAACAACATCAACCTCGTGAACATCGTGCACCCGGTGCGGCGCACCGACGTGTTCACGGCGCCTTCGAGCGTCGTGGGGCTCTTCTATCTCAACGCCTTTTACGCGGGCGGCGGCGTGATGGTCTACGGCGAAGGCCTGCCCCCGGGCGCCGTCGTGTCGGGGACGAACCAGTACTGGAACTACCTGGCGGGCGGCCTCGACGTCCTGGCGCACGAGCTGACGCACGGGCTCACGCAGTTCACGTCGAACCTGATCTACCAGGACGAATCGGGCGCGCTCAACGAGGCGTTCTCCGACATCATCGGCACCTCTGTGGAGTTCTACTATCAGCCGCCGGGAACCGGATTTCTCAAGGCCGACTATCTGATTGGCGAAGACGTCGTGACGCCGGGCGGCCTGCGGTCGATGGCCAACCCGATCGCGTACGGCGACCCCGATCACTACAGCAATCGATTCACCGGCACCGCGGACAGCGGCGGCGTCCACACCAACTCGGCCATCGTCGCCCACGCGTACTACCTCGCGATCGAGGGGGGCACCAACGCCACCTCGGGGCTTACCGTGTCTGGTGTGGGCGGCACCAACCGCGCCCAGATCGAGAATGTCTTCTACCGCGCCTTCACCGAGATGATGCCGCCCAACGCGACGTTCTCGGTGGCGCGCGCGGTAACGATTCAGGCCGCGCAAGATCTGTACGGGGTCGGGAGCGCCGTTGAACAGGCGATCGCGCAAGCCTGGACCGCCGTGGGCGTGAACTAGCTGGGTGCAAGGTGCAAGGTGCAGGGTGCAGGGTGCAGGGTGCAGGGCGATCGGGTTCTTGAGCACTTGCGTGATCGTCCTGGCTGGCGCGGCGGAGGCGCAGGTGCGGACGCCGGCGCCGACACCCCCGCAGTGGCGCGGCACGATCGGCGTGAGCGGCGGCGTCCAGACGATCGGCAGGACCGAGGCGCAGCATTTTGTCGTCCAGAAGAATCTCGAAGACGCGCCGATCGCTGCGAGCCTCGACCTGGCGCGCGCTGCGGTCTACGACGTGGGCCTGACGGTGATGCTCGTGCAGGGCCGCCTTGGCGCGAGCGTCAGCGTGTCGTCGGCCTCGCGGCGGTTCGGCGGCGACGTCACGGCGCAGATCCCGCATCCGTTCTTCTTCAACACGCCTCGGCCCGTGAGCGGGTCGGTCGCGCGGCTGCTCAACACGGAGGCCGCGGTGCACCTCGACGCGACGTACGAGCTGCGGACGTCCGCCCGCTTCGATCTCCTCTGCTTCATCGGACCGTCGATCTTCAGGGTGACACAGGATCTCGTGAGCGACATCACCTACACGGATTCATACCCGTACGACACGGCCACGTTCACCTCCGTACCAACCACGCGCATGTCCGCCACTACCCTCGGCTTCAATCTCGGCGCCGACCTGACGTGGAAGGCCTCGAGAAGGGTTGGCGTCGGCGCGCTCGTCCGGTACGCGCGCGGATCGGCAAGGCTCACGCCGTCGGCGGGCAACAACGTGAGCACGACGGTCGGCGGGCTGCAGGTGGGAGGAGGGTTACGCTTCGCGTTGGGACAGTAAAGTCTCAGGTGTGAAGTCTCAAATCCGGCCGAACTTGAGCCTTGAGACTTACTCGTAACGTACCGCGTCGACCGGTTCGAGGTGCGCAGCTTTGACGGCGGGATACAGGCCGAAGACGACGCCGACGAGGAACGACACGAAAAACGCGAGCGCGATGGCGGCGGGCGAGATGTGCGTGCTCCAGCCCGCATAGGCGGTGATGCCCCACGACGCACCCACGCCGGCGGCGATGCCGAGCAGGCCGCCGCCAAGCGTCATCAGCAGGCTCTCACTGAGAAACTGCAGCGTCACGTGCCGGCGCGTCGCCCCCACCGTCCGGCGGATGCCAATCTCGTGCGTGCGCTCCATCACCGAGGTCAGCATGATGTTCATGATCCCGATCCCGCCGACGAGCAGCGCCAGGGCCGCGACGCTGCCGACGACGACGCTGAAGGTTTGCTGGGTGCGGTAGCGCTGGGCGAGAAGCTCCCGGGGGATCACGACGTCGAAATCCACAACGCCGCGATGGAGGCTCGTCAACGTGCGGGCGAGCACTTGGCCGATCGCCTCGACGCGCTCGCCGTCTTCGGCCTGCACCCAGATCTCGTCCACGCGCATCGCCGGATCGATCTCGAGGCTCCGTCCAGAGAGGGCCGCGAGCGGGACGAGCGCCGCCTGGTTGAGATCGCGCCAGGCCAGCGTGCCCGGCGTCCGCAGGTCGGCGCCCTGCTCCCTCAAGACTCCGACGACCTCGTAGTACTCGGTCTGCACCTGCACGCTCTCGCCAATGGGATCGCGGAAACCGAAGAGGAGCTGCGCGAGCGCCGACCCCAAGACGCAGACACGCGCGCCCTGCTGCTCGTCCACGGGCGAAAGCAGTCGTCCGCGATCGAGTTGCAGGCGCAGGATCGACGCATAGCTGGAGCCGACGCCCAGGACACGCGCCATCAGTCCTTTGCCGCCGCGCGCGACCGGCACGTAGCGCTCGACGAGCGGCGAGGCCGCCCTGACGAGAGGCACCGCGCTCGCGAGCTTGGCCGCGTCGGCGGCTCTCAGCCCGACGCGGCGGCTGGCCATCGCCTCGGCGGCAGTGAATCCACGATTGCGCACGACGAGGTTGTCGAGGCCGAGCTGCTCGACCTGCCGCAAGGCCTCGCGCCTGGCGCCGTCGCTGACCGACATCATGGCGATGACGGCGGCCACGCCGAGAATCACGCCAAGGACGCTCAGTGACGTGCGGAGCTTGTAGCGGCCCAGCGCTTCGGCCGCGATGGCGAAAAACCCGCCGATCTCAGCGAGGGTCAAGGGAGGACTGGCTGCGCGCCCTGTTGAAGTTTCCGGTGGGAGGGGGCGCGCTCGATGACGGCGAGCCTCCCACATCGGTGAGCGAGACGCGGTCGCCATCCTTGAGGCCGGACACGACCTCGACGAAGGTGTCGCTCGACTGGCCGAGCTCGACGGGCCTCGCCTCGATGCCGAGCGGACCGATGAGGTTCACAACGAACTGTCCCTGGCGATCGAACACGGCATTCACGGGCAGGAGCAGCACGTTCGCGCGTTCTCCGAGGAGGATGTCGACGCGAGCGGTCATCTCGGGCCGCAGCTCGGCATCCGACCGATCCAGCTCGACGACCAGGTCGAAGCGCTTTTCCTCGAAGGGACGGTCGGCCGACGAGCGCGCCAGCGTGCCGACCCGTGCGACTTTGCCCGTGAGCGAGAGGTCCGGGAAGGCTTCGAGTCGAACGGTCGCGCCCTGGCCCGGTTGGACGCGGTGCACATCGGCCTCGCTCAGCGAGGCTTCGACCAGCATGCTGTTGACCTCTGGGATCGTGACGAGTCCAAGGCTGCCGGTCACTCGGTCGCCGGTGCGAATCTTCCGGCGTGGATTCGCGCCGAGGTACTCCTCGTAGACCACCATGCCCGGGCGCCGCGCGTAGAGGCTGCACCCTTCAATCTGCTCTTGAAGCAGCGCGACGCGGGCCTGCGCCTCCTGGAGCCGTGTCCGCGCGTTCTCGAGCTGCGCGTCTTTCTGCGCGAGCTGGAGGTCGGCCCGCTGCCGGTCGCGCGGGTGCGTCTGTTCGATGAGGATTTCCGCGCGGCGGCGGGCCAGCACCAGATCCTCCTCGGCTTGCTCCAGCGCGTCGGCCGTCTTTCTCAGCTCCTCGCGCGTGATGAACCCCTTCTCGAGAAGGGGCTGGAGGGTCTGCTGCTCCTCGCGCAACCCGGCGGCCTTCTTTTCGGCGAGCTGGAGCCGCGTCCGCGCCTCTTCGACGCCCAGCGCGCCCTCGCCCGCGGCGAGCGACTCGACGGCGGCCTGCCCTTCCTGCCGATCGATCTCGGCGACCTGCAGATCCACCTGGGCCTGGCGCAGCTCCTGACGCGAGCGCTCGAGCTCGCGCTGCAGATCGGTCGTGTCGAGCCGCACGAGCAGGTCGCCGTCGTTAACGCGCGTCCCTTCGGTGACCAGGAAGGTGATCTCGGTCTCGCGTCCGGCAAGCGGCGATCGGTACGTGATCGATTGCGTCGGCTTGAGGACGCCGGTGGCTGTCAGCCGGACGGCCAGGTCGCCTCGCTTGACGGTCGCCGTCAGCGCCTCGTCGGCGGTTGTGCCCCGCCACAGCACCGCCACGGCCACAAGGACGACCACAGCTGCGGCGATAACCGCACCGCGTGTGGTTCGCCGGCCGAACAGGTCAAGGAGAAACTGCATGTGCACGCTACAGAATAACCACGAAGCTCACGAAGACACGAAGAAATCAAGCTGGCCGCTAGGCTCCCCGCCCCGCCAGGCCAAGAAACACGAGAACGGCGCGATTCAACCGAACGATGTCCTCATCCGAGAGACGGCCCACGCGCGTTTGCAGCTTGGTCTTCGACACCGTCGTGATCTTGTCGATCATCAACTGACTCGTCGCCCGGAGCCCGTTGCCCTCCGAGGGTTCGACCGGCAGCCGCAGCAGCGGTGCGTCGATTGCATGCGTCGTGAAGGGGCAGATGGTGACAGAAGCCGTGGCGTCAAACGCGTCGTCCTGCAGGACGACAGAGGGCCGCGGCTTGCCTGCGTCGTCGGGTCCGCCGGCGACCGTCCATACCTCTCCTCGTTTCACTCAGAGGGCCATTCAGAGACCGCGTCAACGAACTCCTGGTCTTCACGCGCCAATGCCTCGCTCGCAATGAGCAGCGATTGACGATGCGCCTCACGCGCGAATGCGCGCGAGCCGACATCGGGCACCCAAATTTGAATCGGACGCAACCCCCGACGGCGCAGGCGCTCCCGATGAGCGCGAACCTTGTCGCGGGACTTCAGTGCTTGAGCAGTGGCCATGGGGATTGCCTCGCTTTGGTTACATGTAACTTAGCACACACCCTGGCTGCTTATCGCCCAGAGGCGTCGGCCACTTCGACGATGTCCTTCCGGGGATCGAGCAGGCCCAGGACGGCCCGCAGGCCGATGCGCGAGGTGGCCGCGTCGGCCAGCGCCGAGATGCGCCGCGCCTCTGCCGACAGCAGGCTTGCTTCCGCCGTCACGACATCGAGGTTGTTTGAGAGGCCGCGCTCGTAGCGGAGCTGGGCCACTTCCACTTCCTTCTGCCCAATCTCGACGCTCGTCTCGGCCGCCGCCAGACTGCGAATCACACGGTCCCGCTCCCGGACCGCACGCTTCACATCGTCTCGGATTCGTCGCTGGAGCGTTTCGATCTCGCGACGCCGGCGGTCGCGATCGATGAGCGCGTTCTGATAGTCAATCAAGCCAGGCGTGCGATCCACCGGCATC
This sequence comes from Acidobacteria bacterium RIFCSPLOWO2_12_FULL_65_11, assembly GCA_001767495.1. Classification (GTDB taxonomy): domain Bacteria; phylum Acidobacteriota; class Vicinamibacteria; order Vicinamibacterales; family CAVVIG01; genus 2-12-FULL-65-11. The sequence continues at coordinate 2,593 of MELA01000098.1, read as the reverse complement.
GAGATCGAGAAAAACGTCACGGCCTGGAACTTGTCGAGACCGAAGCTGTTGGTAAAACTGTCGGCCGTCTGCCGGCGGGTCATCGCCAGGTTGACGTCCACCTGCGGCAGGAGCTGGTTGCGCGCGTAGGCGGTGGCACGGTCGGCTTCGGCCGCGGCGGCCATCGCGCTCTGGAGATCGAGGCGCCTCTCGAGTGCCGTCGCCACCGCTTCGTCGGCCGCGATCGGATCGACGGCCTTCGGGATGTCCGTCGCGACATCGAAGGCCACGCCCGATTCGCGACCGATCAGAAACGCGAGCTGGTCGTGCGCGTCCTCGACGGACGACTCGGCGTCGAAGAGCTGAATCTCGGCCTGGGCGACGAGCTGCTGGGCGCGGAAGACGTCGAGCTGGCTGACGAGGCCCGCGTCGAGCTTGGCCTCCGAGGCGTCGCGCAGCCGGCGCGCGCGGTCCAGGCTTTTCCTGGCGACCTCGACGAGCGTCTGCTGCGCCACCAGGCGATAGTAGGCCGAAGCTACTTCGACTGTCACCTGCTGTTCGGCGAGCGTCCGCTGCCGCCTGGCGTCGATTTCCTTCTGTTCGGCGCTCGTCAGATTGCGCCGCGACACGGTCGGACCGAAGCCGCGCAGAAGCGGCTGGCTTACCGTCAGCGTCGTGTCGGTGTTGTAGAAGCGGATGTCGCTCTGGCCCGGAATCCCGGATGCGCCAGGGATCTGCGCGCTCGTCGTGCCCACGCCGGCGCGCAGCTCGGTCCCCGTCGTCAGCTTCTGCGTGAGATCCAGTCGATACGTCTGGTTGCTGACGTCGGACTGACCGAACGAGCCCAGGACGTTCGGCACCAGCTTGGGCTGGAAATTATTTCGGGCGAGGCGCACACCGAGGTTGGCCTGCTCGGCGGTGTCGTTCTGGGCGATCATGCGGTCGTTCATGACGAGTGCGCCCTGCACCGCCTGCGCGAGGGTCAGACGGGGCGGCCCCTGCGCCGACACACCTGCAGTGACCACGACACCTGTCAAGAGACAACCACAAGCGCGTTGCAGGATCAGTCTCCGGCGGGTCCTGCGAGCCAAGTCGTTTTCGTTGTGCTCTCCGCGCAGTAGACTGCGCGCGTGCCATTCGCTAAGGAATCTCATGGGCGAACTCCGATTCAGGTTTCTTGAGTCCACAAGGTTGCAGGCGTCAAGTGTGTCACACCTTGAACACGCTTCAGCCTCACACATGGAGGGGTCCGGCTGAAGCCGGACACTACGACTATGAAATGGGAGGGGGCCGCCTGAAGCCGAGCACTACGACTATGAAAACAGGTCTTGTGTTACCGCGTGAGGACCCAGGACGCGTTCGTGAAGCCGGAGCCGTTGGCCGTGCCGGTGAGTGTGTCTGTCCCCGCGGTCAGTGTCGGAGTCCCAGTGAACGTGAATGGCGTGTTGGTTCCCACGGTCACCGAAAGCGTCACGATCGGAGCGGTCGCCGTGACAGCGCCGGTGAGGGTGCCGGCGTTCTGGAACTGATCCGAGTACGTCGAAGCATTCGTCACACTCGCGCCGGATTGGACCATGACCAAGATGGTGTTGTACGTCTGATTCCCAATCAGCGGGCCGGTCCATGTGCCAGCGAGGCTCTTGATGGTGACCTGCCCGCTTGTCGACACCGTGCCGCCCTTCCCGTCACCGACGGAAACCGTCACGGTAAAAGTACCGGCCGTGCTGTAAGTATGGGTCGGACTGGCGCTGGTGCTCGTCGACCCGTCACCAAAGGTCCAAGCAAACGTCAGTGCATCACCGTCGGCGTCGGCCGCACTCGCCACCGAAAAGCTGATAGAGGTGGCGGACATGAGTCCGATTGAAGGCGAGGCCGCGACAGATCCCGCCGTGGGGGCCCTGTTGGCGGGTGCAGCGGGTGCGTCAGACGACTTGGACTTTTGGTACAGGTAACCGCCGGCGAAACCGCCGCCCAAGCCGACCAGCAGCAACGGCAGCTTGGAGCCGCCTCCGCCCTGCGCGGGTCCGACCGCCACCTGTACCTGCTCTAGCCGCGCGGCTTGAGACCCGACCTGGCGCGTGAGCTTGACTTGAACGCTCGTCGCCCGGCCCTCATCGACGCTGACGACGCGTGAGTTCTCAAGATAGCCATCCTTGACAAGGCGGACGCGGTGTTCGCCAGCAGGGACACTCAGCATCACCGGCGT
>MELA01000098.1:0-400 GCA_001767495.1 Acidobacteria bacterium RIFCSPLOWO2_12_FULL_65_11 | reverse complement strand
ATCACCGGCGTCTGCCCCGTGAACACACCATCCACATAGACGCCCGCACCCGCTGGATCGCTGGCCAACGACAGGTCGCCCGAGGGGACAGCGGGGCGAGACTCGCCTGCGCGCGCGAGGAGCGACAGAGGACTGCCGAAATTGAAGAGGATCAGTCCGGCGAGCGTCAGGCTGAGGCCTTGTCTCATCATTGGGGTTTTCTGGCGGCTACGATATAGGGTGACGTCGCGCGCGTCAATACCGAAGTGAGATCCTGCAAAAGTCTTCCAGTCCGATGACAATAAAGTTCCCGTTGACTTCACGCTGCGATCAGCGAAAATGACGACACCTTGGAACAGCAGACGCATGGCCTGAGGCGCCGGCTCTTTGGCGCAACAGCCGCGGCGCTCTTGGCCGTTGG
>MELA01000097.1:5722-10161 GCA_001767495.1 Acidobacteria bacterium RIFCSPLOWO2_12_FULL_65_11 | reverse complement strand
GCCGCGTGTCGACGCCGACCGAAGACGATCTCGCCCGCGAGATCCACCGCTACGCGCTGCCGCGGCTGCCGCAGGCCGAGCCCATCCGGCAGAACGAGACCGCCTATGCCTTGGCGACCGCCGGCTCTCCGACGGGACTGATCGAGATTGACTGAAGGAGGGTCGTTTGTAGTGTCCGCCTTCAGGCGGACGTCCGGCTGAAGCCGGACGCTACAGGGAATGTCAACCGTCGTAGCGCATGATGACGATGGTGATGTCGTCGCTCGCTGTGGCGTCGCCGCAGAATCCATGCACGTCGGCCAGCAGCGCATCGAGCATCGCCTCGGGTGGATCCTGACGATGCGCGTCGACCGAGGCCATGAGCCGCTCGTCGGTGAATTCCTCCCCACTCCCATCGAGTGCTTCGGTGACGCCGTCGCTGAAGGCGATGACAAAGTCTCCGCCTTTGAGCGTCAGGGTTTCCTGCTCGAAGGTCGCGTGCTCGAACAGACCGAGCACGAGGCCGCCGGTCTCGAGCCGCCGGATGCCGCTCGACGAGACGAGAATCGGCGCGTTGTGGCCGGCATTCGAGTACGTGAAGGCGCCCTCGTTGCCCACAATCCCATAGAAGGAGGTCAGAAACCGCGCCTCGATACCGCGCCGGAAGAGTCCCGCGTTGAGCCGGGTCATGACCGAGGCCGCGCTCTGCGGATACGTGGCCTCGGCGCTGAACATCCCGAGCACCGCCGCGGCCAGCAGCGCCGCCGGGGCACCTTTTCCCGCGACGTCGCCAAGAATGAAGCCGAACTCGCCATGGGGAAGGTCGACGTAGTCGAAGAAATCGCCGCCGACCGACCGGCACGGTACCGATCGCCCGGCGGTGGTGAAAAATGTTCCCGTGCGGCTTGAGGCCGGCAGCAGCGACTGCTGAATGGCCGCCGCGACCTTGAGCTCCTGCTCGAACTTGGCCTTATCGAGCGCCTCGCGGTAGAGCCGCGCGTTCTCGATGGCCATCGCCGCCTCGGTGCTCAGCGTGGCCAGCGCCGCCGACACGGTCGCCGACCGCAGGGCGCCGCGCTCGCGGCTGTCGAGATACAGCACGCCGATGATGCGCTCTTCGGCGGGCTGGTCGCCGCGCTCCACGTAGTGCACCAGGCGCAGCGGCGCGCAGAGCACGTTGCGGATGCCGAGCGCCACGGTGCCCGTGTGTTGCTGCGCGAGGTTGCCGTCGAGCAGATCGTCGACGATCGTCTCCTGGCCCGTCGCGAACACCTGCTCGGGCACTTTGCGGCTGGTGGCAAACGTGCGACCCGCGAGCGAGATGCGGCCGCGGGCCCGCGCGAGCTTGAACTCGAGCTCGCCCCGCTTGTTGGCGAGCATGATGAAGCCGCGCTCGGCGCCGGTCACCTCGATGGCCGAATCGATGACGAGCGCCAGCACGTCGTCCAGCACGCGGCCCGAGCCGAGCGCGCGGAGCCCTTCGAGAAGCCGCGCCATGTGGGCGAGCAGCTCCGTGGCGGCCGTAACGGCGCTCCGCTCCGTCGCGGGCGCCTCCTCGTCGGTGATGAGCAAGGTGATCTCGTTGTCGTCGGACTGGCCCAGGCGGAACCGATCGCCGTGGGTGAGCAGGACCTCGGTGACGCGCTCGCCCTTCACATAGGTGCCGAACTTCGAGTCGCAGTCCCGCAGCCGGAAGGCGCCGCTCTCGGTGATGATTTCGGCGTGGACCCGCGAGACGCCGCCGCCGGTGACGCGGATGTCGGTCTCGGTGCGGCGGCCGATCGTCACGATCGGCTTGTCGAGCGCCACGATCCGCCGGCCGATTTCGTCGCGGATGAGAAGACGGGGGACGACGGCTTCAGCCACGGCCGATTATACCCTTCGTCACGTCCTCAACCTGACGAGCGCCAGGCGGGCGGCCTCCTGTTCGGCTTCCTTCTTGCTGGACCCGGTGGCCTGCGCCAGGGCCTCGCCGCGCGCGGCGACCTCCACCTGAAACAGCTTCCGGTGATCGGGGCCGAGCGTACCGACGAGGCGGTATTCCGGCAGCGAGGCATCGCGCGACTGGAGCCACTCCTGGAGCGCCGACTTGTAGTCCTCGCCCGCCACGCCGTCTTTGTGCACGTCGGCCAGCAGGCCGCCGAACTCGCGCGAGAGGAACGCGCGCGCGTGCTCGATGCCGCCGTCCAGATAGATCGCCGCGATGAGCGCCTCGTACCCATCGGCGAGGAGCGCCTGTTTGTGGCGGCCGCCGGTCTTCTCTTCGCCGCGGCCGAGCAGCAGGTGATCGCCCAGGTGCAGCCGCTCGGCCTGTCGGGCCAGCGTGGCGGTCGACACGAGCGCCGCCTTGGTCTTCGACTTGCGGCCCTCATCGAAATCTGGAAACTCCGTGAACAGCAGATCCGCGATGACGAATCCCAGGACGGCATCGCCCAGGAACTCGAGCGACTCGTTGTCCCTGACCCCGCCGCTCGCATCTTCGTTCGCTTTCGAGGTGTGGGTCATCGCGTGCTCGAGCAGGCCCCGGTCGCGAAACCGATAGCCGATCGCCCGCTGCAACGACTCGAACTCGTCGCGCAGCCGCACCACCCGGCTGCCGCCGGCCTCGGTACGGTGGTCGTCGATCGTCCGACGCGCCAGGTCGGCGTCATTCGAGTGGACCGAAATCTGGATTTCCCCGAGCGTATTGACCACCATCGGGAAGACCGAGGGCGGCGGCTGGCTGGCCACGACGGAAGGGACGCCGTGCGCTTCGAGCAGCCCGCGCACGACGCTGGCTTCGACGTCGGACCGCGTGCGGAAGATGACGATGAGGTCTGTCACGTACGTTGAACGCAGCGTGCGCAGGGAACGCAGAGCATTCTATAGGAATTTCAGGCCGTGGCTATGGCACAGGCGCAGCGAGCTCCGCGGCCTCTCTGTCAATCGGTGGGGCCACGGGCAGGTGGTCGACCCTCAACAGGATCATCGTCATGTCGTCGTGCTGCGGGGTATCGCCCACGAACGCCTCGACCTCGCCGAGCACCCGCTCGCGCAGCTGGTCGGGCGGCAGATCCGCATGCGCCTCGACCAGCCGGCCGAGCCGCGTCTCGCCGAAGCAATCGTCGGCGCCGTTCATCGCTTCGCTGATGCCGTCGGTGAACAAGACGTACAGATCGCCCGGCCGCAGCGGGATCGTCTCTTCGACGAGCAGCCGATCGAACATCGGGCCGGCATCGTCGAGCTTCAGGCCCAGCACCAGGCCACCAGGCGCCAGGATGCGCGCGGCCCGCGACGGGGCGCCCGGTCCGGGCACGTGAATGAGCGGCGTGTGTCCGGCGCGCGCGTAGGTCATGGTGTGCTTGCGCCGATCGACGATCGCGTAGGTCATCGTGATGAAGCTGCGGGCGTCGAGGTGCGCGGAGATGATCCGGTTCGCGCTGATGAGCAGCTCGCGCGGCGACGTGTGGATCTGGCTGAGCGACAGCATCAGGCCCTTGAGCTCGGCCATGTACAACGCCGCCGACGTGCCCTTGCCCGACACGTCGGCGACCAGCACGCCGACGCGGTCCTCGTCGAGCGGCAGAAAATCGTAGTAGTCGCCGCCCACCTCCCGCGCGGGCACGCAGAACGCGTTGACCGACAGGCCGGGCATGACGAGCGGCCCGTGCGGCAGGAGCGACATCTGGATCTCGTGCGCGATGCGCAGCTCTTCCTCCAGGCGCTTCTTCTCCGCCGACTGCCGCAGCAGATCCTCGATGCTCGCCGTCATCGAGTTGAACGACTGGGCCAGCTCGCCGAGCTGGTCCTCGGCCGTGACCGCGATCTTGTGCGTGAAGTCGCCCTGCCGCACGCGCTCGGTTCCGGCAAACAGCTCGTGGACCGATCCCGTGATCGACCTGGCGAGCGCGAGGCCCATGACGAGCGCGACCCCCTCGATGACCAGAAACAAGCCGCCGACCACCACCAGCAGGAAGAGCAGCAGCGTCTGGCCGATGCTGCGGTCGCCGACGAGCCCCTGTGCCGCCACGATCCGGGCATAAATCCCCGACAGGCTGACCTGGGTCGACACGAGCAGCGGTCGCGTCTCTCCGGTGTCCCAGTCGCGATAGTCGAGAAACGTCACCCACCCGAGAGGTCCGCTCGCCGTCTCGGCCGGGCGATTCGCGAACGGCGTCGCGCCGTTCTCCCCGCGGTCGACGGCGCTGACGCTCCTGAGGGTCACGCCGGTCTGGCGCCGCAGTCGCTCGATCGCATCGCCCTCGACGGGCAGATCGACGATGACGCCGTAGCGGGGCGCCGCCGACTCGGGAAACGCGACGGCTCGCACCAGCACGCGCGTGTCGGGGCCGGAGGAGTACGCGAACAGTGCGCTCACCCCGTCGCAGCCGATCCAGCCCGGCACCGCGGCGGGCGGCGCCAGGTGGGTCCACGGCCCCGCCTTGGCCGAGGCGGTCGCCGGGGCGCGCGCCGGTCCGGCC
>MELA01000097.1:0-5707 GCA_001767495.1 Acidobacteria bacterium RIFCSPLOWO2_12_FULL_65_11 | reverse complement strand
CCAGTGGGCCGACGTTGGCGGCGCACGGCCGATCGACCGGCACGACGACCATGGATGCGCCGGACAGCTCTGGCGCGAGCGTCTTCAGGTTCCGATCCAGCACGGCGGCCACGTCTCCCCCGATCCCGCCTTGCACCTCGAGGGCCGCACGTGTCGCCAGCAGGCGCGCGCGGCCGTTGAGCGTTGCGAGCTCGGCAGCCACGAGATACGAGCTGAAGTTGAAGAACAGCAGCAGGCCGCACAGCGTGAAGAATGCGGCGACGAGCATCACCGGCACGACGCCGATGAAGACGTACGACAGAACGAGCTTGCGCCGCACGCGCCACAGCAGCCGGCGCCTGGCAATCAGGAAGAGGCGGACGAGCAAATAGATCGCGCCCACCGCGATCGCCACGCCGGCCGCCGAATCGACCAGCGCCAGAAGGCCCGACACGCTGAGGACGTCACGCGCGCTGACGAAGTCCGGATTGACAGGCACGCGCGTGGCGAGCTGCGCGAGATAGACCAGTGCCTTCAGCCCGATGCCGGCGACGATCGCGCGGCCGGGCAGCGTGCCGACGAGCGTGTGCAGGAAGACCGCGGCTTGCGACCTGGAGCGTGGTGCCGCCATCGGCGTGGACTTGGCGATATTAACAGAGTATCGTAGCGGGTTCGTGAAGCTTCCACCTCACGCCCGGTTCCCCACCGTTTGCCTGCACGCCGGTCAGGAGCCCGATCCGGCGACCGGCGCCATCATCACCCCCATCTATCAGACGTCCACCTACGTGCAGGACGAGCTCGGCAAGCACAAGGGCTACGAGTACGCCCGCACGCAGAATCCCACGCGGATGGCGCTCGAGCGCAACATCGCGGCGATTGAAGGCGGCCCGGCCGCCTTCGCGTTCGCCTCGGGCATGGCCGCGATCGGCGCCGTCGCGACGCTCCTCAAAGCGGGCGACCACGTCGTCGTCTCGGAGGATGTGTACGGCGGCACCTACCGGTACTTCGACAAAGTCCTGACGCGGTACGATCTCTCGTTCACCTACGTCGACACGGCGAAGGTCGAGCATGTCGCGCGCGCGATCGGGCCGTCGACCCGGATGATCTTTGTGGAGACGCCGACCAACCCGATGATGCGCCTCACCGATCTGGGCGAGGCCGCCAGCCTCGCCCATCGCCACCAGCTGCGCCTGGTGGTCGACAACACGTTCGCCAGCCCGTACGTGCAGCGGCCGATCGCCTTTGGTGCCGACCTCGTGATTCACAGCACGACGAAGTACCTCAACGGCCACAGCGACAGCGTCGGGGGGATTGTCGTCGCGACCCGCAGGGACGACATCGAGTGGCTGACCTTCGTCCAGAACGCCGCCGGGGCGATTCTCGGGCCGTTTGATTCGTGGCTCGTGCTGCGCGGCACCAAGACGCTTCCACTGAGAATGGAGCGCCACAACTCGAACGGCCTCGCGCTGGCCGAGTACCTGGCGGCGCACCCGAAAGTGCGGCGCGTGCACTATCCCGGGCTGCCGTCCCACCCGCAGCACGACCTGGCGAGGCGTCAGATGCAGGGATTCGGCGGCATGATCGCCTTCGACGTCGGGTCGCTCGACGCCGCCCGCCGGCTGCTGAACGCGGTGCGGCTGTGTGCGCTCGCCGAAAGCCTGGGTGGCGTTGAAACGCTCATCTCCCATCCCGCGACGATGACGCATGCGTCGGTGCCCGTGGAACGGCGTTCGGCACTCGGGATCACCGACGGTCTCGTACGCATCTCGGTGGGGATTGAGGACATCGACGACCTCACCGAAGACCTCGCGCAGGCGCTGGAGCGCGCGTAGACTCGCCACCCGTGGATCTCCTCGACTTCCTCCTTCACAGCGATCGGTACCTGCTCGACCTGGTCCGCAGCTATGGCTCGTGGGTCTACGGGGTCTTGTTCCTGATTGTGTTTGCCGAAACCGGCTTGGTCGTCACGCCATTTCTGCCCGGTGACTCCCTGCTCTTCGCCACGGGGGCGCTCTGTGCCACGGGCGTCCTCAGCACGCCGGTGGCCGTCGGGCTTCTGGCGCTTGCCGCCTTTACCGGCAATCTCGTCAATTACACGGTCGGGCGCCTCATCGGCCCGCGCGTGTTCAGCGCGACCGACAGGTCTGGCCTCTCCCATCGCCTCCTCAACCGGGAACATCTCGATCAGGCGCACGCGTTCTTCGAGCAGTACGGCGGCAAGGCCGTCATCCTCGGCCGCTTCGTGCCCATCGTGCGCACCTTCGTGCCGTTTGTGGCCGGCGCAGCCGCCATGCCCTCGCATGCCTTCGGGTTCTATAACCTGGTCGGTGCCGGCGCGTGGGTGTGTCTCTGCGTGGGTGCCGGATGGCTGTTCGGCAACGTGCCGATCGTGAGGGAGAACTTCTCGCTGGTCACGATCGGCATCGTTTTCGTGTCGATCCTGCCGATCGTCATTGGGTACATACGGAACAAGTCTGCCAAGAGGTCCGGCTGAAGCCGGACACTACGTACGTTCAGCGTGGATCGCGATGTTCGTCAGCAGCGATCTCCGTGTCGATCGTAGTGTCCGGCTTTCAGCCGGACCGTGATGTTCGTCGGCGGTGACCTCCGTGTCGATCGTAGTGTCCGGCTTCAGCCGGACCGTGATGTTCGTCGGTGGTGACCTCCGTGTCGATCGTAGTGTCCGGCTTCAGCCGGACCGCGTCTGCTCGCCCACCCAGGCGAGGTACGCTCCGCTCCCTCCCGCCACGTCGATCACGAGCAACTCGGGCAGCTCGTACGTGTGGAGCTGCCGCACGCGCGCCTCGACCTCCGCCACGCGCTCGCGCGTCGTCTTGATGACCACTTGGCGCTCGCGGTCGGATTCCACCTCGCCTTTCCAGCGGTAGACCGACAGCATCGGGCCGTGCACGTTGACGCACGCGGCCAGGCGCTCGTCGATGAGCGTCCGCGCCAGCGATTCGGCGCGTTCGTCGTCGGGCACTGTGGTCAGAACGAGAACGATGTCGGTTGGAGGCATGCTGTGGGCTTGTACTTTGTAGCGAAGTGTTGTACCTTTTGCCACCGTGGGATCCAAGCGCCGGACACCGAGACCAACGCACCCCGGGCGCCGCCGGCGGATCGTTCAGGTGCTGCTCCTGGTCGGCGCCGTGGTCGTCGTCGTCGACGCCTTGGTCGGCGACCGCGGGCTGCTCGCCATGCTCCGCGCGCGTCGTGAATACGACCGGGCGGCCGCGGCCACGGCCCGTCAGCGCACCGACAACGCACGTCTGCGCGAGCAAGCGCGGCGCCTGCGCGAAGACCCGGCGGCGATCGAGGAGATCGCACGCCGCGATCTCGGACTCATCAGACCGGGCGAGAAGGTGTTCATCATCAAGGACATCCCGCCCCCGCAGCGCTGACGCCAACCCGCCGGCTTCTCGCGCGAAGCGACCGGAACCGCCGACACACTATACCCAAGAAAACCGGCGCCCTCCACGGTAGACTAGGGCGCCATGCGCGGCCTGGCCCCACCCCTGACGGTCTGTTTCGTCACCGTCTTCTGCCTTGCCCTGGTCGATCCTGTGGGCGCGGCCGACAGGCCCTGGCAGACCGGCACCTGGACCGATGTCAGCGTCAAGCGTCAGATTTTCGACTTCGGCCCCGGCTCGAGCCCGTTCGGGCAGCCGGGCGGTGCGCCCACTATGCGGGCCATGGCCGACGTTCGCGTCTTTGTGATTGAAACCGACGAGCTTCGAATCGAGATTCAGGACGTCGTGGGCATCGGCCGCCGGTCGGTCGATGCGGAGATCGGCGAAGCCGTCACGTTCGCGCTCGACAAGAACACGATCTACATCAAGGGCACCAACGGCATCGAGCACAAGCTGCGGGTTACGAAGAAGACTGACACACGGGGGCGAAGCCGAATCCGCGGGCGCGCAGAGCGGGAATGAGTCGCGCCGTCGCATCGACTGTCTGGCGCTGATCCTTGCGAGGCGCCGATTCGTCGCCGTCGTGCATGACGATGATGTCGCCGGCCGAGACACGATCTGCAAGCCGTTTGACGATGCTGTCCGCCGTGCGGGCGCGAAACCAGTTCCAGTCCCACAGCATCCAGCCCCAGCCGATCAGCTGATAGTCGACGTGGCGCAGGCCCGCGTACATCTCGCCCCCGCGCCACCCGGCGTGAGGCCGAAACGCGCGGCAGGGCCGCGCGCCCGCCAGCTGCTCGATACGATCCGCAGCGTCTGTGAGCGTCCGCGCCAGTGCCGATGGTGAGAACAGCATGTAGCGGCGGGTCGCCGAGTGCAACGCGACCGCGTGTCCCTCGGCAAACATCCGCCGGATCAGCGGCGCCGTCTCCTCGGTCACATGACGGTCGATCAGGAAGAACGTTGCACGCGCCCCTTCGCGCGCCAGCACGTCCAGTAAATCCGGCGTCGTCGCCGGATTGGGACCATCGTCATAGGTGAGATACACCGTGGGAGGGTCGCCGCGCGGCATGTGCCACACGGCGCGATCCCCGGCCATGGCATCGAGGATGAACGGCGCGGGAGCGGTGTGGGCCAGCGCGACGATGCCCATCCCCACCAGCACGACAATCCACATCAGGTCCACCTCGGTCACCTATCGTATTGTACGGATGAGCGACGCCAGCGAGCGTGCGCGGCGCACAAAAAAGAGCGGGGGGCCGAAGCCCCCCGCTCTCTTGTCGTCCTGACCCGTCCGCCTGAAGGCGGACACTACAGACGAGAAACCCCGCTAGAAGTCGAACGTCGCGCTGACCTTGAAGAAGCGCGCCTGCAGGATGTTGTTGGGGGCCCACAGGTTGTTCACCGCGTTGTCGGCGCCGATGCCGGGTGCCTTGGTGAACGCGGTGCTCCGGCCGAGGACCGTGTTGTCGTTAAACACGTTGAAGATGTCGATGTTCACCGTCGTCCGCGTCCGCCCGAACCGCAGAATCCGGCCCACCCGCAGGTCGAGCTGGTTCTGCCGCTTGTCATACCTCGTGCCCGGCTTGATGAGCGCCACCGTCTTGTTGCTGGCGTTAGAGATGTTCACGGTACCGATGCCGTCGCCGTGCGCCGGATTGACCGTCGAGAGGTCCGAGAACGCCAGGTTGGCGAACTCGGCGTTCGGCATCTGGTAGGTCGCCAGCAGCTCGTTCCCCGGGATGCTCTGGAACGTCCCAGCCACCTGGATGTTCTGCAGCACCTGACCCAGGGTCGCCGGTAGCCTCTCGTACCGCGGCAGCGTGTACGCGCTCACCAGCTTGAACTGCGTGCGGAACGGCTCGGTCCGGTTGCAGAACGCCTGGGGGTTGTTCCCCAGCGTCTCGGGCAGCAACGCCGACACCTCGCAGTCGTCCTGGGTCCGCCGACCCGTGCTGGTGCCGCCCTGCAGCAGCAGCCCGTTCTGGAGCCGCGCGTTCACGCTGATGTCCACGCCGTTCCAGTGGTCGATTCGCTTGCCGTAGTCGTCCGTAAACACCGCCCGGTTCACCGCCGTGGTGGTCGCGAGGGCCGTCGTCTTCCGATCGACATACCCGCTGACCCGTTGCCCGCCGCCGCCCGGCAAGCGGCTATCGACCGGCGTCACGATGCTGAAGCTGTCGAAGTCGGCCGGCCCGATGGGCAGCCCCGTCAACGGGCTAATCGCCACATTGTCGGTCGCCGTGAAGTTCCCGTACCAGCGCCGGAAGAACGAGACATCCACCGACACCCGCGGGATGATCTCGCGCTGCACGCCC
>MELA01000096.1:44494-52725 GCA_001767495.1 Acidobacteria bacterium RIFCSPLOWO2_12_FULL_65_11 | reverse complement strand
GACAACACCGGGCCCGCCAGGCGGACGATGGTGCTCGAAAATGCCGGAACGGCCATCAAGCACACCACCATGACGACCAAGGGGAAGGACACGGCCGGCGTGGAATACAACCGGACCGAGATCTTGACGCGGCCATAGAACGGGGAGAAATTGGCAATAGCACTATCGAGTGAAGTCTCTTGTGTGAGTCCGCCCGTAGCCCAAAAAGTCGTTGGTATTGAGACGTTGAGCGGGCACGCTTTCATACGTGCCCCAGTGTTCTGCGAGTCTCCCGTTTTCAATTCGCCACTGGTTGAAATTCACGCGCTCGATCCCTTCGCGCGCGCCTTGCGCAAAGTCCGGCACGTTCAGGGACCACACGAAATCCCCTTCCGCCAGCATCCGAACGTTCATGTGGTGCGGAAGTGGATTGGGACGCGTCGTGAACGCCTGAATGCCGTCAGAGCCACGCGCGTTGTGCTGGATGTACTCGGGGGTCGCGATATCAAGAAGCTTCTTCCGCTCGACCGTGTCCGTCGCTTCGGCGTACTGAAACAACAGCCGTCCGACCAGCTTGTTCCGCTCAAGCTCCGCAGGACTGACTGCCTTTGACACACGCTTGGGTTGACCCTCGACACTGCGAGGGCCCTTCCCTACCGCCCACTGATCGTTCGCGTTGGTACGTTCACGGTTGACCTTCTCCTGTACCGTCCAGTGTTCCGCGATCTTCCCATCCTCGAGACGAAACATCTCGATGCGGGCGATCGCCGTCCCAGCCGCGTTCACTCGGGAGTAGGTCCAGACCTGATCGTGCTCGGCGATCATGCGGATGAGTTCGCTGCGCTCGCGGCGCGCGCCAGCGTCATCGACTTGAAGGTTCTCCGTCACGCGTTTCAGTAACGCATCGCGCCCGTCGGCTGCGTAAGACGCGTGCTCGATATAGCCGGCGCCCACCACGCCGGCGAGTCCGGCAACGTCTCCCTTATCTGCCAAGGTGAAATAGCGCTCGAGAACATCTTTATTGCGTTCAAGTGCAGGGTTCAGCCCTGCGCGCTGCACGCCCTGGCCGCTCGTCGTCACCGCCAACGCCGCGGTGACGATCGCAGCGGCAATCGCTACTTGTTTCATCAAGCCTCCTCCTCGAAATCGCTCTCGAGAGCCGTTGTGCCTATAACGGCAAACGGCCTGGGCTGCCTCAGGCCGTTTTCCTTGTAAATATTGGTCGGGATGGCCGGATTCGAACCGGCGACCCCCTGACCCCCAGTCAGGTGCGCTAGCCAGGCTGCGCTACATCCCGATATCGAGCTACGCTGCGACGGTCCGGCTCAAGCCGGACACTACGTACGACCAGATACGTACGATCAGCAGTCAACGTTTGCGCGACGACGATGCGTGACGCGACCGCGCGGGCGGCTTGCCGCGCGCAATCTTGGTGCGGCTGACACTGCTGACAGGGGCCGGCCGCGTTCTCGACCGGGGGGCCGGCGGCTCCGCCACTCCAGTCTGTGCGCCACCATTCGAACCGGCAAGCAAATCCAGAATCGACCGGAGGCCCCGCTTCACTTCCGTCAGCCGCTCGCGCGCGTTTTGACCGATCAGCTCGTCGATCGCCGGCGCGTCGGCCGCAACCGGCGCCGCCTCCTCTTCGAGCCTCCGGCGGGCGCCTGCCAGCGTCAACCCTTCGACAAGCAGCAGGTGCCTGATTCTCGCGACCTGCTCGACATCCACGCGCCGGTAGACTCGAGGTCCACCCGCCGTCTTGGCGACGCCGATCTCCGGAAACTCGGCCTCCCACGAGCGCAGCACGTAGGGCTGCACCTTGAGGATTTCGCAGACCTCGGCCGCCTTGAACAGCGCCCGCCTGGGTATGTCGATCTGAGCGGCTATGTCGGCCATCGGCGCCACAAACCAGCCTCGGCAGTATAGCGCATCGGATTGGGCTCGGTCGCGAGACTACCCCCTGCCCTTCGTTGGGGAAGACTGAGCGTCAGTACGGCGCCGAAGTCGCGCGACGGCCTGATCGGGGTTACCCGAGAGTTCCTCTTCGAAGCTGTCGAGAGCCGCCACCACGACGTCACGGTGATGAATGTCCGGTCCAACGGCCTTCACGGCCTCGATCCACACGCGATGAATCCGCTCGACATCGTCCGCGTTCAGCGCCGGGGCGTGCGCCCCGAGCGAAAACCGCTGCACGTGCTCATCGGTCGCGTGGATGACGAACTCGGTGGCCAAACCGCGACCGTGCGGGGTCCGATCCCAGGCCTCGCCCATCAGCTGCGCCTGTGCGACGTGCGAGAGCACTTCCGACTCTCCAGCCACGATCTCGCTCACCTGCAGCCGGACCACGGTTTGCGCGATGGCGTCGAAAATGTTCGTGGCCGGCAGCACGAGCAGCTTGACGTTGCGGCCATGGCGCTCGGCGATCGCCACCACGCGCGTGAACAATTGCTGCTCGTAGTCGGTGAACACCTCGTCGGCGGCCAGCTCGTGCGCGCCGCCGTCTGGTCCGCGCAGCAGCCGGACCGTGAGCACGACGACATCGCGATCCACGGGCGTACGGGCCACCGCCCAGTCGAGCTGCGCGAGCGTGTTGTAGTCGCGCACGGGCACCAGCACCCCACCGGGCCGGGCGTGGAGCGCGTCGACGTCCACTTCCGCTTCCGGTTTCAGCTGGAATTGGTCGAGCCTGGATCCGGCCGCCGCGCGGCGCCTGGCGGTGATGCGCTCGGAGACAACAAAGGTCGCGAAGAAGCCGGCCGTGAACAGCAAGCCGGCAATCGTCGCCGTCTCCTTCGTGAACAGGTTGATGATCGCCGCCGCAAACAGACTCATGCTGATCACGATGAGGCCGATCGGCACCTCCCGCCCACCGATGCGCGGGTTGAGGGGCACCCGCCAACCGCGCGGCACCTCCGGACGCTTGTAGCGCAACACCAGGACGGACAGCGCGTTAAACGCAAAGCTCCACACCACGCCAAAGGCGTAGGCCTCGCCGAGCACGATCACGTTGCCCCGGCTGACGAGGATCGTGACAATCTGCAACAGCGCAATCAGATTAATCAGGCGATAGGTCGTGCCGAACCGGCGGTGGGGTTTGCGGAACCAGTCGGTCAGCACGCCGTCCTCCGACACGCGGTTGAGGACGCCGTTCGAACCGACGACCGACGTGTTGACTGCGCCAGCCAGCATCAGAAAACCGACAACCACGACGAAGCCCTGAAACACCAGACGCAGCGAGACCGGACCGACGAGGTTCATCGCCAGCCCGGAGATGAGGTTGTCGTAGTAGCGGGGGCGTACCGAATCGGGAATGATGGCCGACGCAAAAAAGCTGACGAGCACGGTGAACATCAGGCTGTAGACAAAGATGATCAGGCCGGCGCGCTGCAGGTTCTTCACTTTCGGGTGCTCGATCTCGCGGTACACCTGGGCGAGCGACTCCCAGCCGCTCATCCCGAGAATCGAATGGCCGAAGCCCACCAGGATGGCGATCGCCGTCACGCTCGGCCAGGCCGTTCCCTCCAACCAGCCCAGCGCGTCTTCAGAAAACCGCAGGTTCTGTGGTGCCGGAGCCGGCGGCAACGACCCGCCGCTCCACACAAGCGTCAGGCCGCACCATGCGATCAGCAGCACGACCATCACCGTCGTCACCTGCATGATCCGCAGCGCATCGTCGCTCGACTCGTGCAGGCCCCTGGTGTTGCGCCACCAGAAGTACACCGTAATGAGGATGGCGATGAGCGCGGCGGTTGAACCGGCGGGCAGCTGCACGCCCAGACCACCGCGCGTCAGCAGCTCGTTGGTGAGCCCGACGACGTACAGGCCGGCCGAGACACCACTAATGGGACCGGTCAACACGTAGTCGAAGAGGAGGGCCGACACCGACAGCTTGGCCAGCGTTCCGCCCATCGCCTCTTTGACGACGCGGTACACACCGCCACGCACAAACATCGTCGAGCTCTCGATGTAGAGCGCCCGCACGGCGTAGGAAAACACCATCACGGCGAGGATGAACCAGGGAGCGGACTCGCCCACCGCCTGCTCGACAATCCCGCCGACGTAGAAGGCAGTCGATCCCAGATCGGCGAGGACGATTGAGGCGGCCCGCCAGAACGAGATGAACGTGAGAAGAACGGTGGTGGCGACGACGACGCGAACGCGTCCGTCGCGTGGGACGGGTGTGGAGATCACTCGCGCCTTCCGTATGACGCCGCCGGGGTTAGCTGTCGGGCTAGGACTCGGAAGTGTCCTCCGGCGGTTGTCCCGCCGGTGCGCCCCAGGAGCCTGGGTCCCCCGCGTCCTGCGAGTGGCGCAGGACTTAGGCCAGCCACGACCTTACGCCCGCCTCCCACGCATGTCAACTCGCGAGCCGGCCTCATGCAGCTGTAGTGTCCGGCTTCAGCCGGACCCTGGACGTGCCGTCTACAATAGAGCCATGACTCAACTCAACAAGTTCAGTTCGCGCGTCACTGAGCCCAAGGCGCAGGGCGCGTCCCAGGCGATGCTGTACGCAACCGGGATGACGGACGCCGACATGAGCAAGCCGCAGGTCGGGATTTCGAGCGTCTGGTACGAAGGCAACCCCTGCAACATGCACCTGCTGTCGCTCGCGGAAAAGGTGAAAGAAGGCGTGGTCGCCGCCGGCATGGTCGGGATGCGATTCAACACCATCGGCGTCAGCGACGGCATTTCCATGGGCACCGACGGCATGAGCTTCTCGCTCCAGTCGCGCGACCTCATCGCCGACTCGATCGAAACCCTGATGGCGAGCCAGTGGTACGACGCCAACATCTCTTTGCCCGGGTGCGACAAGAACATGCCCGGGTGCGTCATGGCGATGGGCCGGCTGAATCGGCCGTCGCTGATGGTCTACGGCGGCACCATCCGCGCGGGCCATGGCGGTGACAACCAGAAGCTCGATATCGTGTCCGCGTTTCAAAGTTATGGCCAATTCCTCTCGGGCGCGATCGACGAGGCGCAGCGGCGAGACATCGTTCGCCACTCCTGTCCAGGCGCCGGCGCCTGCGGCGGCATGTACACCGCCAACACGATGGCGTCGGCGATCGAGGCGCTCGGGATGACCCTGCCCTACAGTTCGTCCACGCCCGCCGAGGACCCGCAAAAGCTCCTGGAATGCCTGCAAGCCGGAGCGGCGGTTCGCCGACTGCTCGAGCTCGACTTGAAGCCGCGCGACATCATGACGCGCGCGGCGTTCGAGAACGCGATGGTGCTGGTCACCGTCCTCGGCGGCTCGACCAACGCCGTTCTTCACCTGCTCGCGATGGCACACGAGGTGGACGTCCCGTTGACAATCGACGATTTCCAGAAGGTGAGCAATCGCGTGCCGATGCTGGCCGATTTCAAGCCGAGCGGCCAGTACGTGATGGAGGACCTGCACGCAGTGGGCGGGATTCCGGCGGTGATGAAGATGCTGCTCGGTGCTGGGCTGATTGACGGCAACTGCATCACCGTCACGGGCAGAACGGTACGGGACAACCTGAAGGACCTCCCCGGCCTCACTGCCGGCCAGCAGATCGTTCGACCGCTCTCGAACCCCATCAAGCCGACCGGGCACATCCAGATCCTCAAGGGCAACCTCGCGCCGGGCGGCGCCGTGGCGAAGATTACGGGTAAAGAGGGTGTGCGCTTCACAGGTCCAGCGAAGGTCTTCGACGCTGAAGAGGACATGCTGGCGGCGCTCGAACGCCACGAGATTGCCAAGGGCGACGTCATCGTCATCCGGTACGAAGGGCCAAAGGGCGGACCTGGCATGCCCGAAATGCTGACGCCGACCTCGGCCATCATGGGTGCGGGCCTGGGCCACGACGTGGCGCTTCTGACCGACGGCCGGTTCTCCGGAGGCTCCCATGGGTTCCTCGTCGGACATATCACGCCCGAAGCACAGGACGGAGGGCCGATCGCGCTTCTCCGATCGGGCGATCGCATCACCATTGACGCAGAACGTAATTTCATCGCGGCCGACGTGCCGGACGAGGAATTCGTGAGACGGCGGCGCGAATGGCGGCAACCGCCGCTGAAGGCCGAGCGCGGCACGCTCGCGAAGTACATCCGCCTGGTAAGCAGCGCGAGCACGGGCTGCGTCACGGATTAGCCTTCAGATGGGCCTTCATATGTAGTGTCCGGCTTTAGCCGGACGGACGACGGTCCGGCTGAAGCCGGACACTACGATTAGGATCTGGAGCTAGGATTTGGCGCGGCGGCGCACCTGCACGCGAATGGGCGTGCCGACGAACCCGAAATGTGCGCGCAGTTGATTCACCAGGAAGCGCTCGTAGGAAAAGTGAAACGTGGTCGCCACGTTCGTGAAGAACACAAATGACGGCGGCGCCACTCCGATTTGAGCCACGTACAGGATGCGTACGTGCCTGCGGCCTGGGCTGACGGGTGGGTTGGCGGCGGTCACCGCTTCGATAAACTTATTGAGCGCCGGCGTCGCCACGCGCTGCCGCCGCGTGGCCGCGATTTTGTCGATCGTCTCCATCACCTTCGGCACGCGCTCACCGGTGAGCGCGGAGACGTGGAGGAGTGGCGCGTAGTCGAGAAACCGCATGCGATGTCGGACTTCCTCGTCGAACGTCTTCGCGCCGTCCGATCCGCTGCCCTTCACAAGGTCCCATTTGTTGGCGACGATGACGATGCCCCGGCCGGCCCGGTCGACTTCTCCCCCAATCGCCGCGTCCTGATCGGTCGCGCCGCTCGCCGCGTCGATGACGAGCGCGACGACGTCGGCGTCCGCAATCGATCGCTTCGCGCCAGCCACGCTGACGACTTCCACCTTGCCGCCGCGCCCCACACGACCCGGCCTCCGCATGCCTGCGGTGTCGACGATCCGGAACCGCCGCCGATGCCACGTCAGCGGGGCGTCAATGGCATCCCGCGTCGTGCCCGGCATCTCACTCACGAGAACCCGCTCCTCCCGCAGCAGCCGGTTGACGAGCGACGACTTGCCGACGTTGGGACGGCCCACCACGGCGACGGCCACTTCGGATTGGGATTCGGGACTTGGGATTTGGGATTCGGGGTGGTCCGATTGCCGAATCCCGAATCCCGAATCCCGAATCCCGACATGTTTCACGATCTC
This sequence comes from Acidobacteria bacterium RIFCSPLOWO2_12_FULL_65_11, assembly GCA_001767495.1. GTDB lineage: Bacteria > Acidobacteriota > Vicinamibacteria > Vicinamibacterales > CAVVIG01 > 2-12-FULL-65-11. The sequence continues at coordinate 45,644 of MELA01000096.1, read as the reverse complement.
ATCGAGCAGCTCCGCCACGCCGTGCCCGTGCTCGGCCGAGATCTCCAGCACCGGATCGAAGCCGAGCTGAAAGAAGTCCATCGCGCCGGCCTGCGCCCGCTTGTCGTCGGTCTTGTTGATGGCGAGCAGGACCGCGCGGCCCGTCTCGCGCAGCTCCCGCGCAATCTCCTGGTCGGCCGGCACCAGCCCTTCACGTCCGTCCACCACCAGGATCAGCAGATCGGCGCCGGCCATCGCGCGCCGGCCCTGACGGCTCACCGCCTCGCGCAGCGGATCCTCACTCGCGCCAAACATCCCGCCGGTGTCGAAGAGCTGAAACGTCACGCCGCGCCAGACGGCCTGGCGCGCGAGGGTGTCGCGGGTCGTGCCGGCGATCGGCGCCACAATCGCGCGCCGGGCTCCGGTGATGCGATTGAACAGCGTCGATTTGCCGACATTGGGTCGGCCCGCGAGCACGACGGATGGGAGTCTTGGGGGCATCAACTTAGCCTTGTCCTTGACAGCGTAAGTCTAAGTATTTATAGTGTTTACGCGACGCTAGGAGACCCTAAGCATGATCAAGGTCGATATTGTGAACGAAGTATCAAAGACGGCCGACATCACCAAGGTTAAGGCCGAGGTGGCCGTGGATGCCGTGTTTGACGCCATGCGCGTCTCCATGCAGCGCGGCGATCGCATCGAGCTTCGCGGGTTCGGCGTCTTCCAGGTGAAGCCGCGCAAGCGGGGCATCGGCCGTAATCCTCGCACGGGGAAGGAAGTCCGCATTCCTCCAGGGCGGACGATTCGTTTCAAGCCGGGCAAAGATCTTCAGAACATCGGATGACCACGCCACCCGAGGTCGAGTGGCAGCCACAGCCCAAGTTCCAGGATCGGGTCTGGCGGCATGCCGCCCTGTTCGTGCTCACGATTGCCACGACGACGCTCGCCGGCGCCGAACACTACGCCGGATTCCAGTCCGACTTCGTACTCCCCGTGGACCTGCAGATGCCGATTGCCGCGCTCCTGCTGCGGGGCTTCTGGTACAGCGCGACGATTCTGGCGATCCTCGGGTGCCACGAGCTCGGACACTACTTCGCGTGCCGCTATTATGACGTCGATGCGTCCCTGCCGTTTTTCCTCCCGTTTCCTCCCCCGATGCTGCCCGGTACGC
>MELA01000096.1:0-44450 GCA_001767495.1 Acidobacteria bacterium RIFCSPLOWO2_12_FULL_65_11 | reverse complement strand
CCTATTCCGAGCAAGCGCATGCTGTTCGACATCGGCATCGCGGGTCCGATCGCCGGGTTCCTGGTCGCCGTGCCCGCGCTCTTCATCGGCCTGTCGATGTCGCGTGTCGTGCGCGTCCCGGCCGACTTTCCGGGGCTCGAGCTGGGTGAACCGCTGCTCTTTCAGGCGGCCGCCTGGATGCTGTGGGGCCCGACGCCAGACGGGTATTCGCTCAACCTGCATCCGGTAGCATTTGCCGCGTGGTTCGGCCTGCTGGCCACGTCGCTCAACCTGTTTCCTGTCGGCCAGCTCGACGGCGGGCACATCTCGTACGCCGTCCTGGGGCGACGCTCGACCTACGTCACGCTCGCGATGATCGGCGTCGCGGTCGGCCTGACGTTCTTCTCGACGAGCTGGCTGGTCTGGACGGTGTTGATGATTGGCATGCTCGTCATGTTCGGTCCGCGCCACCCTCGCGTCTTCGACGAACACGTCCCCCTCGACCGCACGCGTCTCATCCTCGCCCTCCTCGCACTCGCCATGTTCGTGCTCTGTTTCACGCCAGCGCCCATCCGGCCCATCGAACTCATCGGACGGTGAATTGCTGATTGCGGATTGTTGATTGCTGATTGGAAGGGCGCGCAGTCAATCAGCAATCGGCAATTCTCTATTCCGCAATCAACAATCAACAATCATCAATCAACAATTCACAGCACGTTGAAGGGATCCACGTCGACGATCGTCCGCCTCGCCAAGTCATGTCGACCGGCGATCACTGACCGCACCGCCTCACGCATCCGCTTCCGATTCGTACCCTTGATTAATATCTGCGCGCGGTATTCGCCCCGGAGCCTGCCAAGGGGCGCCGGCGCCGGGCCCAGGACGCGGAAGGCGTCCCGACTCTCCTGTCTCAGGTTCTGCGCGAAGTCCGCCGCATCGCCCATGGCGCCGGCAAACGTCCTTGAGCGAACGACGAAGTTGACGAGCGAGACGAGCGGCGGATACCGCATCGCGCGGCGGAACTTCAGCTCGTGCTCGTAGAACGCGTCATAGTCCTGCCGGCAGGCGAGCTGAATGCTGTAGTGATCCGGAAAGAGCGTCTGGACGATGGCGTCGCCGGGCCGCTCGCCGCGCCCGGCGCGGCCGGCCACCTGGGTCAACAGCTGAAACGTCCGCTCGGAGGCGCGAAAGTCCGCCAGACCCAGCCCCACGTCCGCGGAAATGACGCCCACAAGCGTCACGCGTGGAAAATCGTGACCCTTGGCAATCATCTGGGTGCCAACCAGGACGTCGATGTCTCCGTCGCGGAACCGCGAGAGCAGGCGGCCGAGCGCGCCTCGGCGGCCAATCGCGTCGCGATCGAGGCGCGCCACCCGGGCACCTGGATGCGCCCGCTTGACCTCGGCCTCGACGCGCTCGGTGCCAAAGCCGCTTTGCTCGAGGTACGGTCCGGCGCACGACGGACACGCCTTGGGCACGCGAACCGAGTAGTTGCAGTAATGGCAGCGCCCGCGCCGGGCTGATCCTTCGCCATGAACGACGAGCGACACGCTGCAGTTCGGGCACTCGAGCGTGCCGCCGCACTGGCGGCAGAACACAGATGTCGCGAATCCACGCCGGTTGAGAAGGATGAGCGACTGCTCTTTCCGCTCGAGCCGTGCGGCGATGGCCTGGGTCAGGGCACGACTGAGCACGACGTCGGGACCGACGGTTGCGTACTCTTCGCGCATGTCCACGATGCTCACCGCGGCAAGCGGCCGATCGAGTACGCGGCGCTCGAGCAAGAGCCGCTCGTACTTGCCGGCACGCGCGTTGTAGCTGGATTCCAGGGACGGCGTGGCCGAGCCGAGGACGACCAGCGCGCCGGCGCGCTGGGCGCGCACGATCGCGACATCGCGGCCGTTATAGCGGGGACTCTCCTCCTGCTTGTACGACCCGTCGTGCTCCTCGTCTACCACAATCAGGCCAATGTCGGAGAGCGGCGCAAACACCGCCGACCTCGTGCCGACCACCGCGTCGATCTCGCCGCGGCGGATCCGCTGCCACTGATCGTGGCGCTCACCGTCGGAGAGTCCACTGTGCTGGATGGCCAGACGGTCGCCGAAGGTCTGGCGGAAGAGCGACGCCATGGCGGGCGTGAGCGCGATCTCCGGCACGAGCATCAGCACGCGGCGACCCGCACGCTGCACCGCCGAGGCCAGCCGCAAGTAGACCTCCGTCTTGCCGCTGCCGGTCACACCTTGCAGAAGCGCGACGCGAAACTCTCCTGCGCCGGCCAGATCCTGCAGCCGGCCGAGCGCGCGCACCTGCTCCTTCGTTAACTGCCGATCCTGTTCGTCCGACACCAGGCGCACGAGCGTCGCCAAAAACGGGTCGCGCTCGACGCGCTCGAGGCGCAGGCCCACCAGCCCGCGGCGCGCCAGCCGTCCGATGGCGTCCGCGCCGACACCTCGCGCGACGAGCGTCGGCGTTGGCAGACCCACCGCGGTGCCGGCGACCAGTTCCAGGGCGTCGCGCTGCCGTGGTGTCAGCGACGCGGCGCCCGTCAGCGCCTCAATGCCGGCCGCCGTAATCGAGGCCACACGTACGGTCTTGTGTGCGTCGGCGCGCGCGCCGCGCGTCTTCGGGGGAAGGACGGCCGTGATCGTCTCGCCCTGACCGGCCGCGTAGTACTCGGCCGTCCACGTCGCGAGTTCCACTACCTCAGTGGGTACGAATGCCTCGTGATCCAGCACCTGACGAACCGGTTTGACGTCGGCCTCGGCCACATCGAGGACCGGATTGCAGTCAACGACGATGCCGGTGACGGTCCGCGGTCCCAGAGGGACGACGACGCGCGCGCCGACGACGGGCCTGGTCATGCCGTCGGGAACGCGGTACGTCAACAGGTCGAGCTGGGGGACGGGAACGGCGACGCTTATCAGCAAGTGAAAACTTAGAATTGAAAACTTAAAAGGACTGAGCCAGGACTGAGCCTTTATTCTCTCTACTTTTAAGTTCTAACTTTTCACTTTTTACTTTAGCAGTGTTCTTACCAGCTTCATGTCTTCCCACACCTCGCGCTTGGACGAGGGGTTGCGCAGCAGGTAGGCCGGATGGAAGGTTGGGACCAGCTTGGCGCCACGATACTCGTACACGCGGCCACGCAGACGGGAGATGGGGTCGAGCGTCCTCAATAACGTCTGGGCGCCGAATTTGCCGAGCGCAACGATGACCTTCGGCTTGATGATGTCGATCTGCTGGAAGAGAAATGGTTCGCAGGTCTCGACTTCGTCCCGTTCGGGATTGCGGTTCTCGGGAGGACGGCATTTGATCACGTTGGCAATGTAGACATCCTCGCGCTTCAACCCGATCGCTTCGATGATCTTCGTCAGGAGCTGTCCGGCCCGGCCGACGAAGGGAATGCCTTGGACGTCTTCATCGTGCCCCGGCGCCTCGCCGACGAACATGAGGTCGGCCGTCGGACTGCCGACGCCGAACACAATCTGACGCCGGCCGAGACCGTGGAGCTTGCAGCGCGTGCAGTCGCCAATCTCAGTTCTAACGGCCGTCAATCCTTCTGCAGGCGAGGGCGACATGTGCAGCGGGAAGGCCCCCGGCGGTGGGACGGTCCCCTGCGTCGGGACGGTCTGAAGACCGTCCCCTACCGGGCCGGGGCGCTCCCTCCCGACACCTCGTTCGCGCCAGGCGGGATCGCGGCTGACGCCGGCCACGCCGAGCTCCGAAGCGAATTTAAGATGTTCGGCGACTTGATCGCGATCCATGACACGGTCCGGCTAAAGCCGGACACTACGTTCCGTCCGGGAGATTCTGCCCACAAGCATCCTGGCTGCTTCGCTGTCGTCGTGTCCGGCGCTCTACCTGCCGTCGTAGTGTCCGGCTTTAGCCGGACGTTCAGCCGCACGTTCGACAAAAAGCTTCTCGACGCGATCGAGGATCGCTGACGCCACGCGCGTCTTGCTCTGCAGCGGCAGCGTCTCGGTGCCCTCCGGCCCGACAAACGTGACGGCATTGGTGTCCACGTCAAAGCCGGCGTCAGCGCGCGAGACGTCGTTGGCGACGATCAGATCGACGTGCTTCTGCTCGCGCTTGGCACTCGCCCGGCGAACGACATCCTCGGTCTCGGCCGCAAATCCCACGAGCAGCGGGCCGCCACCCGTCGCGATCCGCCGCTGGCCAAGCTCGCCGAGAATGTCCGGCGTCTTCTTCAAGACGATCGTCAGCGATTCGTTGTCCTTCGTCATCTTCTGGGCCTGACGCTCGACCGGCGCGTAGTCGGCGACCGCGGCCGCCATGATGACGACCTGCTGCTCATCGGCCATGGCCAGTACGGCCTGGTGCATCTCGGCCGCCGACCGCACGCGAACCACGTCGGCGACCGGCGGCGGCTCCACGGAGGTCGGACCGGCCACGAGCGTGACGGCAGCGCCGCGACGCGCCGCCTCTCCCGCGATGGCAAAGCCCATGCGGCCGCTCGATCGGTTGCCGATGTACCGGACGGGATCGACGTCCTCAAAGGTGGGACCCGCGGTGACAAGCAGCCGCAGACCGCGCAGAGGACCTTGCGGGCGCAGCATCGCTTCGGCCGCCGCCACGATCTCGTCAGACTCGGCCAGCCGGCCCTTGCCGATCCACCCGCACGCGAGGTAGCCCTCACCCGGCTCGACAAACCGAACGCCGCGCGAGACGAGCGTGTCGAGATTGCGCCGCACCGCCTCGTTGGCGAACATCTGCGTGTTCATGGCCGGCGCCACAAGCACCGGCGCGCGCGTGGCGACAAACAACGTCGACAGCGCATCGTCGGCGATGCCGTTGGCGATCTTGCCGATGATGTTCGCGGTGGCGGGGGCAATGAGCAGGAGATCGATCGAGGACGCCACGCTGATGTGCTCGATGTCGGCGTTGACGCCCGGATCGAACTGATTCGTGATGACGCGCCGTCTGGTGATCGCCTCGAAGGTGATCGGCCCGACGAATCTGGCCGCCGACTGGGTCATGACGGTAATGACATCGTGGCCGCGCTTCTGAAGTCCGCGGGCCACCTCGACGGCCTTATACGCGCCAATCCCGCCGCATACCCCAAGGGCAATTAGCATTTAGACAAACGTCCTGGCTATCTTTTCGGCCTCGCCGCGCATTCGCACCAGCCTCGCACGCTCGGCCAGGATGATGCTCCGCAACCCGTCGAGCGTCGGGGTCAGTTCGTCGTTGACCACCACAAAGTCGTATTCCGCGTACGACGCGACCTCCTGCCGGGCGACGCGCAGCCGTTCCTTGATGGCGGCCTCGCTGTCCTTGCTGCGGCCCCGCAATCGTCGCTCCAGGACTTCCATGGACGGCGGCATGACGAAGATCGCCGTCGTCTCCATGCCACGCCGGCGGACCGCGCGGGCGCCCTGGACGTCGATCACGAGGACGGCATCAAGCCCCGATTCGAGCAGGCGGTCGGTATCGAGGGCCGAGGTGCCATAGAGGTTGCCGAACACATCCGCCCATTCGAGGAACTCGCCGTCGGCGGCCATGGCCTCGAACCTCTCGCGTGTCACAAAATTATAGTCGACGCCGTCGATCTCGCCCTCGCGCGCGGCTCGAGACGTGTACGAGCGCGAGATCGTCAGCCCCGTCAACTGCCCGACCAGCCGCTCGACGAGCGTCGTCTTGCCGGCGCCTGAGGGGGCCGACACGACGAACAGCAGGCCTCGCCTATTCGACATTCTGCACCTGCTCGCGCATCTTCTCGAGCTCGGCCTTGGCCGCGATAATGAGCGCGGAGACCGCGAGTCCGTCGGCCTTCGACCCCATGGTATTCACCTCGCGGTTCATCTCCTGGAGCAGAAAGTCGAGCTTGCGGCCGCAGGGCTCGGCGCTGTCGGCGAGCGTTGCCCAGTGCCGCACGTGCGCGCGAAACCGCGCGACTTCCTCGCTGATATCGGACCGCGCCGCGAGCCGCACGATCTCCTGCGCCACGGCCACCTCGTCGGCCTGCAGATCGGCCCGCAGCTCGCGGACGCGCTCGGCGAGCCGCCGCTCCACCGCGCCGCGCCCCTCATCGGCGGCGGCCGCGATCCGCTCCACGAGATCGGCGACCGACGCGCGCCGCCCTTCCAGGTCGGCGCGCAGGTCGTCGCCCTCCCGCGATCGCATGGCGTCCAAGGCGACGAGCGCCCGCTCGATGGCCTCGCGCGCCCGGCCCGCAATCGCGAGTGCGGCCGCTTGGTCCGCCTCGGACTGCCGCTCGCGGATCGTCAGGGCCTGCGGCAGTCGCAGCAGATCGCCGGGCGTCAACGCGCCCGCCACCAGGCCCCGCGCACGCGCCTGGTCGAGCGCCGCATCGAGCGCGCGCCCGAACTCGACGTTGAACTCGACCTCGACGCCAGGCGACTGCCGCACCTGCAGCGACAGGCTCACCTCGAGCCGGCCGCGGGCGACGCGGCGGGCTGCCAGCGCGCGCACGTCGCTCTCGATCGCACCGAGCGATTGCGGGATGCGCAGCTGCAGATCCAGATAGCGGTGGTTGAGCGATCGAATCGTCACCGCCACCGCCGCACGGTCGTCCTCAAGAGTGACCGACGCGAACCCCGTCATCGACTTGATCATAAGAGCTTCACCACCGGGACACGGAGCCTCACAGAGGATAGTAACCACAGAGCCACCGAGGCACGGAGTGACGGACCTCTGGCCGTCGCGCTCGATGCGGCGCCTCCGTGTCCCTGTGCCTCTGTGGTTCATTCACTCTGCGTTTTCCGTGGCCCCCATAGTTGAGCATGTCATGAGGGCACCATCCGGCGCTCGGCGCGGCGGCCCTCGAGCCGTTGCGCCTGGTACAAGGTCGCGTACGTGCCGCCGACGCGTGCGACCAGTTCGTCGTGCCGGCCGGTCTCCACGACCCGGCCCCGCTCCAGCACAACGATCGCGTCGGCGCGGCGAATCGTCGACATGCGATGGGCGATGACAAACGACGTCCGATTGAGCAACAGGTTGGCGAGCGCCTCCTGGACCAGGCGCTCCGATTCGGTATCGAGCGCCGAGGTCGCTTCGTCGAGCACGAGGATTGGCGCGTCCTTGAGCAACGCGCGCGCGATCGCCAGCCGCTGGCGCTGCCCGCCGGAGAGCCGCTGGCCGCGTTCTCCGATCGTCGTCTGATAGCCCTTCGGCAGCGCCACGATGAACTCGTGCGCGTTGGCCGCGCGCGCCGCCGCCTCGATCTCGGCGGGGGTGGCCTGTGGCGATCCATACGCGATGTTGCTGCCGACCGTGTCGTCAAAAAGGACCGTCTCCTGGGTCACGATGCCAATCTGGCGCCGGAGCGAGGCGAGCGTGACGCGCCGGATGTCCACGCCGTCGATGAGAATCGCGCCCGCGCTCACATCATAGAAACGCGGCAGCAGATTGACCAGCGTCGTCTTGCCCGCGCCGCTCCGGCCGACAATGGCCACCATCTGGCCGGCGCCTACCGTGCAGGACACGCCCCTCAGCATCCAGCCCGACGCGGCCTCGTACCCAAAGCCCACGTCGCGGAACTCGATGGCACGGCACAACGGCGCGAGGGCCGGCGCGCCCGGCTCCTCTCGCATCTCGGTGTGCGTATCAAGCATCTCGAAGATCCGCTCCGACGCGGCGATCGTCTGCTGCACGCTCGCATTCACGCGGCTGAGCTTCTTCGCCGGCCCGTACATCAGAAACAGCGTGCCGATGAACAAAGCGAACTCGCCCGGCGTCAGCCGGCCAAGGGCAATTTGACTGCTGCCGTACCACAGCGCCGCCGCGAGACCGGCGCCCCCGACAAGCTCCATCAAGGGCGGCAGACTGGACAGCGCCGCCGTCACCTTCATGTTCGTGCGAAACAGGTGATAGGCGGCGCGCGCGAACTTGTCGGCTTCGTGCGCCTCGGCGCCAAAGGCTTTCACGATCCGATGCCCGGTGAGCGCCTCCACCGTGATGTGCGCAATGTGCTCGGTGGCCTCGTGACTGCGCCTCGTCGTCTGCCGCACGCGGCTTCCGAGCTTCATCAGCGGATACACGATGAGCGGCGCCGTCGTGAGGCAGACGATCGCCAGGCGCGCATCGTAGTAGAACAGCAGCGCCGTGTAGCCGACGAGCGCGATGGATTCGCGGGCGAGATCCCCGACCGTTTCGGACACTGTCTGCTGGACCTGCCCGACGTCGCTCGTGATCCGCGACATCAGCTGGCCCGAGGTCCGCTCTGTGAAAAACGCCGCCGACTGCCCGAGGATGTGCCGGTAGAGCGCGTTGCGCACATCCATCACGACGCGCTGGCCGACGTCGGCCATCAAGTAAGACGACGCGTACGAGCCGGCACCCTTCAGGAAGTACAGGCCAACGATGGCCCAGGCGGTGACTGCCAGACCCTGGCGGCTCGGCAGCACGCTGTCGAAGATGGGCCGGATGAGCGCGGCAAGACCGGCCGACCCGACCGCGTACACGAGCATCCCGCACACGGCCGCCACCAAGCGGCCTCTGTACGGCGTCGCGTAGCGGAACAGGCGTTCGAGCGGATGCATCACTCGGTGAACCGATACTTCACGAGCGTCCAGATCGCCACCACACCGTCTCTCCAGGTGATCTTCTTTCCTTCGTCGTACCCGCGCCCGTTGTACGTGATCGGCATTTCGTACACACGAAAACCACGCTTGAAGATCTTGGCCGTCAGCTCGGGCTCGATGTCGAATCCATCGGACTTGAGCGCCATCGAACGGAGCACCTCGATGCGCATCGCCTTATAGCAGGTCTCGAGGTCCGTCAGTGTCGTGTTGTACAACACGTTGGCCAGCAGGTTGATCGCCCAGTTGCCGGCATAGTGCGTGAACAGGAACACCCGGTGGCGGCCGATGAACCGGGATCCGTAGACCACGTCCGCGCTCCCGGCGCAGATCAGATCGATGAGCTGGGGATACTCTTCCGGCGAGTACTCCAGGTCGGCATCCTGGACGATCACCACCTCGCCTTTCACCTCGGCGAAGCCGGCCCTTAGCGCCGCCCCCTTGCCCCGATTCTGGGGCTGGAGCACCAGCGTGAACTCCAGATTTTGCCGAAGCGCCCGCAGGAGGTCGCGTGTCCCGTCGGTCGATCCATCGTCGACGACGACAAGCTCGATGCGCAGCGGGACGGCAAGCACACGCCGGACGATCTCTTCGATGGTGTCGCGCTCGTTGTAGGCGGCCATGACGACCGACACCAGCGGATCGACGAGCGCCGTGCTGGAACGGCCGCCCATCACACCCCTTCGTACCCGTGGGGGTGCGCGCGATGCCAGTTCCACGCGGTCGAGACGATCGCATCGAGATCCATGAACCGCGGTGCCCAGCCAAGCTCGCCGCGCGCCCGGTCCGGTGCAGCATACAGCGTCGCGGGATCGCCGGGCCGTCTCGGTGCGAGCGTCCATGGCACCGTTCGACCCGTCACCCGCTCGACGCTCGCAATCACCTCTCGCACCGAGTGCGGGCGACCGGTGCCAAGGTTGTAGGCGTCCGACCCCTTCCCCTCGACCATAGCCTCGAGCGCACGCAGGTGGGCATCCGCCAGATCGGCCACGTGGACGTAGTCGCGCAGGCAGGTGCCGTCTGGCGTCGAGTAATCGTCGCCGAACACCTGAAGACCACCGCCGCCAGAGGCCGCGCCGATCGCGCGCGGAATCAGATGGATCTCAGGTCGATGATCCTCGCCGATCTCCCCCTCGGGATCCGCGCCGGCCGCGTTGAAGTACCGCAAGGCGACCGAGCGCAGCCCGTGCGCACGCAGAAAATGGGGCAGCGCGCGTTCGACAGCGAGCTTGGTCTCGCCGTAGCTGTTGATCGGCCGCTGCGGATGCATCTCGGTCATCGGGGTCTCGACCGGGTCGCCGTAGGTGGCGCAGGTCGACGACAGCACGAAGTACCGGACCGACTCCGCCGCCATGGCGTCGAGAACGCCGAGCGTGCCGACCACATTGTTACGATAGTAGCGGCCGGGATCGCGCACCGATTCACCGACGTCGAGAAACGCGGCAAAGTGCATGACTGCGAAGATCCCGTGGTGCCGAAGCACCTCCCGCACCGCTCTCACGTCGCCAATCTCGCCCTCGACGAGCGGCCCGTATCGCACGGCGCCTCGATGGCCCGCGCTGAGGTTGTCGTACACGACGACGCGGTAGCCCGCCCGGCAAAGCGCCTTGGCCGCATGGCTGCCGATATAGCCGGCGCCGCCGGTGACGAGCACCGCTCGCGGCCTAGCGCCCAATGGAGAAGTAGGTGAAGCCGAGCGATTGCATCTGCCCGGGCGAGTAGATGTTCCGGCCGTCGAAGACGACCGGCGATTTCATCAGCGTGCGCATCCTGTCGAAATCGGGCTCCCGGAACTCGTTCCATTCCGTCACCACGGCCAGCGCGTCGACGCCACTGAGCGCATCGTAGCCCTTCTCGCAGATCGTGATGCGGTTGCCGAAGAGCGACCGCGCCGTGGACGCTGCCTCCGGATCGTAGGCGCGCACGGTGGCACCCTTGGCGAGCAGGCGCTCGATAATCGCAATGGCCGGCGCCTCGCGCATGTCGTCTGTCCGCGGCTTGAACGCCAGCCCCCACAGCGCGATGGATCGCCCCTTGAGGCCCTTGAAATAACTCTCCATCTTCTCCACGAGCCGCGTCTTCTGCGACTGATTCACGGCCTCCACCGCGCGCAGGATGTCAAACGCGTAGCCCTTGTCCGCCGCGGCCCTGACGAGCGCTTTCACGTCCTTCGGGAAGCAACTGCCGCCGTAGCCAACACCCGGAAAGAGAAACGACGTGCCGATCCGGCGATCGGCGCCAATCGCCCTGCGCACCTGGTCGACGTCGGCGCCCACCAGTTCGCAGACGTTGGCGATCTCGTTCATAAACGAGATCCGTGTCGCCAGCAGCGCGTTCGCCGCGTACTTGGAGAGCTCCGCACTGGCCGTGTCCATGAACATGATCGGGGCGCCGGTGCGGGTGAACGGCCGGTACAGCTCTCTCATCACCTCCTGCGCGCGCGCATCGTCAATGCCAATCACCACGCGATCGGGTTTCATAAAGTCTTCGACAGCCGCGCCCTGTTTCAGGAACTCAGGATTGCTGACGACGCTGAACGCTTGCGTGGTCTCGCGGCCGATGGCGTCGCGCACCCGGGCTGCCGTGCCGACCGGCACGGTGCTCTTGTCGACGACGACGGTGTACTTGTTCATCGCGCGCCCCACCTCACGCGCGACCGCGAGCACATGCTGAAGGTCGGCCGAGCCGTCCTCGTCCTGCGGCGTGCCGACCGCAATAAACACGATCTCGGCCGCGTTGACCGCGCCGGTCAGATCGGTCGTGAAGCTCAGCCGTTCCTCGTGGCGGTTGCGGCGGACGATCTCCTCGAGCCCGGGCTCGTAGATCGGCATCTTGCCGTCATTGAGGGTCGCAATCTTGGACGCCTCCTTGTCCACGCATATGACGGTGTTTCCATTTTCCGCCAAACAGGCACCCACGACCAGCCCGACGTACCCCGTCCCGACGACCGCAATTTTCATGCGGGACAGGATATCATCACGCCGTGCGCATAGGGGTCGACGCCCGCAAGCTGCACGATTTCGGCATCGGCACTTACATCAGAAATCTCCTGCGGCAGCTCGCCCGCCTCGACGGTCAGAGCGAGTTTGTCGTGCTGTGCCGCCCGGAAGACCGCGACGCGCTCGGCGCGCTCGGCGAGAATTTCCGCGCGGTGCCGGAACACGCGCGCACGTACTCGATGGCCGAGCAGCTCACGATCCCGCTCGCGCTCAAGCGCGAGCGCGTGACGCTCTTCCATGCGCCGCACTACGTGCTGCCCCCGCTCGTCCCATGTCGATCGGTCGTGACGATTCACGACTGCCTCCACCTGATGTTCCCGCAGTATCTGCCGAACCGGCTCATGCCCCTCTACGCCCGCGCGTCGCTCACGCTCGCGGCACGGCGCGCCACGCGCGTACTGACGGTCTCCGAGAGCAGTAAGCGCGACATTCTGCGCTTCGTCGACGTGGCTGCCGACAAGATCGACGTCATCTACAACGCGTACGACGAGCGGTTCGGCCTCGAGCCGCGCCAGGAGGACGTCGACCGCGTGCGCGAGCGGTATCAGCTCCAGGACGACTTCGTGCTCTACGCGGGCAACGTCAAGCCGCACAAGAATCTTGTCCGGCTCATCGAGGCGTTCGATCTCGTCCGCCGCAGCGGTCTCGACCACCTCAAGCTGGTCCTTATCGGCGACCAGATCTCGAAGTACACGGCGCTTCGGCGCGCCGTGCACGCGCACCAGCTGCACAGGTACGTCCGGTTCCTCGGTTACCAGTCCGAAGACACGCTGGCGATCATGTACCGGCTGGCCCGCGTCTTCGTGTTTCCATCGCTGTACGAGGGATTCTGGCTGCCTCCGCTCGAAGCCATGGCCAGCGGCACGCCGGTCGTGGCCTCCAACGTCTCGTCGCTGCCCGAAGTCCTCGGCGATGCGGCGCTCTTTGTCGAGCCTCGCGATCCGCAGTCAATCGCCGACGGTATTCGTCGCGTGCTGTGTGACGAGCGCTTGCGGTGCGAGTTGCGAGCAAAGGGCTTCGCGCGCGCCAGCCAGTTCTCGTGGGAGCGGTCCGTCCGCCGCATTCGAGACATCTACGACCTGGCAGCCGCGTGAGCCGCGACACGAGGCGGGCGCATCGAGTACGATCCACAAATACTTCCTGTCCGTACGCAGAGTCCGGCTTGAGCCGGACCTGTTGGACACACACTCATGAAAACACGCGTGGTCATTACGGGAGCAGCGGGCTTCATCGGGTCGCACCTGGCCGAGGCACTCCTCGATCGCGATTACGCGGTCGTCGGCGTCGACAACCTGCTGACGGGCAGCACGGCCAACATTGCGCATCTCGTCAACCGCGACTTCACGTTCATCAAGCACGACGTCACCAACTACCTCTTCATCGAAGGTCCGATCGACTACGTCCTGCACTGGGCCAGTCCGGCCAGTCCCATCGACTACCTGGAGCTGCCGATCCAGACCCTCAAGGTCGGCGCGCTCGGCACGCACAAGGCGCTGGGCCTGGCCAAAGAGAAGCGAGCGACGTTTGTTCTGGCGTCGACCTCCGAGGTGTATGGGGATCCGCTCGAGCACCCGCAGAAGGAGACGTATTGGGGCAACGTCAACCCCGTCGGTCCGCGCGGCGTGTACGACGAAGCCAAGCGCTTCGCCGAGGCGATCACGGTCGCCTACCATCGGTTTCACGGGCTGGACACGAAGATCGTCCGGATCTTCAATACCTACGGCCCTCGCATGCGCATCAACGATGGTCGTGCCGTGCCGGCCTTCATCTCGCAGGCCCTGCGCAACGAAGACGTCACGGTGTTTGGTGACGGCACACAGACGCGCAGCTTCACGTACATCACCGATCTTGTCGACGGCATCATCAAGCTGATGCTCTCCAGCGTGAACGATCCGGTGAACATCGGCAACCCGCGAGAGACGACCATCGAGGAAATCGCGCGCACCATCATCAGGATGACGGGCGCGAAGAGCCGGATCGTCTATAAGCCGCTTCCCACCGACGATCCCAAGGTTCGTCAGCCCGACATCACCCGCGCGCGGACGCTCCTCAAGTGGGAGCCGAAGGTGTCGCTCGAGGAAGGCCTCGTCAAGACCATCGAGTACTTTCGGACGAAGCTCGCCTAAGAACGGTCCGGCTGAAGCCGGACACTACACCACCGTGTGTGGCATCACCGACTCACGTCACCGACGTACGTAGTGTCCGGCCTTAGCCGGACGTTATCGCGTGAGCTTGCGGTACTTGATGCGGTGGGGCTGGTCGGCCTCGGCACCGAGGCGCCGTTTGCGGTCCGCTTCGTAGTCCTGGTAGTTGCCCTCGAACCACACGACCTCGCTGTCGCCCTCGAAGGCGAGCATGTGGGTGGCGATCCGGTCGAGGAACCACCGATCGTGGCTGATGAGGACCGCGCAGCCGGCAAAGCCCAGCAGCGCCTCTTCGAGCGCCCGCAGCGTGTCGACGTCAAGGTCGTTGGTGGGCTCGTCAAGCAGCAGCAGGTTGCTGCCGCGCCGTAGCAACTTCGCCAGGTGCAGGCGGTTGCGCTCGCCGCCCGAGAGCGCCCCGACCTTCCGCTGCTGCGCCGCACCCTTGAAGTTGAACCACGACACGTAGGCACGCGAGGCCACCTTGCGTTTGCCAAGCTCGATCTCGTCGTCTCCGCCAGAAATCTCCTCCCAGACGGTCTTGTTCGCATCGAGGGCTTCCCGGCTTTGATCGACGTAGCCAATCTTCACGGTCTCGCCGATCTTCAGCGTGCCGGCATCCGGCTTCTCCTGGCCGGTGATCATCCGGAAGAGCGTCGTCTTCCCCGCCCCATTTGGTCCAATCACCCCGACGATGCCTCCGCGCGGAAGGGTGAAGCTCAGGCCCTCGATCAGCAGGTTGTCGGCATAGCCCTTGCGAAGATTTCGCGCCTCGACGACCACGTCACCGAGTCGGGGGCCAGGCGCAATGTAGATTTCAGCGGTCTCCAGTTTCTGCGCCGTCTCCTCGCGCAGCAGATCCTCGTAGGCGTTCAGGCGCGCCTTGCCTTTGGCCTGCCGCGCGCGGGGCGACATGCGGATCCACTCGAGCTCGCGCTCGAGCGTCCGCTGACGTCTGCTCTCGGCTTTCTCCTCGATCTGCAGCCGCTGCTGCTTCTGCTCGAGCCACGAGGAATAGTTCCCCTCCCAGGGGATGCCTCGGCCGCGGTCGAGCTCGAGGATCCAGCCGGCGACGTTGTCGAGGAAGTACCGATCGTGGGTGACCGCCACAACCGTGCCCGCGTAGTCCTTGAGAAACCGTTCGAGCCAGGCGACCGACTCGGCATCAAGATGGTTGGTCGGCTCGTCGAGCAGCAGCAGGTCGGGCGACTGGAGCAGCAGTCGACACAGGGCGACCCGGCGCCGCTCGCCGCCTGAGAGCGTGGTCACCTCGACGTCGGCCGGCGGCAGCCGCAGAGCATCCATCGCCAGATCGAGGCGCGAATCGAGGTCCCACGCGTTCACCGCGTCAATGCGGTCCTGAATCCTCGCCTGCTCCTCGAGCACCTTCTCCATGGCCTCGGGCGAGAGGTCCTCGCCGAGCTTCGCGTTGACGTCATCGTAGCGGGTCAGCAGCGCCCGAATCTCAGCTACGCCCTCCTCGACGTTGCCAAGCACGTTCTTCGAGGCATCAAGGCGCGGCTCCTGGGGCAGGAATCCGACCGAGATGCCGTCGGCGGGAAAGGCCTCGCCGAGGAACTGGTGATCCTCGCCGGCCATGATTCGGAGCAGCGAGCTCTTCCCCGCGCCGTTCGCGCCGAGCACGCCGATCTTCGCGCCGGGCAGGAACGACAGCCAGATGTCGTCGAGAACTTTGACGTCGGGAGGATAGACCTTCCCGAGGCCCTTCATCGTGTAGATAAATTGCGGCATAGGGAAACATGTATTGTACATGCCGTGAGGCGGATTCTTCACGTAGACATGGATGCCTTCTACGCGTCGGTCGAACAGCGTGACGATCCGACGCTTCGCGGAAAGCCTGTGGCCGTCGGCGGTCAGCCGACCCGTCGCGGCGTGGTCGCGGCTGCCAGCTACGAGGCCCGCGATTTCGGCGTGCATTCGGCGATGTCGATGGCACGGGCAGTCCGCCTATGCCCGTCGCTGGTCATCGTGCCGCCAGACTTTGCACGGTACAAGGCCGTATCGACCGCCGTCTTCGGGATCTTCCGCGAGGTGACGCCGCTCGTCGAGCCGCTCTCGCTCGACGAGGCCTACCTCGACGTCACCGAGAATGCCTGGCATGAGCCAATCGCGACGCGCGTCGCGGAGCACCTCAAAGAGCGCATCCGCGCCGAGACCCGGCTGACCGCGTCGGCTGGCGTTGCGCCCAACAAGTTTCTCGCCAAGATCGCGTCTGGTTGGAAGAAGCCGGACGGCCTGACGGTCATCAGCCCGGGTCGCGTGGAGCCGTTCCTGCAGCAGCTGTCGGTCGACGCGCTCTGGGGTGTCGGGCCGGTGACCGCGCGCAAGCTGCGGGCTCGGGGTATCGAACGTCTTGTCGACGTGCGCGCCGCCGATCCGGATGTGCTGCGAGAGGCGGTCGGGAGCCTCGCCGACTGGCTGCGTCAACTCGCCCATGGCGTCGACGAGCGTCCGGTCACGCCGAACCGCGAGGCGAAATCTTCAGGCTCCGAAAACACCTATCCGAAGGATCTCGCCGATACGTCGACGATCCGCGAGGAAATCTCGAACATGGCCGCCGACGCCGCCCTTTGGCTCGCACGCAAGCAGTTCCTGGCACGGACCGTGACAATCAAAGTCCGCTACGGTGATTTCACCACCATTACGCGCAGCCACTCGGCGCCTCCGACTCGGGAGGAGGCCGCCCTCGTCGATCGCGCGGTGCGCCTGCTCGACAAGACGGAGGCCGGACGCCGGCCGGTGCGCCTGCTCGGCGTGAGCGTCCATAACTTCTGCACCCCTGCCGATCTAACGTCACTCGATCGGCTCCCCTTCGACGGCCAAGTGCTAGGATCGGAGTGATGTTAAAAGGTACGCGCGACGCGGTGCTGAAGAGGATTCAGGCGATCAGCATTCACGGGCAGCCCTCGTGGGAGATCGTCTTCACTCATCTCGACGATCCCGAGGAGCAATTGAATGCCGCGCGCGTGGGGCCCGAGGCCATCGCCGGCCACACGCTCGAACCCGGCGATCGCATTCAGGTCGAGTACCTCGTCGGCGTCGTCGTCAAGGTGACGCGCTTGCCAGGGTAGCACCCGCCGTCCGGCTGAAGCCGGACACTACTTCTCGTCTACTGCTTTTTCTCGATCCGCACGGTCTTCAGTTCAATCCGACTTGTCGGCGTCTCGCCATTGCGAGGCGTTGCCTCGATCGCGTCGACGGCCGCCAGGCCGTCGACCACGCGGCCAAACGCGGTGTACTGGCCGTCGAGCGCTGCCGACGGGGCGGTGACAATGAAGAACGACGTCGTCGCACTCGCCGGATCTTCCCCGCGCGCCATCGACAGGATGCCCTTTACGTGCCGAGTGTCGTTGAATTCCGGCGGCAGATTGCGGACCAGTGTCTGCTGCTTCTCAGTGAGGGGTGTCGCCCGGCTTCCGATGAAGCCGGTCTGAATCACGAACCCCGGCGCCACACGGTGAAACGCCATGCCGTCGTAGACGCCGGCGGCGGCCAGTCGCATGAACTGGCGGACGGTCGCCGGCGCCTTGTCGACGAAGAATTCAACCGTGATCGGTCCGGCCGCGGTCTCGAGCACGGCGCGGTACCCGCCCAGTTCCTGGACCGTCTCGGTCACAAACGGTTCGGGCGGCGTATCGCGGATCGTCACTCGTGTGATTTCGACCCGCTCAACGGCAAGCCCGGTCGCGTCCACAGGCGTCTCAGAGATCTTGAACAGGACTTCCATGCCGTCGGAGATGCGCCCAAAGACCGTGTACTGACCGTCGAGTGCCGGCTGGTCCGCCAGGGCGACGAAAAACTGGGACCCCGCGCTGTCGGGCATCCCCGGAACCGTGACGGCGGCCACCGAACCGCGCGTGACCCTTGGCGCCCGCGCTTCCGCCTTCACGGCGTTCAGACCGCCACTGCCGTACGACGCTCGCTTCGAGGGGTCTTTCGTCAACGGATCCCCGCCCTGGACAACACCGCGCCTGATCATGCGGTGAAAGATCGTGCCGTCGTACCCACCCTCGCCCGCGACCTTCATGAAGTAGGTCGTCTGATTCGGCGCGGTCTCGACCGTCAGGTCGATGACGAATGTCCCAGCAGTGGTCTCGACGACAGCCTGCTTGGGCGGCGTCTGGGCGTACACGGTCCGGCTGAAGCCGGACACTACGTACCCGACGGTCCGGCTAAAGCCGGACACTACAACCCCAGATACGACAACCCCAGACACGACAACCCCAGACACGACAACCCCAGACGTGGCGTCCGGCTTCAGCCGGACCGTGATCAACAACAACACACAGCAGATCAACATTCGCTTCATGGCAGAGATGTCCGCTGAGGCGCGTCGATGATCCGGGCGGCGTGCCAGATGTAATGGAGGCTCGAGATGAGGGTGATTCCGAGCGAGGCCCACACGAACACGTCGAAGACGCGTGAATGGTAACCGAGGTAGTTGAACAGCATGGCCACGACGGCCGTGAGAATGTAGATGGCCGTGGCGATCTTGCCGAAGATTGAGGGCTGGAACGTGCGGCGCCCGATGGCGAGATTCACGATCGCCACCGTCATCACGATCACGATGTCCCGGCTGATGATGAGCACGGTCAGCCAGATAGGCAGGCGGTTCTGGAGCCCAAGCCCCGGCACCGTCAGCACGACGAACGTGCTCACGAGGAGCAGCTTGTCGGCCATCGGATCGAGCCATGCGCCCAGGCTCGTCTTCTGCCCGGCGCGACGTGCGAGCAGGCCGTCGAGGCCGTCGGTAATGCCGGCCGTCACGAACACCCCGAGCGCCCAGCCCAGATACCCGTACACGACCAGGATGACGAACGCCGGAATCAGCAGCATGCGGAGCAGCGTCATCTGATTGGCGAGCGTCAGCACGGTCATGGCCTTCCACCGCCTCGCATCACACTGCTGGCGAGCATCTGGAGCATCGGACGAAATTCTACTTCGCGGGGTCGAGCTGACCAACAAGGCGACCCGGCACGTCGGCCACAATTGACACGCGCCCGTCACGCGTCTCGTGCGTCAAAACCCGGGCGTGGCGGTACAGGCGGGCCATGCGCTCGCGGTCCCCGGGGTCGTCCGGATCGAAGACGAGCGTGACGCGCCGCACGTCGAGCGCGAGGCGCGACGCGACCGCTTCGACCAGGTTATCGACTCCCTGCCGCGTGAGAGCCGACACGCACCAGGCGGACGGGTTCTGTTCCTGCAGGCGGCGCAGCTCGTCGGAGGTGAGCATGTCGCACTTGTTGTACACCTCGACGAGCGGCACATCTGTCGCGTCGACCTCCTCCAACACCCGCCGCACGGCCGAGAGGCGCCGCTCGCGGTCCGGTGCCGCGGCGTCAATCACGTGCAGGATCAGATCGGCCTCGGCGACCTCCTCGAGGGTCGCACGAAATGCCGCCACCAGCGTGTGCGGCAGCCGATCGATGAACCCGACCGTGTCCGACACCAGCAGCTGGCGGTTGTCGGGCAACCGGACCTGGCGGACCAGCGGATCGAGGGTCACAAACAGTGCGTTCGACGCTTCGGCCTCCGCCCTCGTCAGGGTATTAAAGAGCGTCGTCTTCCCGGCGTTGGTATAGCCGACGAGCGCGACGGTCGGCACCGAGGCCTTGCGACGCCGCTCCCGGAGCTGGGCTCGACGGCGGCGGACGTGTTCGATCGCCTCAGAGATGGCGTGCAGACGTGCCCGAATCCGGCGTCGATCGGTCTCGAGCTTCGTTTCGCCTGGACCTCGCGTCCCGATGCCGCCGCCCAGGCGCGACAAGGCGTTGGACGCCCCCACGAGCCTGGGCAGCAGATACTTCAGTTGGGCGAGCTCGACCTGCAGCTTGCCTTCGCGCGTGCGCGCGCGGCGGGCGAAGATGTCGAGAATGAGCTGCGTCCGATCGATGATCTTTCGCCCGACCTCCTCCTCGATGTGCCGAAGCTGAGCGGGCGTCAGCTCGCTGTCGAACATCACCACGTTCACGCCGGTTTCGGCACACGAGGCCGCAAGCGTGACCAGCTTGCCCGCGCCCAGAAACGTCGATGGATCCGGTTTGGGCCGCTCTTGCAGCATCCGCAGCACAACCTGGGCACCGGCCGCCTCGGCGAGACCCGCCATCTCATCGAGCGAGCGCTCGGCCTCGAGGCGGCGCGATCGTCCGGCGATCAGTCCGACGAGCGCGGCGCGTTCGCGAGTCACGACAGGTTGAGCCACGCCTGGATCTCCTCCCAGGAAATGGCCCCTGCGCGCACGAGCCGCGGGCGTTCATCCGTCACGTCGACAACGGTCGACGGAGCGCCCCCAGGCGTGGGTCCTGCGTCAATCAGCAGATCGACCGCCGCGCCGAGCGTGCGTTCGACCTCGTCGGGGTCGGCGGTGGCGGGCTGGCCGCTGAGATTCGCACTCGTCGCGGTGACCGGGATGCGGGACGCCAGGCAGATGGCGCGTGCGATGCCGCTTGCGGGTACCCGCACGCCCACGCGGCCGGTCCCGGCCGCGACCCCGCGAGCCAGACTCGGCGGCGCTGACAGAAGCAAGGTCAATGGACCAGGCCAGAAGCGACCCGCGAGGCGCTGGCCCACGCGTGAGAGCGGACCAAGGCTCGTCGAGATCTGGCGGAGGTCTGCGCCGATGAGCGGAAGCGCGCGCCCCTCCGGGCGGCCCTTGATGGCCACGAGGCGTGAGATGGCGCCAGGCCGAAACGGATCGGCGGCCAAGCCGTAAAAGGTGTCCGTCGGCAGCGCCACGATGCCGCCGACGAGAATCCACTTCGCCGCCTCCTGAAGCGCGTCGCGCTGCGGCGCTTCAGGATCGACCAACACTCGGCGCATCAGCCCCCATTATGGCCGCAGTGACGGGATCGAGCCGGACTGGACCCGGACGGACGAAGACCGAAGGACCAGGCGCCGAGGACGATCCTCAAAACCTGATCTTGACGTTGCCCGTCGAGGCGACGTGAATGCTGTCGATGAAGCGAATCTGGTGCGGATCGTTCTGCATGATGACCGAGCTCGTGCGGATGCCGTCACCGAAAAACCGGACACCGCGCATCAGGGAGCCGTCGGTGACGCCGGTTGCCGCAAAAATGATGTGTCGGCCTGGTGCCAGGTCTTTCGCCCGATAGACTCTCTTGAAATCGCTGATCCCCATCGCGCGGCAGCGGGTTTCGTGCTCGGGCTTAGTGACCACCAGCCGCGCGAAGATCTCGCCGTTGAGGCACCGCATTGCCGCTGCCGTCAGCACGCCTTCGGGCGCTCCGCCCGTGCCCATCACCGCGTGCACGCCGGATCCGACCACCGCCGCCGCAATCCCCGCTGAGAGGTCGCCGTCACCAATGAGCCGGATGCGCGCGCCGGTGGCGCGAATGTCGGCGATGAGCTGCTCGTGGCGCGGCCGATCCAGCACGATGACCACGAGATCGTCGACACGGCGGCCCAGGCAACCCGCTATCGCCTTGAGATTGTCGGCAACAGGCGCGTCGAAGCTGACATGATCCTTCGAGCTCGGCCCGACGACGAGCTTTTCCATGTAGAGGTCGGGCGCGTGGAGCAGGCCCCCGCGCTCGGACGCGGCCAGCACCGCAATCGCGTTGGCCGCGCCCGTCGCACATAGATTGGTCCCTTCGAGCGGATCGACGGCGATGTCGACCTCCGTGACATGCACCGCCCGAGAACCTGCAGCGCCTTTGGCGTGAGTGCTCCCGACCTTTTCGCCGATGAAGAGCATCGGCGCCTCATCGCGCTCGCCCTCGCCGATGACAATCGTGCCGTCGATGGGCACCGTGTCCATGACCCTGCGCATGGCCTCGACGGCGACTTGATCGGATTTGTAGCGGTCGCCCTGTCCCATCGTGTGGGCGCAGGCAATGGCTGCCTGCTCGACGACCCTCAAGAACTCGAGTGAAAGATCCGAATTCATAAAAGCGGGCAATCCTATCACGCGCGGCCGGACACGTGCACCTGCGTGCCGCGGCCCACACCGAGCAGGCTCGCGGCGCTCGCGCCGCTGGCGGCGATCTCGAGGTGATCGGTGCTCCCAAACAACGCGCACACCTCACCGGGCGCGATGTCCGCATACGTCGAGACCACCTTCGACACCGGATGCGTCCCGATCCGGATGTCGAGCGTCCGATCCGCGAGCCGCTCGAACGTCCGGCGATCGATGTTCGTGACGAGATTGCCGAATCTGTCGACGCGGAGCACCTGGCCCACAACTCGATTGGCGTCAATCTCCGGCCGAGGAATCTCGAGTCTCTGGATCGCGCCCGCCGGGCGGCCGAGAGCGCCGACATCAGTCCCCTTGGCGAGCCACGCAGCCGCGGGGGCGAACCGATCTCTTCCTTCGAACGTCCGGCTGATGGTCGGCCGCGCGTAGCGGCGGTCGCTCAGCTCGACGACGCGCTTGGGGAGATGCTCGTCGAGGACGGGGCCGAGCACCCCGTTGTCGGGCCCGACGAAGCGGTACTCTCCTGCCTCGGCGGCAATGCCGCGTCGCGCCGATCCGACGCCCGGATCCACCACGACCAGAAAGATCGTTCCCGCCGGAAAATAGCGATACGACGCGGTGAGCTCGAGCGCGCCGGCCAGCACGTCATGCGGCGGCACATCGTGCGAGATGTCAACCAGCGTGACGTCCGGACAGATCCCCAGGATCACACCCTTGAGCGTGCCGGCGTAGTGATCGCACAGGCCAAAATCCGTGAGCAGGGCGATGACTGGGCGCGGCATGGTCTTATCGTATTGCAGAATTGCAGGAACCCTGCCGGAAGGTCACAAGGCGATCTTCGAGTACATCAGGAATCAGGCCCAGCAGAAGTAATGGGACTCAACAGGAAGCCGCTGGAGGCATCAAGGATTCGTTAGATCCTTTCTGCCATCCTGCCCTTCGGCGATCCTGCAATGTCTATGCGGGCTTGCGGAACAGCATCTCTCGTTGGTTGTTCTTCAGCAGAAACGAGTCCGACACCCGCAGGCCGGCAAACAGCCTGATGATGTCGCGGTTGGGCCAGCTCGCCTGGCGCCCGCAGGTGGCGGCATACGCCCGGTGTCTCAGGTGTGCTTCGTCGGCCACGATGTATTTCGTGTAATGCGTTTTACCCTCCCGCAGGTTGCCGAAGGACCCGAGCAGCGCACCGTTTGGTCTGAGCACCCTCATCAACTCAGCGGCGAGCGCCTGTGCCGCCGGCTTCTCCAGATAGTCGATGACATCCCAGCATAGGACGCCGTCGACGCTCTCGGCTGGACGGGAAAACCGCGCCCTGAGGAACTCAGGCAGCGCGTCGCGCCGCCCTTGGCGGACGTGTCGCTCGACCTCCGCGCAGATGTCCTCGACGAAGACCTTGCAGCCGAGTTGCTCGCAGAAGAAGCTCACGTTGCTGGGGATCACTGGTCCGAGATCGACCAAGACCGGCGATTCGCACGACGTGAGGCAGGCGAGAAACTTCGGCAGGGCCTTGGTGGGAAATACGGGATCGAGAGGTGCGGGAGATGCCTCCGCCAGAACCCCTGGAACCTTCAGCACCCCTAGAACCCCTGGTTGACGTTACGCCCCGACGCGCTGTTGAGCAGCGGGCGCAGGCGCGGCCTGCGGCTGAGGAACAGCAACCGATGTCGGTTTCAACTCGACTTTGGCCTGCCCCGGGCCGCCCTTGCGCTGCATGTCCACGCTGCCTCGGAAGTGCGCGCCCTCGGCAATCGCAATGCGAGGCGCAA
The DNA here is from genome assembly GCA_001767495.1 of Acidobacteria bacterium RIFCSPLOWO2_12_FULL_65_11. Lineage (GTDB taxonomy): Bacteria > Acidobacteriota > Vicinamibacteria > Vicinamibacterales > CAVVIG01 > 2-12-FULL-65-11. Next base: position 21,050 of record MELA01000096.1, on the reverse strand, counting down.
TCAGGTCGCCATCGACCGAACCGTTGTCCCGAATGTCGACCTTTTCGCTTGCCGTGACATTCCCTGTCACCTCGCCCAGCACGACGACCGACTTGGCGAAGATCTGGGCCTTGATCCGGCCGTTGGGGCCGATCGTCAGGACGTACTCCTTAAGTTGAATCGTGCCCTCGACATGCCCCTCGATGGTGAGGTCCTCGCTACCGGTGAGTTCGCCCTTGATCACCACTGATTTGCCGATATTCACGATGTCCTTCTCCATCTGTTGTCTGGCCTCTTGCCGCGGAGCCGAGGCTCCCCCTGGAACCGGTGGGACTGGCTGGGGTCCAATCGTGTGTCCGGCTGTCGGTCGGACGCCTTCATCGCGTTTCCACATGTCGTCCTCCACCTCTTCTAGATTGCCGTGGCGCCGGGGTTCGCCATGAGGTGAATATCGGATCGAACGTTCTCGGAGTATACGGAAGGCCCACTGGCATTGTCTAGTCCTTCTACTGCTACGGGTTAGGCGGAATGGTACAATGCGGGATTCGCCATGCGCGTGTACTTCGACTACAACGCGACGACACCGCCCTCGCCAGAGGTCGTTGAGGCGGTCGCCCGGACGACCCGGGAACAATTTGGTAACGCATCAAGCATTCACCATTTTGGGCAACAAGCCAAGGCGCTGCTGGACGAAGGGCGATCGGCCGTGGCCGGGCTGATCGGCGCCGACCTTTCCGAGGTCGTGTTCACGAGCGGTGGAACAGAATCGGACAACTTCGCTATCCGCGGGGCGGCCGAGGCATTGGAGCCGACGGGCCGGCGGCACCTGATTGCAAGCGCTATCGAGCACGAGGCGGTGCTGAACACCCTCAGAGCGCTCGCCCGTCGCGGCTGGCGCACGACCCTTCTTCCTGTGGATCAGTCCGGCGTCGCTTCTCCCGATCGCCTGCGCGAGCTCATGACGGACGACACGGCGCTCGTCTCGGTGATGCACGCCAACAACGAGATCGGGACGATTCAGCCCGTTGCGGATCTGGCGCGCGTCGCGCACGAGCGGGGCGCGCTGATGCACACCGACGCGGTCCAGTCGGTTGGGAAGATTGCCGTCGACGTGCGGGCGCTTGGCGTTGACCTGTTGTCTCTTTCGGCCCATAAGTTCAACGGCCCGAAAGGCGCCGGGGCTCTGTGGATCAAGCGAGGCACGCGGATGCAGCCGATCCTGACCGGGGGCAAGCACGAGCGTAATCGACGTGCGGGCACAGAGAACGTCCCCGCCCTCGCCGGCATGGGTGTCGCCGCGCGGCTGGCCTCGGCCAAGATGGGGGCGGAGGCCACACGCGTCGGCGGACTGCGCGACCGGCTGGAAAGCGGGATTCTGCGCACTGTTCCCGGAACGGTCGTCAATGGCACACGTGGGATGCGGGTGCCGAACACGACCAACATCAGCTTCGATCACGTCGAGGCCGAAAGCCTGCTCATCGCGCTCGATCTCGAGGGCATCGCGGTCTCGACCGGTTCGGCCTGCTCGTCGGGCACGCTCGAGCCCTCGCACGTGTTGCGCGCGATGGGCTTTCCACCGCACCGGACGCAGAACTCGCTGCGCTTCAGCCTGGGGTTGTATTCGACCGAGGCCGAGGTCGATCGGGTGATTGAGGTCCTGCCGCGGCTGGTCGAAAAGCTACGGGGGCTTACGAGGAAGGCAGTCGTGGCTGGGGGCTAGTGGCTAGTGAGAAGTGAGAAGCGCCTGCGGCCATGCCGAGCCGCGGCCATGTAAAGCCGCGGCGAGGCATCAGCGTAAGTTCGCGCTGGGGGTGGGGCTCCAGCGCTAGTGAATAATGTGGGGCCCCACGACAGAGTAATAAATGAAGATTGTCGTGGCGATGTCGGGCGGCGTGGATTCGTCGGTGGCCGCGGCCCTGCTTGCCGAGCAGGGTCACGCCGTCATCGGTCTGTCCATGCAGCTCTACGATCAGTCCGATCCGAACCGGAGCTTCGGGAGCTGCTGCACGCTCGACGACCTGTACGACGCGCGGCGCGTGGCGACGGCCCTCAACATCCCCCACTACATTCTGAACTTCGAGCGACAGTTCGACGAGCACGTCGTCTCGAACTTCGTCCGCGAGTACACATCAGGTCGCACGCCGCTGCCCTGCGCGCACTGTAACAGCGACCTGAAGTTCGCGACCTTGCTCGACCGCGCCCGTGGTCTCGGCGCCGATGCTGTTGCCACGGGCCACTACGCTCGCGTGGAGCGAGACGAGTCGACCGGAAAGGTGCTCCTCAAACGCGGCGCCGACCCGGCCAAGGATCAGTCGTACTTCCTCTTTTCGCTGACGCAGGATCAGCTTGCGCGGGCCGTATTTCCGGTCGGCGACCGCCCGAAGGACGTCGTGCGCGAGTACGCGCGCATCCACAACCTGCCGGTGGCGGACAAGCCAGACAGCCAGGAGATCTGCTTCATCCTAGACAACGACTACGCGGCCTTCGTCACCGCTCGCTCGCCGGACACGGCTCGCGCGGGGGCCATTGTCGATGAGAGCGGCCGCAAACTCGGCGGCCACGACGGCATCCATCACTTTACGGTCGGACAGCGCAAGGGCCTCGGCTTGGGATCCTCGTCGACTGGCACGCCGCTCTACGTCCTTGCGCTCAGACCGGTCGACAGACACGTTGTGGTCGGTCCGAAGTCGTCGCTCGATCGGACGACACTCACCGCCTCAGGCGTGAACTGGATCGTCGGCGAGCCGACTTCCCCGCTTCGCGTCTCGGCGCAGATTCGCCATCGTCATCGCCCGGCGCACTGCACGGTCCGATCGATTGGTGATGGACGCGCCCACGTGGTCTTCGACGCGCCGCAGATCGCGATCACGCCAGGACAGGCGGTCGTCTTCTATCAGGATGATGTGGTGGTCGGCGGAGGGTGGATCGAGTAGGTGGCGCGTTCGTCACGCTGATTTCTTGTGCTGGCGTGACTGGTTCTGACGCCTCGATAGCAAGTCCCACACGCCCACTACCGTTGCAAAGAGCACAACGCCACCAATCAGGATGTAGTAGCCCGCCATCATTCCTTCTCCCGTGCGAGGAACATGCTCCACGCGACAAGCGCCGCCCAACCGACGATGCCTACCGAGGCCAAAGCGACTGCGACAATCCGCCCGCTCAACGCCTGCCCGAACAGGAGTCCGGCCAACACCACGTTCGCCGTGTCGGGCAACTTGTCAATAAGTACTCCTCGTTGCCGGTCGTTGAATCTTACCATCGTCACCTCGCCAGAGTTGGCGAGTCCTGTGGCGAAATACATGCCGACAGCAATGAGCACCGAATAGGCCTGAAATCGCTCGGCCGACTTCGCGCTATTGAAAATATCGCGAGCGTTCGTGCGGGATTCATTGCAGACTCTGCAATTGAGAGAATCCGACGTGGAGTGACCTTCGCACCTCACTCCATTGCAGTGCGATGACGCTGACGACGCGCCCGCGGCCGAGTCGCGGCCATGTGAAGCCGCGGCGAGGCATCCGCGTCAGTTCGCGGCGGGGGGGGTTCCGTACGTCTCACGCGAGGCCGAGAGTCTACGCTCGAGGCCGAGCGACAGCGAAGTCGCGGCCAAGCGTGGGGGTGGGGCCCCACGCTATAGATCAATGATGACTCCCGAGCCAATCCCGGAGTAAGCCGATGGCACTCCAGCCAGGTAATCGCCTCGGCCCGTACGAAATCCTCAACGCCATCGGCGCGGGCGGGATGGGCGAGGTCTACAAGGCGCGCGACACGCGGCTCGGGCGCACGGTCGCGATCAAGGTCCTGCCTGCCGCTCTCGCGGGCGATCCCGTGTTCCGCGAGCGCTTCACGCGCGAAGCGAAGGCAATTTCCCAGCTCAATCACCCGCACATCTGCACTCTGTACGACATCGGCGAAGTGCCGAATCCCGAATCCCAAGTCCCGCATCCCGAGTCGATTCGCTTCCTTGTGATGGAATACCTCGAGGGCGAGACGCTCGCCGAGCGCCTGAAGAAGGGCGCGCTCCCGATCGAGCAAGCGCTACGAATTGCGATCGAGATGGCCGACGCGCTTTCCGCGGCCGACCGCGCGGGCATTACGCATCGCGACGTGAAACCCGGCAACGTTATGTTGACGAAGGCGGGGTCCAAGCTCCTTGACTTTGGACTGGCGAAAACAGGTCCGGCTAAAGCCGGACACTACGTACGGCCACGAGTCCCCGCTGGGGATCGTAGTGTCCGGCTTCAGCCGGACCCTTCGGCGATACCGACGATGAGCGCGTCTCTGACGGCACAGGGAACAATCCTCGGCACCTTTCAGTACATGGCTCCGGAACAGCTCGAAGGTCACGACGCCGACGCGCGCACGGACATCTTCGCGTTTGGCGCCGTCCTTTACGAGATGGTGACCGGGAAGAGGGCGTTCGAGGGCAAGAGCCAGGCGAGCCTGATTCACGCCATCATGGGCGTCGACCCGCCGCCGATGGCGAGCCTGCAGCCACTGACGCCGGCCGCGCTCGATCGGGTCGTGCAGAAATGTCTGGCGAAGGAACCGGACGAGCGCTGGCAGAGCGCGAAGGACTTGCATGACGAGCTGAAGTGGATCGCTGAATCTGGCTCGCAGCCGAATGCGCCCGCCGTCGCGTCGCAGGGACGGGCCGGTCTGAAGACCGGCCCCCACAAGTGGGCACCCTGGGTTGCAGCTGCCGTGTTCTTCGTCACGACGCTGACGCTTGGTGGCCGAATGTATCTCGGTCGTTCGCCCGTGGACCCGAACGTCTACCGCAGCACGATCTTGCCGCCAGCGGAGCTGAGCGGTATCCCGCCCCTTCGCCTGGCGATCTCACCTGACGGTCGGAGTTTGGTATTTGTCGCACCGGACGCAAACGGACACGTCGTCTTGTGGGTACGCGTGCTCGACGGCCTCACGGCACAACCGCTGGCCGGCACGGAGGGTGCCGGCGGGCCCTTCTGGTCGCCGGACAGTCGCTTCATCGCGTTCACCGCGGGTGGCAAGCTCAAGAGAATTGACGTGTCGGGCGGTTCGGCCCGCACGCTCGCCGATACGGCCGGAGTTGATGGCGGCACCTGGAATCGAGATGACGTCATCCTCTTCAAGCCGACAGGGGGCCCGATTTACGGTGTATCGGCAGCCGGTGGAACATCATCTGCCGTCACGGCGCTGGACGATAGGGTCGGTGAAGACAGCCACCGGTTGCCGTCTTTTCTGCCAGACGGCCGGCACTTTCTCTATACGGCCTCTGCTCGAAATGAGAGCGCCGTGTACGTCGGCTCGCTCGATTCGATGGATCGGACACGCCTGATGAGCGGCGGTGGCAACGCGAAATACGCACAAGGCTTTCTGCTGTTTATGCGCGAGGCCACCCTGATGGCCCAGCCGTTTGACGCCGATGGTCTGACGTTGACGGGCGAACCGACACCCGTGGCGGAAGGGGTGGTCACTGGCACTGGCGTATTTCGAGCCGGCGCATTTTCAGTCTCAGACACGGGCGCCCTCGTTTACGCGACTGCTTCACCGTCGACAACATCGCCGCTCGTCTGGTTCGACCGCGTCGGCGCGCAAATCGGCGTCCTCGGAGATCAAGGGGCCAACGGCGACCTCGAGGTGTCTCCGGACGGAACCCGCGCGGCCGTCAGCGTCATCGACCCCGCGGCCGCAAACCGCTCGAGCGACATCTGGATCGTCGATGTGGCGCGCCGTTTGCGAACGCGCTTCACATCCGACCCAGCCAGCGAAATCACGTCGGCTTGGTCCCCTGACGGCAGCCGCGTCGCCTTCAACCGAGCTCGCCCAAGAACGGGATTTGACCTTTACCGGAAGGCGTCCAATGGAGCCGGCAACGAGGACGTGCTACTGGACGATGCCTCGGTCAAGTATCCGGAGAGTTGGTCCTCAGACGGCCGGTTCATTCTCTATGCCATCGGCGTGAATCCAGCGACACGCAGCAGCGATTTGTGGGTCCTGCCGCTCTTTGGCGATCGGAAGCCCTACCCGTTTCTGCAAAGTCGCTTTAACGAGGACGTCGGCAAGTTCTCTCCGGACGGACGGTGGGTCGCGTTTCCTTCTGACGAATCCGGGCGCTATGAAGTCTACGTGACGCCGTTTCCGGGACCGGGTGGGAAGGTGCTAATTTCAACTGCCGGAGGACATTGGCCGCGATGGCGCCGCAACGGCACAGAGATCTTCTATGTGGCGCCCGACAATAAGCTCATGGCAGCTACCGTGAACGGCCAAGGTGCAAACTTCGAGGTCGGCCCGGTGAAGTCGCTGTTCGACCTGCGTCCAGGAGGAGCTCGGTATTTCTACGACGTCTCACCAGACGGCCAGCGGTTTCTCGTCATCAGGCGGCAGGAGCAACCCACCTCAGTCCCACCGATCAGCCTCGTCGTCAACTGGGCGGCTACCCTTCGGAAGTAAGAAGTTAAAAGTGAAAACTTAAAAGTAGTGTCCGGCTTCAGCCGGACGTCCGCCTGAAGGCGGACACTACGACTGCGTCCTTTTAACTTTTCAGTTTTCGCTTTTAAGTTTCGAGGTAACGTTCCGCGTCGAGCGCGGCCATGCACCCAGTGCCCGCCGCCGTGATCGCCTGCCGGTAGACGTGATCCTGCACGTCGCCGCACGCAAACACGCCAGGGACGGTCGTCTGCACGCCGTCATGCGTGACGATGTAGCCGTTGGCGTCCATCTCGAGCTGGCCTTTAAGGAGTGACGTGTTCGGGGTGTGGCCGATGGCGACAAATACGCCACTGACGGGCACGACCGCGCGGGCGCCGGTCTTGCTGTTCCGCACGACCATCGCCGTCACTGCTCCCTTGCCGGTATCCTGAATCTCCTCGACCTCGGTGTCCAACAGCCACGCGATGTTGCTGTTGGCCCGGGCCTTGTCCTGCATGATCTTGGACGCCCGCAGCGCGTCGCGACGATGAACAACGGTGACCTTGCTCGCGAACTTCGTCAGGAAGATGGCTTCTTCCATCGCCGAATCTCCGCCGCCAACGACGGCGATCTCCTGACCTCGGAAGAAATATCCGTCGCAGGTCGCACACGTCGAGACGCCGTGCCCCATCAGCGTTCGTTCCGACGGCAGGCCAAGCATGCGCGCCGACGCCCCGGTCGCGATGATGAGCGCGCGCGCCGAGTATTCGGCCTCCGACGTGCGAACGACGAACGGCCGTACGCGCGTGTCGACGAGCGTGACATTCCCTTGGACGATTTCCGCGCCAAACCTTCCGGCTTGCGCGCGCATCTCAGCCATCAGGTCGGGGCCCAGGACGCCGTCGCGATATCCAGGAAAGTTCTCGACCATCGTCGTCAGCATCAGCTGACCACCCGCTTCGAGGCCTTCGATGACGAGCGGCTGCAGATTGGCGCGCGCGGCGTAGAGCGCCGCGGTCAGTCCGGCCGGGCCGGATCCCACGATGACAACGTGACGGGTGCTCACCTCAGAGATGCCGGTCGATGACCTGCTTGATGTTCTCTTTCGGCTGCAGGCCGACGACCTGATCGACCAACTGGCCGCCCTTGAACAGGAGGAGAGCCGGGATACCGCGGACGTTGAACTTGAACGCGGTGTTGGGATTCTCGTCGACGTTCAGCTTGCCGATGGTCACCCTGCCGGCATAATCGCCCGCCAGCGCGTCGATCGTCGGCGCCAGACGCTTGCACGGCCCGCACCATTCGGCCCAGAAGTCGACGAGCACCGGGCCGCCGGATTTGAGAACTGTTTCGTCAAAATTGCCGTCAGTCAAAGTCTGCACGTTGTCTGCTGCCATGTGTCTCTCTTTCGGTCGCCAATCGAACCCCTAACCCCTAACCCCAAATCCCGAATCCCGAATCCCGAATCCCTTCTTAATGGCGCGCTCGTATATTCTGACGTACTCTCGGGCCGAACGGTCCCAGGAATGATCCTGCGCCATGCCAGCGCGCTGGAGCGCCTTCCAGCGCTTTGGGTCGGCGTAGAGCGCCAGCGCCCGGTTCAAGGCCTCAAGCACACCTTGCGGCGTGTACTCCTGGAATACGAACCCAGTTGACTTCTTGTGCCCCGAAGAGCTTGCACCACCGAAGCGGCGCGAAGGCGCGTAATCAACGACCGTGTCCGCAAGTCCGCCGACCGCCCGCACCACCGGCACGGTGCCGTATCTCAGGCTGTACATCTGACTGAGGCCGCAGGGCTCAAAACGTGACGGCATGAGGAAGATGTCTGCGCCCGCCTCGATGAGATGCGCAAGCGCTTCGTCAAAGCCGATGTGTGCGCCGATGCGATCTGGATGACGGGCAGCCAAGCCCGTCCACAGGTCCTGATACCGCGTTTCGCCCGTGCCGAGCACGATGAACGTCGCCTCGAGTCGCGGCAGCTCGTCGGCCAGCGCGGCCATCAGATCGAATCCTTTCTGATCGATCATGCGGGAGATCATGGCCACGAGCGGGCGCTTGAGCGTTGCCCCGTCGGTCGCGAGCCGATAGCGCACGAGCACTTCGGCTTTGGCCGAATCCTTCCCCGAGAGATCGTCCGCGCTGTAAGGCCGGGGCAGGAACGGATCGTGTTCGGGGTCCCACCGCTCGACGTCGATGCCGTTGAGCACGCCGGCAAGATCCGCGCGGCGCCGACGCAGAATGCCGTCGAAGCCGAAGCCGAACTCCGGCGTCTGGATCTCCTCGGCATACCTGGGACTAACGGCCGTGACGACCTCGGCCTCGTTGATGCCGCCCTTGAGCAAGCTGATGCGACCCCAGTACTCGAGACGATCGATCGAGAAGAGATCCCAGCCGAGGTCGAGCCGCGGGAGCCAGTCGGCGTCGAACAAACCCTGATACGCAAGATTGTGAATCGTAAAGACGCTCGGTATCCCGCCGAGGACCGAGTGTGTCGCGTACCGCGTCTTGAGATAGACGGGCGCCAGACCTGCCTGCCAGTCGTGGGCGTGCACCACCGAAGGGCGGGCCCCGCGGAGCGCCGCGAACTCCAGCGCGGCGCGCACGAGCATGGCAAATCGACGAGGGTTGTCCGAGTACTCCCCGCCGCCAGGGCCATAGATTCCCTCGCGGTCGAACACATCGGGACAGTCAACGAGCCACGCGCGCGAGCCGCCTGCAAGAGAGACCTCGAAGATGCCGACCTCGCGCGTATAGCCGCCGACGGTCAGCGGAAACCGTGCGGCGAGCGATCCCTCGTCGACGCCGCGATACCTGGGCAGCGCCAGCGTGACGTCCCAGCCGAGCCGCGCCAGCGCCTGCGGCAGGGTGCCGAGCACGTCAGCCAAGCCGCCGGTCTTGGCGAACGGCACGGCCTCTGAGCCGATGATGAGAACTGAACCAGGCTTCTTGCGAGACGGCATCGACAACATTATTCACCAGCGCTGGGGCCCCACCCCCAGCGCGAACTTACGCTGATGCCTCGCCGCGGCGTTGCATGGCCGCGGCTCGGCATGGCCGCAGGCGCTCACCGGGTACAATCAGCGCGTGACCGACCAGCCCCAGCCCGAACCTCAGGTCCAGCGCCCGTCGCGTCTCGAGCCACGCGAGGTGGCCGAGCTCAAACAGCTCAGGATCGACCAGCCGGAGCTCTCGAGCGCCGTCGACATGCAACTGGCGCTCATCGACATGCAGCGCCGCGTACAGTCGCGCGTACCGCTGCCCTGGATGCAGACCGACGCCGACTGGTTGCGGACGCAGCTGGCGGCCGGTCGCCCAGTCGTGCGATTCGTCGATATCCCCCTCGACTGGACGGACTTCCGTTTGATTTTGCGTCAGACCGCCGACATCCTGCAGCGACACGACGCCCTCGATCCGGCGGATCACGATAAGATTCTCGCGCTGACACGCGAGGGCCACGCGCTCGAGCCCGTGGTGGCGCAGTGGTACGCCGCAACGTCGGGCGTTGATGGCCCCGATAGCCGCGTGGGAACGCCGGCAGACGCACCGCGGGACCTCGACCAGGTGCTGGTGCTCGCGCTGCGGCCCTTCCTGTCGCGCTGTGCGGAGGTATTGACGTCGCGTATGGACCTCAGCCAGTGGAACCGCGGTCGATGCCCGTTCTGCGGCTGGGAGCCCGATTTGGCGGTGATCACCCCGAGCGCCGAGCGTCGCCTGATCTGCGGACGTTGCGCGGCCCAATGGCCGTACCCGCCGCTCACGTGTCCATTTTGCGCAAACGACGACCGCGCCCGCATCACCTCCTTTGCCACGCGTGACGGCCGCTACCGCGTGTACGCCTGCGATGTCTGCCGCCGCTACCTGAAGGCGTACGACGGCAGACACGCGCCGCGGCCGGTCATGATGTCAGTGGATCTCGTGGCGACGCTTCCGCTCGACGCCGCAGCCATGCAGCGCGGGTACGTCGGGTAGAACCGGGATTTGGGATTTGGGATTTGGGATTCGAAGACTTACTGCAGCAACTGGGGCGCGAGCGGTGGCTCGGCGCCAAACAGGACCGACACCTTCGTCGACATCCACGTAAACAGGTTACGGGTTTCTACGAAGCGGCCGGCGTTGGACCGCGCCCCAAGCACCACGACGGCGACTTCCTGACCGCCCTGCGGCAGCCGCAGCAGCGTCGCCAGACAGTAGCCGGAGCTCGTGATGAATCCGGTCTTGCCGGCGCGGACGTCGACGTCAGGACGACCGAGCAGCTGGTTGGTCGTATGGACGGAGATCAGGCGGCGCTTCGCGGTGCGGATCGTGTACTGGGGCGTGCGCATGATCGACCCGATACGCTCGTCGCTCGAGGCCATCGCGATGAGTCGCGCCATATCGTAGGCCGACGACAGGTTGCCCGACAGCAGGCCCGATGGCTCGGTGTATCTGGTGTTCTCGAGCCCTAGCTCGGCGGCCTTCTCGTTCATGCGACGCACGAATCCTTGCGAGCCGTACGGTGAGACACGCGCGAGAGCGCGCGCCGCGGCGTTGTCCGATCCGATGAGCAACAGGTGCAGGAGATCGTCGGTCGTCACCCGATCGCCCGAACGGAGTTTGGTCGTCGAGGCCCGGTAGACGTCGGGCCGGATGACGGTGACCGCCTGCGTCAGGTCGGGGTCGCTCTCGAGAACGACCGCCGCTGTCATCATCTTCGTCAAGCTGGCAATCGAGCGCTGGGATTGAGAGTTCTCTTCCCAGAGGACTTCATTCGTCTCGGGGTCGTAAATGATCGCCGCCGCCGCGCGGAGATCGGGCACGAGATCACCACTCGCGTCGAGCCTGTAATGCGGCAGCGCGAGATCGCGGGCTCGTGCCGCCGCGGCGGCCCGCGCCCGCGCCAGTCTCGTGCTCCGTGCGGGCGGCCGCGGGGCTGAACTCGTCGCAGTGCTGGACTTAGCCGGGGCCGTGCGCGTCCTGGTCGTGCCGGAGGGCGCCGCTTGCTTCGCGGCGGCTCCCTGCGCCGCGCCGGCTGGACCCGCACCAGCATCGACGAGGCTCACGAGCACGAGCGGACCGACCCAGAAGAGTGCTGTTTTCGTCACGTGGCTCAAGACGCTTCGGAAACGACCCGGCATTGTAAACAGTTCAATTATGAGACTTCAAGTCTTTTATCGGCACGTGCCCTTGCCCGCCCCAGCGCCCCGATCGCAGAATTTCCTTCGGATCTTGTGACAAGGTCGCCCACACGCTATTCAGAACGGGACGTCGGTGCACAGGGCCTGCCAACCGGCTTCAGTGGGAGGGCGTATGAACATCGTGTGAACGAGAGGAATACAGGGCGTTCCGCGCCACCATCCGTGACCGCGGCACGGCGAGATCGTGGACGTTCCTGGCTGGGCTGAGCGTCTAGGCCCTCCCGTTCGCGTTTGCGATGTTGTTCAATTTCACAACGGATGTGTCCGCCGGCGCGACGGGCATCGAGTTAGGCGTCGGCGGCGCCGCGCACGCTCTGATGCTCGCTCGCATCGTGAGCGCACGGCGTTCGGCGGCGCGCCAGCGTCCGGCAGACCTCGAACGCTTCCGGCAGATCAAATCGGCTCGTCCCGATCCCGCTCCTCGATGAAGGCCGACAGGGCCGACAAAAGTTAACGGTCCGACGGAGAAACCGCGAGTGCTGGCGATGCGTCCGTGGATGCCGGCTTCGTGGCACGCCAGCGGACTGCAGCCAGGTCGCGGCACAGGTATTGCTGTACTGGGCCGCGGGAGGACGCCATGAGTTTTGTTCGGCTGCTCGGCTTCACCACTCTCGCCTGTGGCTGTCTGGTGGGTCGCTACCGCGAGCTGGCCACCAGCCGTGAAGTGAGTTACCTCGAGGAAAAAGGCAAGGCCTGCGGCAGTTACGGGCACCGACGTAATCACACAATTGCGCTCGATCGTCTGGCCACGGTCTCGCCTCTCGCGGTTGCCACCAGAGCCTCGTAACCGGCCTCCTGTCACCTCGAGCGTGGCCGAGAGCTGGCCACCCAGCCACATCGGTGAGGCCACAGAGCACCACCGAATGCGGCCCTCCCCTAACGCCCCCTCGATACCCGGCCGAGAACAAGGCCAGCACAGTTCACATGCCGCTGCTCCTGAAGCCATACGCTCGGGTCGAGACGGGTCCGGCGACCAGCCGCTTCTACCTGGCTGACTGCCTCGACGTCTTCCGACAGCTCCCGGCCCAAAGCATCGATATCATCGTGACCTCGCCGCCCTACAACCTCGGCATTCAGTACGCCCGCTACCGCGACACGCTGTCGCCAGCCGACTATCTCGACTGGACCGGGACATGGATTAGTGCGGCCAGGCGCGTGCTCAGGCCGGACGGTTCGCTCTTTCTCAACGTCGGAAGTAAGCCGAGCGATCCCTGGACGGCGTTCAACGTGGCGCAAGCCGCCCGTCCGCACCTACAGCTGCAGAACGTCGTCCACTGGATCAAATCGATCGCCATCGATCGAGCATCGGCGGGCGCGGCGGCTGGGCTCGTACGCGACCTCGCCGTGGGGCATTACAAACCGATCAACAGCGATCGGTTCCTCAACGACTGTCACGAATTCATCTTTCACTTCACGCCGCGCGGAAAGACGAGCCTCGATCGGCGCGCCCTCGGCGTGCCGTACCAGGATCAATCCAACGTGGGTCGCTGGCGTGCGGGCGCATCCGGCGTGCGCTGCCGGGGCAACACCTGGTTCATCCCCTACGAAACCATCCAGCGGCGCGATCGCGATCGGCCGCACCCGGCGACGTTTCCTTCCCAGCTGCCCGAGCAGTGCCTGCGGCTCCACGGCCTGTCGCGCATTCAGGTCGCCATGGATCCGTTTGCCGGGCTTGGCAGCACCGCGGTGGCCTGCGCAAGGCTCGGCATCAGCTTCATCGGGGCCGAGATCGACGAATCGTACCTGGCTGTAGCGGTCGAGCGGACAGGGGCGGTCGCAGATGATCGGCACACCCAGAAGCTGCCAGGACGGGGCGAGGCACGAATGCGGAAGGCGACGCTTCGCAGGCAGAGGCTGGCAGCTGGCAGGTAGACCCGGCTGGGTCGCAGCTATCGCTGTGTCAACACGGGCCTGAACACGTAATCTTTTCTGAAAAAGACGCTCATGCCGGGACGTCTCACCCGCACATCAATCTTCCGCTGGCGCCTGAGCGGGTCGGGATTCGATGAATAGTACCCCAGGACGTAGTAGTCGCTCGTGTCCGCGTCAATCTGCTTCAGGCCTTTGTCGAAGTCGTTCATGTTGACAATCGCGATCCCGCCGGTTTCCTCGGCGAGAACGCGCAAGCTGTCCTGCGTCGTGCGGACGAAGTTGTTCCATTGCTGCGGATCGACTGCCTGGTCGATATCGGGTTGTCCGATGAGCCCGCGAGGGTCGATCGTATAGATCGTCGTATTCGCCCGGTTCGCCGCACGGGTCACCTCTCCGAGCTCCCTCGCCAGATCGGCATCCGCAAACACGCCCGACTCTCTCGCCTGATACCGCGCCACCGGATCCTGGCCGAGGATCGTGTTCCCGTCGCTCTTGTCCAGGTCGTTGATCGTCCGCAGCATGGAGTTCTGAAGGAAGGGGGAGTTCGGATCCATCAGGCCCATCCGGGCGTCGCTGAACGGATTGAAATGGTACCCGTCGCTCACGTACACGAACGCTTTGCGACGGTCGCGCACCTGCTCGAGGTGTAACAGCACGTCGTAGACCGTCGCAAAGGCAACGTGCGCACGGTGGCGGACCTCGGTCGGTCCATCGGAGTTTGCCGGCCCATCAATGATGTCGCTCGGACGCAGCTCGCCGCCGATGATCTTCTCGATCGATTCGTCGAGGCGCTTCCTGTCGTAAGTCAACCCGACGGCAATCGATGAGGTGCCCGTCGAGACGATCGCAAACTGGTCGCCGTCGTGGATGAGGGTCTTCGAGATCTTCTTGAAGATCTCCCGCACTCGAACCGTATTGTGGAACTGCAGATGCAGGTCGTCGACCAGGAACACGAAGATGCGCCCTGACACATCGTTGGTCCGACGCGTCGGCGGCAGGATGATGCCTTCGGGCGGCGGCGCGGGGGGCGGCGCCAGCAGGTTGGTCACTCGCCCGCCGTGGCTCATCGTCATCGACACAACGGCCTGCTTGACCCCGTCTTCGAAGATCTCGAACTCGTCTTTGGTCAGGTCGGAAACGAAATTGCCCCTGTCGTCACGCACGACGATGTCTGAACGGACCAAGTCGATCTGAAGTCTGAAGGTCGGCACCTGGCTCGCAGCCTGGGACGGCCGGACCGCCGGCGCAGCGCTCTGGGCGCACAATCCCGCCGTGAGAGCCACCAACCAGACAGTGGTCCAGACGCCGGACCGGTTCAAACGCATACGGCAGAAATTATACGCTGGTTCTGATCCTGCCGCCCGCTCACTTCCCGTCTTCCGATCGACCGCGATCCGGCGCGTTGGTTTCCGCCGCAGTGGACGCCGGCGCGACGCCGCTGCCTCCCCCACGCCCTCGCCGTCGCCGGCGGCGCCGCCGCCGGCCAGTCCGAGGGTCGACCACGACGGCCGCAGACGACGGCTCGTTCCGATCGGGAGGCCTCGCCTCGTCACCCGCGGCTGGTTCCCCGTCCCCATCAAGGCTCACGGACGGCTCGGGGTTCACGGGGGTCACAAGGCCAGGAGAGTTCGCCGCGTTCACAAGATCTACGTCGACCTCCGCTTCGACGACTCGCCTGGCAGCGCGCTCTGCGCGTCGGCGTTCGCGCCATCTCTCGGCATCGGGCGGCGGCATCGGTGTGGCGAGCAGCCTTGGCCAGTTGAACGCGACGTCGCGATGCTGGGCTTCAAGCGCGCGGCGCACGCTCTCGTCAAACGGCTCGCGACCCACCCTGACGTTGGGCGGCGTGCGAAACCAGTAGAGGATGCGCGGCGCAGACTTGCCGCGATGGCCCGGCGGCCGGACAAGGTACACGTGCTCGTAACCGCGCTTGTCGCGAGAGAATCTCAAAAACGCCATTGACGGCTGTCTTCGCAGCGCGGTTGGTCGCCGCCGCTATTTCCGCCTCGCGGGCCGCGCCGTCTTCTTCGCGCCTTTGGTGCGACGCGGCTGACGCGCCTTGGCGCGCGGCGCCTCCTTGCGGGACGACGCCTGAGCGCGCCGCCCTCGCACGGTCCGTGAAGAAGAAAGCGGCTCGCGGCTCCTGTGGACGAGCGTGAAGCGCACCTGATCGCCGATGGAATGGAAGCTCCAAATCTCGCTGACGTGGATCCGATTGTCCTCACACAGCCGCCGCGCCACATCGACCATACCGGCCGGCACGTAGAGGTGAAACGGCACACGCAGCTCTGCAAAGCGCGCCCACTCCGCGAGCGCCTCGAGGTGGTTGACCGACTCGCCCGTCTCCACTTCGACGACGGCCTGAAGTCGATGCCCGCGCTCCTGTGACTGCAGGACCAGGTCGGGATACACAAGCGAGGTGCCCCTGCCGACCCCCGCGATCTGTTCGCCTCCCGGGTTGATCCCGGCTTCGTAGCGGCGTCGGCTCTTGGCCTGCAGCAGGCGGATCACACGGTCGTGCTCGAGCTGCTCGCGGACCGGCCGCACCAGAATCGGGCTCACTTCAGCGCCTCCAACTAGTTGGATAGTCGAGAGTAAATCGGTAATTCTAGCATGAATCCGTCACAGATCCGGGTGCCAGGTGCGCCGCTTGGTCGCGTGCCGTACGCCGATCACCTCGCATAGAATGGCTGACAGTGCAGGCGGCGAGACCCGAGCCGAACTCCGCGAAGATCCTTATCGTGGATGACGATGAGGGGGTGACGCAGACCTTCGCGCGAATGCTCCGGCTCAAGGGATATCACGTGCGAACGGCGGTGAACGCTGAAGCCGGCCTGCAGGAAGCCACGGAAGGCAACCCGGACGCCATCATTCTCGATTTGCACATGCCGATCCTTGACGGACTCGGCTTTCTTCGCCGTCTTCGAGCCGCCACTGCACACCGCCGGATTCCGGTCGCCATTGTCACTGGCGACTACTTCCTCGACGAGGCCGTATCAGCCGAGCTGCACGAGCTCGGTGCCGAACTGCGGTTCAAGCCCATGTGGCTGGACGATCTGGTCGGCCTCGCCCGCAACCTTCTCGGAGTGACCCACTGACCGAGGGTGGCGGCCGTTTCTTGAACGCGTGCCGGCGTCAACCGGTCGATGCCACACCTGTGTGGTTCATGCGTCAGGCTGGCCGCTACATGAAGGAGTATCGGGCGCTGCGCCAGCGCTACTCGCTTCTCGATCTGTGTCGAACACCCGATCTGGCGACCGAAGTCACACTGCAGCCGGTGCGCTCTATCGACCTCGATGCCGCGATTCTCTTTTCCGACCTGCTCCTTCCGCTCGGGCCGATGGGCATCGGGTTCGACTTTGTCGGTGGCGAAGGACCGGTGATCGATCAGCCGCTGCGGCACGAGGCCGACTTTGCGCGCCTGCGGCGTTTCGACCCTCGCGAGGAGCTCGCGTACGTGCTCGAGGCGATCGGACAGATCAAGCGGGAGCTCGCGGGGCACCTGCCGCTCATCGGATTCGCTGGAGCGCCCTTCACGCTGGCCTCCTATGCCATCGAGGGGGGCCATTCCAGCTCGTTTGCGCATACCAAGGCACTGATGTACGGCGCCCCGGCCACGTGGCACCGATTCTGTGAGATGGCCGCCGATCTGATCGGCGAGTATCTGGTCGCGCAGGTGGAGGCCGGCGTCGACGCGGTCCAGGTGTTCGATTCGTGGGTCGGCGTGCTCGACGCGCGCGACTATCGCGAGTTCGTGTTGCCGCATACCCGGCGGCTTTTCGAGGCCGTCGCGCCGCTCGGCGTGCCAACGATCCACTTCGGCGTCGGCACGAGCGCGATTCTGGGCGAGTTGCGCGAGGCCGGCGGCGACGTCATCGGCGTCGACTGGCGCCTGCCGCTCGACGTCGCCTGGGACCGCATCGGCTTCGATCGGGCCATCCAGGGCAATCTGGATCCGACGCTGCTCCTTGGACCGATCGACCGGATGCTTGCCGCCGCAGACGAAGTGCTGGAGCGTGGGGGCGAACGTCCAGGGCACATCTTCAACCTCGGGCACGGCATCCTGCCCATGACGCCGCTCGAACACGTCCAGGCCCTGGCGCGATACGTGCATCAGAAGACCAGGAAATAATTAGTGGCTGTGCTCGCGGCATCGAGAACCACGCACGCAGTTGGACCGCCACGTCCGTGTCTTGGTGCGCGCGTCGTTTGAAGAAAGCCGTTTAGCCTCTACCATCAGGACCGGGGCGCGACCATTTCGCCCACCAACGCGTCGAAGCTGCGAGGTGCGTGCCCCAGCAGCGTTTCGAGCGTCTTCAGCTCGTCGGAGGTCGCGCGCCGCCCGTGTCCTTGAGCCCGTCATCGTTCTGGTAGAAGTTGTTCGGCCGCAGGATCGTGTAGTCGATCCCCGACTTCCTGATCGCCGCTTCGATCGCCACTTTTCCCCCGAAGTGCGGAATGTGCGGCGCGTCGTCGACGTGGTGAATGGACAAGGACGCGGATTTCGGTCGCCTGACTACTATCGCCTTCTGCCAAGCGGAGTCCTCATCGGCTTGGGCGGTGACAAGTCGATCGACTTGATCCTGAGTCAGTTTCGGCTTTAAGGGGGTTGTGTTTCGGCGCTTCTTCATAATGGCCACCCGGTAATGATGCGAACGACGTTGCGCGGCTTGATCTGAAAGATGATCTTGAGCTTCCTTCCGCCAAGAGTCGGCCGAGCAACTGATGACGATCGCGATATTTCTTGTTTCGGCGAATCTGAAAGTCCGAAAAGAAGCACTCAACCGCTTCATCGAACGTCACGCCATGCGGAGCGAGTTCGTCCCGTTCGAAGTCATACTCGAAATCCGATGGAGTAACCCGACGCCAATCGACCACGGTTCATTTTATCGTGCAGTTGCGTGTGTAAGAAGGCAACCGCGCTCGACAAGGGTCAGACCTCGCCGAAAGCCCTGCCGATCGGAAGACGGCCCAACGATCGGCGCTCAGCCGCGAGCCGCGTGGGATCGCTTTCGCGATTTGGCCTTGCGTCGCGCGCGACTCGTCGGCCGCAGCGCCTTGTTAGGCAGCCCGCCTGTATTTCGGACGGCTCGTGTTGTATTGAGAACACCCTTGAGCGCCTCGTTGACGGCCTGCTCGGTGGGAAACGCGTCCGTAACCTCTGGTTCGATGAGCACGATGTTTGTGCCCTCGCGCGCCCGTCCTGCGTACTTGCCACGGACGCCGCCCTTCATTGATGCAAAGTCGTACTCGGGACGCATGTCGTCAGCTGGGATTTGATTCGTCTTCTTCATAAAACCTTCGCTCTTGCCGTGTGGCTATTCTCGCGTTGATGATTCGAATTGTATCGCCCTTCTCAGTATGCGATACCACGAGGATTCGACTACGCACCGACATCCCGATGATGAGAAATCGCCGCTCGCCCGATGAATGGTCATCGTCAGCAAACGTCGTTGAGAACGAATCGTCGAAAACGGTTGCCGCCTCCCGGAAGTCGACCTTGTGCTTCTCTAAATTCTTTTTCGCCTTCTTCGGATCCCAAGCGAATGTCACGGAATCAGTGTATGTCTTGTTTGGTCGGCGTGCCCAGGCTGCCATCTCAACGGCCAGCGCTCACCCGCGGCCGCTCGCGATCGCACCAGCGGCCGTCGGGTGCAGCGCTTGTTATGCGCATTGAAATTAGTTTCGTCTGACTAACGCGAGCCGAACACCAGGGCGACAATTCTTCCAGTGGCATGTCCGTCCGATGTACGTGCCCCGCTCGTCGGCGAGAAACACGTCAGTGCCCCGATTGAAGCTCTGGGCGTGGCCCTGAAGGCGCCGCGCGCACGTGGCCAGCGGCGCCAGATCCGCATCGTCGGCCACCACCACGAGGATGTCGATATCTTTGGGATCCGGCTTGGTGGTCACGATCGAGCCCAAGATGGCAATCCGTCTGACGCCAGCCATTTGTCGGACGGACGGCAGGAACCGGCGCAGCCCGTCGAGCAGGTGTTTGCGATGATCCTCGGAGGTGGCGTTCATCGTTGACACCTCAGTCGAGGGGAGGAACCTCGTTGATCGGCACCAAAACCTCGATCGAGCGAGACCGACCCGGTGTCCGTCTGATCAAGCCACGCCGTTCCAGCGTGACAATCATGCTGTGAATTGAAGGCGGTGTCACCTCGAAGTAGCGCTGAAAGTCCGCTTCTGCTGGAGCGCGCCGGTTCAATTTCATGTACGCCACGATGAACGCCAAGTACTGACCTTGAAGCTTCGTGAACGCGTTTCCCAAGAATCAAGTTTCCGGTAATCAGGTTCTATCAGCCGTCTAGACGTGCGGCTTGAGCCGCGCGCCAACAGCGACAGGATCGCATGGATTGGCGCGTCGGCTCCAAGCCGAGTTAGCCATCCCGTTGATTTGCTGAACCAGCAGGGCGAACCGCCATCAGATCATCATCAGCGACTGGCCGAATGTCGTTGGGAGACAACGTGACCAGCGCCTGGGTTCGACCGGAAGCCGCCACAAACTCGACCCCGATCGAATTCGACCCATAGACCTCGACCACGGCACCTAGATCGCCTCGCCGCAATCCATGGGCCGGTACATCATGTGTTAATACGACGACATCGAGCGGCCGAACAGTCACTTGGCGCCTCCCGGATAGGCGGTGACGAAACGTGGTGTCTCGTGACCCGCCGCGACGAACCAGACGCTCCGTACAATCGCCGATTGTCCGTTGGGTCTCTTCAGGATAGCCCGAATCGTGAAGAGTCGCCCCTCCGCCCATGACTCGCCTGGTTGCGCGTCTTGAGTGAGGTGTTGTATCCGGAGGTCGGCTTCAAGTTCTTGCCAGCCTTGGGCCGTGTATCCCAAAGCCCCGACAAACCGAGCTTTGGATCGACCAACTGGATGGGTAGTGGAAAGGAGGTACCCATGCAACTTCTGGGGATCGATTTCCGCCAGATGAGCATTGGGCAGCAGCACGTGTTGATCTTACCCTCGTCGAGTCAACTTACATTATTCAGAATGGCAACGTGCGCGCTGAGCCGTGCGCCGTCGCAGTTCAGCGGCGCGTCGGCTCCATTCGCGTGTTGGCCCGCTGTTCGTAGTTCGGTTCGGCCCACGCTTGAGCCCGCGCGGCGAGTTCGGCCCGCACGCGTGGCCACTCGTGGAGCGTCGCCGGATCGAAGTCTGCGCCGTTCGGCCACGTGAGCGTACCCACTTCCTGATCGAGAATCACGGCGTTGAACACCTCCAGGTCCCGCAGTGGGCCGAAGAGTACGCCGTGCAGTACGGGCCGGAAGTCGATCTCTTGCGTGGTTCCGTCCGTGAAGGCCACGGACAGCGTGTACGGACCGACGATTTCGAACCGCGCGACGCGATGGATGGGATGGGTCATGGACTACCTGAGTGGTTCGATCTTGACCGGCGGCTGGCCCGATTGCAAGAGATCCCAATCACGCCGCAGTTCCTCTCGGTGAATCTCCGCCCAGGCCTCCACGAGCCGTTGCTGTGCCTTGGGCACACTGCCGCCGAGGCATTCGACCGTGTCCACGGCAAAGACCGCCGCATGGTCTTGGTGCTGTGCCTTGGGCACACTGCCGCCGAGGCATTCGACCGTGTCCACGGCAAAGACCGCCGCATGGTCTTGG
>MELA01000095.1:4576-7430 GCA_001767495.1 Acidobacteria bacterium RIFCSPLOWO2_12_FULL_65_11 | reverse complement strand
CTTGTCGATCCAGTTCTTGACCACGCGCTTGATGTCGCTGAAGTCGCACACCATATTGCGGCTGTCGAGCTCGCCGGTACGCACCTCGATCTCGGCGACTGCGTTGTGCCCGTGCGGGTGCTTGCAGATCCCGTCGTAGTCGAGCAGCCGATGACCGTAACAGAAATCGATGCGTTTAGTGACAGAATACATTTTGGTCATTGTATGCCAACGGCCGTGCTGCTTTCGGGCGGACTGGATAGCGCGGTTCTTCTCGCGGAGGAAGCCGGTCGCGGCGATGTTCAGCCGATCTATGTCAGCGTCGGTCTTGCTTGGGAGCGCGCCGAAAAGACGATGCTCGACCGGCTGCTCGCGGCGACGACCTTTGGTGACCGCACGCGGCCGCTCGTCTCACTCGCGGTCGATATGAGCGATGTGTATGCGGCCACGCTTTGGGCCGTCCGAGGACAGCCGCCTTCGTACCACACGGCTGACGAAGACGTGTACCTCCCCGGCCGTAATGTGGTGCTGCTCGGCAAGGCCGGCGTATACTGCGCGGCTGCCAAGATCGATCGCCTCGCCCTCGGCACCCTGGCACACAATCCGTTCCCCGATGCCACACCGGCCTTTCGGTCCGCAATGGCTCAGGCGCTCTCGCTCGGTCTGGCGCATACGTTGACAATCGATGCGCCGTACGCGGCATTGGGCAAGGCCGAAATCGTACGGCGAGGCCGGGCCCTCGGGGTGCCGTTTGATTCCACCTTGTCCTGCATGGGTCCAGTCGAAAAGGTTCTAAGGGTGTTTGTTCATTGTGGCGTGTGCAGTAAGTGCCGCGAGCGGCACGATGCGTTTTTGGCGGCCGGCACGGAAGATACGACCGACTATGCCGATCGGACGTACATGACCGCATGACTCGATGGCAGAACGGATCGCACGAAAGGCCGTTGCGCACGCAGCAGCGGTTGATCTTCTACCGAACCTCGATCTCAACGAACCGTACATCACCCGTTCCTCGCGTCAGCCTGTATGATTCGCCGGCCGCCACGACCACCCACCGCCGCGACTGATCCAGTCGAATGGACGGCGAGCCGTTCCGGTTCATGATTGCCTCGCCTGTCACGAGAACCACCACCGTGGGAAGGCAGTGAACGCGATCGATGCCGTTCTCTGTCGTCCCAAGCTGCACGGCGTAGGTTCGGAACGCTCTTGCGTCATTGAGTAGGGTTGTGCCGGCTCCGGTCACCGCGGATCCGACTGACCAGCCCGCCTGTTTCAGGTTCTCCACGGCGATGAGGCGGTAGAGGCTCTCGCCGACATTCTGTACGGTGTGTGTGCCGGATTGCCCTGCGTACTCCGTCAGATTCGTTTCACCGAGGCGCCGGCGAGGCCGAATGTCGCCCCAGCCTGCGGCGGGTGTCCGCACGCGGGTTTCGGAGGCGCTCACCGAGACCGTCATGATGTCGTTGTCATGCCTGTGCTCAAGGGTCGTGCCGCCAGGCTCAATGTTCACATCAAGGACGCGAAGCGCTGCATTCTCGAACAACACACGGTGATGAGGCTCCTGCTGAACCGGAGCCTGAGCGGCTGCCACCCAACAGCCGCCGATCAGAAGCGCGCATGTGCCCAGCAGCATCCGGATCGAATTAGGTTGCCTCACAGCCATGGTGTTGGGTCCGCGTGACGATCAGCGTCGACGACAAGCGTGCCGGATGAGACTCGGGCAGGCGGCACCAGGTCGGCGCCCGACAGCACGATCACGAGAGAGGGTTCGCGGCCAGACGTGCGGCGCCGATGGCCGCCGCGTCGGGACCGAGCGCCGCGGGCACAACCGTCAGCGCATCCATCATCCCCTTGGGCAGCCGGCGCGTCAGCTCCGTGTGGACCGGCTCGAGCAGCAAGTCTGCAGCTGTCGCCATGATGCCGCCGAGCACCAGCATGTCGGGATCGGTGATCGCAACCAGATTGGCGGCCGCCATCGCGAGATACTTGGCCGTCTCGCGCACGACCGAGATCGCCACGCCGTCGTGCTGGCGCGCCGCATCGAGTATCTGACCGACCGTGACGGCCGAAAGGTTTCCGCCAGCCGCGTCGGCGACCGTCGAGTGATCGCCGGCTTTGACGCGCCAGACCAGGCGGCGCACGATTCCGGCCGCCGCGACTTCGGCCTCGAGGCACCCGATTTTCCGATAATCCTCGCGCTCGACGGGATTGAGAGCGAGCCACGCGACCAGCACCGCATGGCGATGGGCCCCAACGATAGGCGCGCCGTTCCTGACGATGCCCGCCGTGGCGTGATCGGCCGCCGCGAAAAAGACCGAGTCGCCGGCCTTCTGGGACGCGCCCACCCACGCCTCGGCGACCGCGGCCGCGGTCCCCGACGCGGTGGCACCCTTCTTCAGAAACGTGCTGCCGTACCTCGGCGCCAAGGCTTTCTCGACGACCGACACCGACGATGAATCCGGGTTGACGGCGGCGACGCCAAGCGAAACAGGATCTTCAGACTTGTCCGCGACGTCGTCGAGCGCCTTGAGCGCGGCCGCACCGATATCGGTCGCCGGTTCGACAGCCGCCCGCGCCAGCACCTGGCCGTGATCGTCGACGGCGACGGCCGTCACCAGCGCGTCACGAATTTCGAGGCCCAACATGGCGATGTGTGAATTCCTGCTTGTTGACTCGGTTGCCGATGATCTAACTGCCGCCAGAACCTGAAGTCAATCGGCAATCACCAATCATCAATCCGCAATTCATGTCTCGTCCCGCTCCCAATCGGTATGCACTTGCAGTTTGCGGCCGGCGAGCGGCAACCCGGCCGGCTCGGCAACCGGAGCGACGGCTCGAAAGAGCACACGGTCGATTCGATGGAGCAGCAGGATGA
>MELA01000095.1:0-4563 GCA_001767495.1 Acidobacteria bacterium RIFCSPLOWO2_12_FULL_65_11 | reverse complement strand
CGCGTTGATTACGAGCACGCCGCTCCCCTCGTCGGGCGGGAACCGTCTGTCGTCGAGATAGTCGCGGTCCATGGTGACCAGCGTGCGCCGGAGCTGCTGTGCCAGCCGGTAGTGCTTCACATCGGCGGCGCGGCGCAGACCGTCTTCTTCGAGCACGAAGAGCACGTCCCAGCGCAGGCCGTTCCGCATGTGGGCGACGATGCCGGCGGGCACGTTCGCGTCGGCGTAGATGCGTGGCTGCGACGACAGCCGCTCGGCGTGGGGGGCGAGTTCGGTAGAGAGAGTGCCCATTGGGAAACTCGCAACTGAAAAGTTAAAACTCAAAAGTAGGCACCTAGAGAATCTCGCCCTCTCATTGTCCTCTTAACTTTAAGTTTTCACTTCCAACTTTTTCTCGTGCGCCGCCTTCGCCTCGCGCGTCAGGCTTGTCACCAGCGCGTCGCGTTTGTGTACGAGCTCCTTGCGCGCGCGGCGGCCGTTGGGCGACCCGATGACGTACTCACACAGAATGGGGAACGCTATGGTCGAATCGCAGTACGCGACGACGGTATCCGGAAGGACCCCGGGATTGACCTTACCCCAGCTCACGGCCTCGGCCGGCGTCGCCCCCGACAGGCCGCCCCAGACCACCGAGTCGGTTGTGATCTGTACGAAGTAGTCGTTGCCGCCCTTGGGAATGCCATACACCTCCCAGAGCGTCGGCTGCGCCTGAAGGTAGAAGTTCTTCGGCGACCCACCGCCGAGGATCACACACCCATTGCGCGTGCCGGCCCGCACGATGGCGCAGACTTCGTTCACATCTTTATTGGGGTCGATCATCAGCCGGCCGCCGTTCATCAGCTCGTGATAGGCGATATTCATGCCGATCGAGCTGTCGCCGGGCGACGGGGTGTAGATCGGCACACCGTCGAGGGCGGCGCGGGCCACGACAGAATGCTCCTCGCAGCCGGGGCACTGCTCCATCAGGTCGCGCCCGAGGCGGTAGTGCAACTCTGAGGTCGAGATCGCCTCGTTCATTCCCGAGCGGACGATGAACTCGCGGATATAGGCGTCGGTTTCGAGCAGCACCGTCGCCGGAAAGAGCACGTCGTAGATCCGAATCACGCCATCCTCGTACAACTCCACGTCGTCGAGAAACGGCGAGCCGCGGTGCAGCGTGAAGTTGAGCGCGTAGTGGAGATCGTGATAGAGGTTGGCGCCCGTTGAGATGACGAAGTCGACCAGCCCGCGATCCATCAGCTCGATGACGCAGCCGCCGAGGCCCGCGGGCGTCATCGCTCCCGCCACGGTCAGCCCGATGGTCGTGTCGCTCTCTTTGGCGAGCATCTTCTCGGCGAAGATGGCGCATGCCTCGGACAGCCGTGCGGCGTTGAACGCCTGAAAGCCCTCCTCCACCAGACGCCGTACCTCCTGGCTGCCGGTCGGCCGGTAGTAACGAATGGGTTTGCCGGTCAGATGGTCGCGGCGGGATCGGGGCGAGCCGGGGGCGCGGTGCGGCATCGTGCGAAATAGCTTAACATTAGTGTGCCCGATGGACGATTTGACCTTCAGCGCGCGCCGCGCCAGTGCCGGCGCTTCCACCGCCGCCAGGGCCGCCGAGCCGGCCGACCTCGAGACGCGTTTTCGCGGACTGGTGCAGTCGCCGCTGCGCGCCGGCATTCTCCGGTATCTGAGCGCCAGGCCCGAGGAGAGCTTCGACGTCGAGTCGCTGATGCAGACCTTCGGACGCCTGCACCTGGACGTCAACAACTGCGTCCGCGAGCTCGTGGATTTCGGCGTCGCCCTGGCGATCCCCGGAACACCGACCAAGTACGCCGCCGCGCGTCCGTCCGACGCGGCGCTCGTCGAGCTGCTCGACCACTTTCTCGAGCGCCGCGCGATGGTGTCGACCGAGGATCAGTCGGCCTCGGTGCAGAAGTTCCGCGAGATGATCGGCCGCGACGAGAAGATGTTGATCGTCTTCGAGTGGATCCGCACGGCCGCCAAGTCCGACATCTCCGTGCTCATCCTCGGTCCGACCGGATCGGGCAAAGAAGTCGTCGCGCGCATGATCCACGAGCTCAGCCGGCGGGCGCCGGCGAACTTCCAGGCGGTCAACTGCGCGGCGCTGCCCGACACGCTGTTTGAATCCGAGATCTTCGGCTACGAAAAGGGCGCCTTCACCGGCGCGCACGACCGCAAACCGGGCCGGCTCGAGCTGGCCAACGAGGGGACGCTGTTCCTCGACGAGATCGCCGACATGTCGATCATTGCGCAGGCCAAAGTGCTCCGCGTGCTCGAAGAGCGGCGGTTCGAGCGGCTCGGCGGCAACAAGGCCATCTCGGTCGATTTCCGGCTGATCTCGGCCACCAACCGGCCGCTCGAGCAGCTCGTGCGCGACGGCCGCTTTCGCGAAGACCTCTACTACCGCGTCAACGCGTTCGCCATCCGACTGCCCTCGCTCCGCGAGCGGCAGGTGGACATCCCGGTGCTCGCGCAGCGGCTGCTCGCACGGTACTGTGCCGCGCAGGGCATGCCGCTCGACAGCAAGGCGTTCTCGCGCGAGGCGCTGGATGTGCTGCTCAGCTACCCCTGGCCCGGGAACATCCGCGAGCTCGAGAGCACCGTGTCGCGTGCGGCGCTCTCGGCTCCCGGGCGGGTGATCCGCGCCACCGACATCGAGTTCCTCCATGCCCACGCGGTGGTGCCCCAGCCGCCCAGCGACAACCGCCTGCCGTCGCTGGCCGACGCCGAGCGCACCCACATCGTCCGGGTGCTCGAAGCCACCCAGTGGAACAAGAAGGAGGCCGCCCGCGTGCTCGACATCAGCCGCGGCACGCTCTACCGCAAGATCGTCGAGTACCACCTCGAGCCGGAACCTAGAAAAGAAGTAAGAAGGTAAAACTTAAAAGTTGAAAGGACAATGAGGTTAAGGGCCCTCTACTTTTAACTTCTAAGTCTTAACTTTTAACTTTATGAAAGATCTTCCCCTCGGCACCCGCGTGTACGTCGGAATCATCATCGCGGCGGGCGCTCTGACCCTCGCGTTCTTTACGCCGCACGCGGTCGCTCGGCCCGGTTTCTTCATCACGCTCCTCTTCTGCTCGTCGCTGGCCTCCGCGCTCAAGGTCACGCTGCCGCTCGCCTCGAGCGGCTCGACCATGTCGGTTTCCTACGCCGTCGATTTCGCGGCCCTGCTGCTGCTCGGCGCCGACGAAACGATGCTTGTCGCCGCCGTCAGCGCGTGGAGCCAGTGCACGTTCCGCACGCAGTCGCGATCCCCCGCGTACCGTACGCTTTTCAGCATGGCCTCACTCGTCCTGACGGTGAAGGCGGCAGGCTGGGTGTACGGCTGGCTGGGCGGCGTGCCCTCGGTGCCCTTCACATTGGTCAGCATCCCCAGGCCGCTCGTCGGTGCGGCAACGACGTACTTCGTCTGCAACACGGCGCTTATCGCAACGGCGATCGGCCTGTCGACCCGCCAACCGATCGCGCGGGTGTGGAACGACAACTTCCTCTGGAGCGCGCCGAGCTACTTCTTCGGGGCCGGCGCGGCGGCCCTCGCGGTGTCGCTGCTCGATCGCGGCGGTTATTGGATGGCGGCGCTGCTCGCGGCGCCGGTCTACCTCATCTACCGTACATATAAGGTGTACATGGGCCGCATCCAGGACGAGCAGCGGCACGTCCAGCAGGTCTCAGACCTCCATCTCGCGACCATCGAGGCGCTCGCCCTGGCCATCGACGCCAAGGATCAGACGGCGCAAACTCATATCCGCCGCGTGCAGGTCTACGCGGCCGGGCTCGCCCGGGCGCTCGGGATGCCGGACAACGAGATTGACGGCGTCAAGACGGCCGCGCTGCTCCACGACATCGGGAAGTTGGCCGTCCCCGAGCACATCCTGTCGAAGCCGGGTCCGCTGACGCAGGAGGAGTTCCAGAAGATCCGTATCCACCCCCAGGTGGGCGCCGAGATTGTCAGCGGCGTGCCCTTTCCGTATCCGGTGACGCCGCTCATCATGAGCCACCACGAGCGCTGGGACGGCAAGGGATACCCGGTAGGCCTGAAGGAGGACGAAATCCCGATGGGTGCGCGCATCCTTTCGGTGGTCGATTACTTCGATGCGCTGACCTCCGAACGGCCGTACCACAGGGCGATCGGTTTCGAGGGGGCCATCGACCTCCTGCGCCAGGAGAGCGGCAAAGCCCTCGACCCGCGCGTGGTGCAGACATTCATCGCGTTGTACCCGGCGCTGGCCGCCGAAGCCGAAGCCAGCCAGGAACCGGCGCGCAAGCTGACGCGGGTGGCCGCGCCCGCGACGGGCGCGCAGCCGGCCGTGGGCCTGGTCGGCGGCTCGCCGGCGCCCACCAACGTCTTCGACGACATTGCGCTCGCCCACCGCGAAATTTATGCGCTCTACGAAATTGCGCAGGCCATGGGCAGCAGCCTCGGCGTGTCGGACACGATGGCGCTCATCTCGTCGAAGCTGGCCAACATCGTGCCCTTCTCGTCCTGCGCGCTGTTTCTGTACAACGAGGAGAGCGAAGCACTCCGGTGCCGCTACGCGACCGGCGTGGACTCCGAGA
>MELA01000094.1:18318-18419 GCA_001767495.1 Acidobacteria bacterium RIFCSPLOWO2_12_FULL_65_11 | reverse complement strand
CACCCCGTGGTGAGTGCGGCACTCATCCTCGGGCCTTACGGCATCGTGTTCTTCGCCGTCGCGCTGGCCCTCGGCGTCCCAGAGGCCGCACACACATTGCA
>MELA01000094.1:0-18190 GCA_001767495.1 Acidobacteria bacterium RIFCSPLOWO2_12_FULL_65_11 | reverse complement strand
TGATGAACGCTTCGTTCAGGGCACCCGTCACCTCCGCGGGGAGCACCGCGCCTGTGGCCTTGTCGACGGGTAGGAAGACGATGTTGCCGGGCGCCTCGAACCGCGGTGGCGTGCCCTTGTCGGGGCGGCCGTCGATATACGCCTTCATGACGTCCATCCAGATCGGCAGCGCGGCCACCGAGCCCGTCTCTTTCGGGCCGAGCGGTTTCTTCTCGTCGAGTCCCACCCAGACGCCCACCGTGATATCCGGATCGAACCCGATGAACCACGCGTCGGTGTTGTCATCGACCGTGCCGGTCTTGCCGGCCAGCGGCCAGTTCAGGCTCGAGGCGGCGGCGCCCGTCCCTCGCTGCACGACGCCGCGCAGCAGGTTGGTCATCACAAACGCCGTGTCGGCGCGGATGACGTCGAACGACTCCGCGCGGTTCTCTTCGAGGAGGTTGCCCTCCCGGTCCTGCACTTTGATCACCGCGAACGGTTTCAGCCGCGCCCCTTGGTTGGGGAACACCGTATAGGCGCTCGTGACTTCCATGAGCGTCGCATCACCGGCGCCGAGCGCGATCGCCAGAAACGGCGGGAAGTTCTCCTCGAAGCCGAACCGTTTGGCGTACTCGAGTACGCTGGGGGGGCCGAGCATGTCCATCATGGCGATCGCCGGCACGTTGCGCGACTCTTCGAGCGCGTGGCGAAGCGTGACCGGTCCCTCGAACTTCAGGTCGTAGTTGTTCGGGCTGTAGGTCTGTTCGTTGCCGATCTGGTAGGTGACCGGCTCGTCGATCAGGATGGATGTCGCGGTATAACCGCGATCGATGGCCGTCGTGTACACGATGGGCTTGAAGGTCGATCCAATCTGGCGGTACGCCTGTACCACGCGGTTGAACTTGCTGCGGCCGAAGCTCCAGCCGCCGACCATCGCCTTGACCTGTCCGGTCTTGTTGTCGATCGCCACCAGTGCGCCCTCGACGAGCGGCGTCTGGTCGAGCGTCACCGACGAGGTGCCGGCTTGCTCGTCGAGCTTCGTGATCTCGACGTCGATGAGATCGCCGGGCTTGAAGATCGCTGCCGCCGACGTGTGACCCGTCCAGGCAAAGCCGTCCCGTGGCAGATCCGCGCGGTACGTGCCGAAGCGCACGCGCGCGGCGGCATTCCGAGGCGCCGCCACGACGACGGCGGGGACGAAGTCGCCGACGGCCATGGGCCGGTTCCAGCGGTCATCTTTGAAATCCTCGATCGTCTGGCCCCGCGCCACGACGTTGCGCGTGGGTGGCCGGTAGCCGCGCCGCTTGTCGAGCCGCCGCAGCCCGCGATCGATGGCCTGGTTGGCGGCCGCCTGCAGCGTTGGGTCGAGCGTCGTCGTCACCGACAGGCCGTATTCGTAGAGCGCCTTTGCGCCGTACTGACGCTCGAGGTGCTTCCTGACTTCCTCGACGAAGAACGGCGCAATGCCCGGCGCCTGGTTCGGCTGGCCCCGCGTGACGACGGCCTTCTGCTTGGCGGCGTCCGCCTGCGGCTGGCTGATGTACCCCTCGTCGGCCATGCGCTGCAGGACGACGTTGCGGCGGGAGGCGCCGCGCTTGAGGTCCACATAGGGGCTCTGCCGCTCGGGTGTCTGGAAGATGCCGGCGATGAGCGCCGCTTCCTCGAGCGAGAGCTGCGTGTTGGATTTGTTGAAATAGAGCCGCGAGGCGGCCTCGACTCCGTACGCGCCGTGTCCCAGATACATCTGATTGCAGTAAATCGTGAAGATCTCCTTTTTCGTATAGCGCTTCTCGATTTGAATGGCGAGGATGATCTCCTTGATCTTGCGCTCCAAAGACTCAGCAAAGCTCTCCTCGCTCTTTGACGTCAGCCCGAACTGATCCTTCAGGTTGCGCGCCAACTGCTGGGTCAGCGTGCTCGCGCCTTGTGCCCGCCGCCGCTCGAGGATGTCGATGACGGCGGCGACGCCAATCCGCCAGATGTTGATGCCGACGTGCCGATCGAATTCCGCGTCCTCGGTCGCGATGATCGCCTGGCGCAGCAGGGGGTTGATCTCGTCGTAGCCGACCACGACGCGGCGCTCGGTGGCGAACTCGCCGATGAGCTGGCCGTTACTGGCGAGCACGCGCGTAATCGTACTCGGCGCGTAGTTGTCGAGCGCCGAGATCTGCGGCAGGTCGCCCGCGTACGCGAAGAGCACGCCGCTCAGGATGCCGGCCCCGGCCGCGATGATAAAGAGTGCGACCAGGCCGGCGTGGCGTGCGACGCGGATGACGTAGTGGGCCATTTCTAGTCCTTGGTCGTTGGTCCGTGGTCCCTGGTCCTCGGTCCCCGTGCTCCGGTCACGCTCTCAGTGTACCAAGGACCGGGAATTAGGGACGGAGGAAGGACCAAGAACAAAGAACCGAGGGCCGACGCCGACATTGACTGTCTTCGACTCAACTTTTATACTCGATTCGGTATCAGAAGTCAGGAGTAGGGCGGACCCTTCGGGCCGCCAGGTGGGTCTGAAAGGCCCCTCCTACATATCTAACATGGCAGCATCCCCAAAGGAATCGACGTAATGAGCAAGATCATCGGCATCGATCTCGGCACCACAAACTCGGTTGTCGCCGTCATGGAGGGCGGCGAGTCGGTCGTGATCACCAATCCAGAGGGCGGGCGGCTTACGCCGTCGGTTGTCGCCTTCACGAAAACCGGCGAGCGGCTTGTGGGCCAGGTCGCCAAGCGCCAGGCAGTCACCAATCCAGAAAACACGGTCTTCTCCATCAAGCGGTTCATGGGCCGCAAGC
Organism: Acidobacteria bacterium RIFCSPLOWO2_12_FULL_65_11; assembly: GCA_001767495.1. Taxonomy (GTDB): domain Bacteria; phylum Acidobacteriota; class Vicinamibacteria; order Vicinamibacterales; family CAVVIG01; genus 2-12-FULL-65-11. Next base: position 15,419 of record MELA01000094.1, on the reverse strand, counting down.
ACAACGAAGTCAGCGAAGAGATGAAGATGGTGCCCTACCAGGTCGTGCGGGCGACCAACGCCGACGCCCGGGTCAGTGCGAGCGGCAAAGAGTACTCCCCGCCGGAAATCTCCGGCATGATCCTCCAGAAGCTCAAGCAGGCGGCCGAGGAGTACCTCGGGCAGCCGGTGTCGAAGGCGGTGATCACGGTGCCCGCCTACTTCAACGATGCGCAGCGGCAGGCGACCAAGGACGCAGGCCAGATTGCAGGGCTCGAGGTCATGCGCATCGTGAACGAGCCCACGGCCGCCGCGCTCGCCTACGGCCTGGACAAGAAAAAGGACGAGACGATTGCCGTCTACGATTTCGGCGGCGGCACCTTCGACATTTCGATTCTCGAAGTGGGCGAAGGGGTGGTGGAGGTGAAGTCCACCAACGGCGACACCCATCTGGGCGGCGACAATCTCGATCAGCGCGTCATCGATTGGATCGCGGCGGAATTCAAGAAGACCGACGGCATCGATTTGGGCAAGGACCGCATGGCGCTGCAGCGCCTCAGGGAAGCGGCGGAGAAGGCCAAGATGGAGCTGTCCACGGTGATGGAGACCGACATCAATTTGCCCTTCATTACCGCCGATCAGTCAGGGCCGAAGCACCTGCAGATGAAGCTGACGCGCGCCCGATTCGAGCAGCTCGTCGACGATTTGCTGCAAAGGACGGTCGGCCCCACCAGACAGGCGCTCACCGACGCCGGCATCGATCCCTCGAAAATAGACGAAGTGGTGCTCGTCGGCGGGTCGACGCGCATTCCGAAGGTGCAGGCGATCGTCAAGGAGCTGTTCGGCCGCGAGCCGCACAAGGGCGTCAACCCCGACGAAGTGGTCGCCGTCGGTGCCGCCATTCAGGCGGGCGTGCTCGCCGGGGACGTCAAGGATCTGCTGCTGCTCGACGTCACACCGCTCTCCCTCGGGATCGAGACGCTCGGTGGCGTGATGACGACGCTGATTACGCGGAATACGACGATTCCGACGCGCAAGAGCGAAGTCTTCTCGACGGCGGCCGACAGCCAGACGAGCGTCGAGGTGCACGTGCTGCAGGGCGAGCGGCCGCTCGCGCGGGATAACCGGACGCTCGGCCGGTTCCATCTCATGGGGTTGCCCCCCGCGCCGCGCGGCGTCCCCCAAATCGAAGTCACCTTCGACATCGACGCCAACGGCATCGTCAACGTGTCGGCCAAGGATCTGGGCACCGGCAAGGAGCAGAAGATCACGATTACCGCGTCGAGCGGGCTCGCCAAAGACGAAGTCGCGCGGATGATGAAGGAGGCCGAGTCGCACGCCGACGAAGACAAGAAGCGCCGCGAGGAAATCGAGACGCGCAACAAGGCCGACCAGGCGGTCTACGGCGCCGAGCGCATGCTCAAGGACATGGGCGAGAAGTTCGCCGCCTCGGATCGTCAGGCGATTGAGGGCGCGGTCGAGACCCTGAAGAAGGCCGTCGAGAGCAACGATGCGGCGGCGATCCAGCGCGCGCTCGAGCAGCTGACCGCGGCCCAGCACAAGGCGGCCGAAGCCCTGTACCGACAGCAGGGTCCCTCGGGCGCGGGCCCCTCGGCCGGCTCAGGGCAGGCGGGCGACGGCGCGTCCACTGGTTCTGCGACGGGCTCAGGACAAGGTCCATCGACAGGATCGGGGCGCGCGCCAGGTGACGTGATCGACGCGGAGGTCGTGGACGAGGGGAAACAATGAAATTGCAGGATTGCAGGATGGCAGGATTGAACTGAATCCTGCAATTGAAATCCTGCAATTCTGACATTCTGCAATCCTGCAATCTCATGGACTGTTACATCGTCCTCGGCCTCGATCGCGGCGCCACCTTGAGCGAGATCAAGCGTGCGTACAAGCGGCTGGCCAGGCGGCATCACCCCGACATCAATCCGGGCGATCGCATGGCGTCGGCGCACTTCCGCCAGATCGCCGAGGCGTACGAGACGCTGAGCGATCCCGATCGGCGCCGCCGGTACGATGCCACCGGGCAGGCGGCGGCGTCGGCTGACGCGTCTGCGTACGGGTTCGAGGGTTTCGACTTCTCGATGAGCGTCAGCGGATCGGCCGCCTCGACCTTCGGCGATCTGTTCGCGGACGTGTTTGGCGAGCGCGAGACACCTCGCCAGGACGGGCCGCCCGAGCGCGGCGCCGATCTGCACCAGACGATCACCATCGGCTTCGAGGAGGCGATGCGCGGCGCCGAGCGGCCGATCGCCGTGACGCGGCAGGTGCGCTGCCGCACGTGCCGGGGTATGGGGTGGCTGCAGATCGCCGAGACGCCGTGCGCCCACTGCCAGGGATCGGGGATCGTCAAGTCGGCGCGCGGGCACATGGTGTTTTCGAGGCCCTGCGCCTCGTGCGGCGGCAGCGGGCAGCAGCGGCGGTCGCGGTGTCCGACCTGCGCCGGGCAGCAGACCGAGATGCGGACCGAGCCGCTCACGATTGGTGTACCGCCGGGGATGGCCGACGGCGGGTGCATTCGCGTGGCCGGCAAAGGGCACGTGGGCAGAAACCGGGGCGAGACCGGAGACCTTGACATCGCGGTCCACGTGGAGCCGCACCCGCTCTTCCGCCGCGAGGGCGACGACCTGCATGTCACCGTGCCCGTCGCCGTGCACGAGGCGGCGCTCGGCGCCAAGATCGACGTGCCGTCGCTCGACGGCCGGCTGCGGCTGCGGGTGCCGCCCGGCACGCAGTCGGGGCAGCGGTTCCGGCTGCGGGAGCGCGGCGCACCCTCGCCGGGCGGTGCGGGTCGCGGCGATCTGGTCGTCGAAGCGCGGCTGGTGCTGCCCAACGTGCTCGACGAGCGATCGAAGGAGTTGCTCCGGGAGTTCGGCAGGATTAATGACGAGGACGTGCGGAGAGATCTGAATGAACGCAAAGGACACCAAGGACACTAAGGGAACCCCAACAATTCTTACCTTTGCGTCCTTCGTGCCCTTGGTGTCGAACGTTGTTGAGATGCCATGAAGAAAAGCGGCCAAGCGTATTACATGATTAGCGCGGTGGCGCAGAAGTACAACATCCACCCGCAGACGCTGCGCGTGTACGAGCGCGAGGGCCTGTTGAAGCCGTCGCGGACCGAGGGCAACACGCGCCTGTACTCGGAGGAGGACCTCGAACAGCTCGAGACGATTCTGTCGCTCACCCGTGACCTCGGCGTGAATCTGGCCGGCGTGGAGATCATTCTCAACATGCGCCGCAAGGCCGAGCGGATGCAGGCCGAGGTCAACGAGTTCATGGAGTACGTCAAGAAAGAGATGGCGCGTGGCATCGACGACTGGGAGCAGCGGCTCTCGACCGCGCTCGTCAAGTCCTCTCCGACCGACCTCGTGAGGAAAGTGAAAAGTTAAAACTGAAAAGTCAAAAGGACAGTGCATCGGCACGCCCTGGACACTATCGTTTTAACTTTCGCCTTTTCAGTTTTAACTTTGGAGTATCCTGTCCTTCTCACTTCACCATGTCCTGTCCGCTCTGCAACGATACCCGCTGGAAGCCGATCGACGAACAGGGAGTCCGCCGGGTCGTTCGCTGTGACTGCTGGCGGGACAGCGTCGGCAACCAGATCCTGGCGGACGCGCGGATTCCACCGCTCTACAAGAAGTGCGATCTGGAGAATTTCAAAACCGACAACGACTCCCTTGTGCACGCGGTCGCTCGTGCGCGTGCCTTCTGCGACGCGTTTCCGGTCGTCGACAAGGGGCTGCTGTTCCTCGGCAATCCCGGGCTTGGGAAGACGCACCTGGCGGTCGCCACGCTGAAACGGGTGATCCGTCAGACGGGCGCACGAGGCCTCTTCTTCACCTCGCCTGAGCTGTTAGCCCTGATTCGCGGCACGTACAACTCCGCCATCCGATCCAGCGAGTCCGACGTGCTGCGGCCCGTGATGGACGCCCAGCTTCTCGTCCTCGACGATCTGGGTGCCGAGCGGCCCACCGATTGGGTCGAGGAGACCATGAACCTGATCGTGAACACTCGTTACAATCATCGACGGGTGACGGTTTTCACCTCGAACTATCCGATCGACGTGCCGGCTGGCTCGCATGCCGAAGAGCTGAAGGAGCGCGTGGGCTTCAGGCTGTTCTCGAGACTCCACGAGATGTGTGAGTTTCTGGCCCTTGACGGCGTGGATTATCGTGTGGCCGGACCTGACGCGACGCCCGAACAGCTCGCCTCACTGCTCAAGAAGGGGAGCGCGACGTCCAGCGAGCCGGTCAGGCGCGGCGGCAAGGCCATGGTCAAGGCGCGGTTGAAGCAGGGCGGCCTGGACCTCGGTTGGTCCGGCGGCAAAGCGGGACGGTCGTAAATCCTGCAATCCTGCAATGCTAGGTCTGTACATCCACGTTCCCTTCTGCTCGGCCATCTGTAACTACTGCAACTTCAATCGCGGCCTGTTCGACGCGGCGCTCAAATTGCGGTACGTCGACGCGCTCATCGAACAGATCCGGCAGGACCAGCGCGCCGCCGCCAATACCGTGTATTTCGGCGGCGGGACGCCGTCGCTCATCGAGCCGCAGGAGATTGAGCGGATTCTCAGGGCCTGCGCCGACTCGTTCGATCTCGCCGCGGAATGCGAGGTGACGCTCGAGGCGAATCCGGAATCGGTGACCGGGGAGCGGCTGGCCGCCTTTCGCGCTTCGGGCGTGAACCGGGTCAGCTTCGGCGTGCAGTCGTTCCGCGAGGACGATCTCGTCCGCCTCTCGCGCCTGCACACGGCCGGCCGCGCGCGGGCGGCGGTGGCTGAGGCGCGGGCGGCGGGGTTCGACAACATCAGCCTCGACCTGATGATGTGGCTGCCGGGGCAGGAGCTGACCGCGTGGCTCGAGTCGGTCGACGCCGCCATCGCGCTCGCGCCCGAGCATCTGTCGCTCTACCTCCTCGAGCTCTACCCCAACGCGCCGCTCAAGGACGAGATGGCGCGGGCGGGCCTGGCACAAGCACCAGACGAAGTGGCGGCTGCGATGTATCTGACGGCCATGGAACGCCTGGACGAGGCTGGCTATGTGCAATACGAGATCTCCAACGTCGCGCGTCCCGGCCGCGCGTCGCGTCATAATCTCAAGTACTGGACCGATGGCGAGTGGCTTGGCTTCGGTTGCGGCGCCCACTCGACGCGCGATGGCGTCCGGTGGAAGAATGTCGCCGCTACAGAAGAGTTCGTCGAGCGGATGGCCTGTCACCAATCTGTGACTGTTGATGTCCGACGCCTGTCGGCGGGCGAGCGGCTGGGCGACGCGCTGTTTACCGGCCTTCGATTGACCGACGGCGTCAATCTCGACACGATCGGTGTCAAATATGGCGTCGATGTCTGGGCGCGTTACGGAGGGGATCTCGAACCCTTCCTGGAGGGGGGACTTCTCAGGCGGGACGGGCCCCGGCTGTGGCTGACTCGCCAGGGAATGCTTCTTGCTCACGAGATAATGAGTGTTTTCGTATAGCGCTTGAGTACGCTAAAGTAACGCACCCTGCACGATGTCGAGAAGGCTGAAGGGTCGAGAAGGAGGTCTCGAATGGTTCGATGGATGGCTCTGGGACTGGTGGTCTGTGTGTTGGCGGCGAGCGGTGCGCAGGCGCAGCAGCTACCAGCGCGCACGTTCGGGTCCGACGCCGGCATAGTCCTCAACTTCATCAAGGTGGATAAGACGGCCGACTTCGAAGCCGTGGTCGGCAAGCTGAAGGAAGCGCTGCAGAAGAGCGACAAGCCGCAACGTAAGGAGCAGGCGGCGAGCTGGAAGGTGTTTAAGGGGCAGGAGGCGGCAGCCGGCGGAAACGCCCTCTACGTGTTCGTAATCGAACCGTCGGTGAAAGGTGCTGACTACGAGGTGTTCACGATCCTGAACGAGGCGTTCCCGTCGGAATCAAGGGCGCTCTACGATCGGTTCCGTGAGTCCCTCGCCTCGGGCCAGACCATCCTCAACCTGGCACTCACGGCGGACTTCGGCAAGTAACTCTCGTGGCTGGTGGCGAGTGGCTGGTGGCTCGTGCACGCCAGTCACCAGTCACCAGGCACTAGCCACCAGTAGCCTCAGAATTTCAAATTGAGTCCCACGTAGACTCTGTGCGCAGGCGAGTGCAAGGCGTTATTCCCCAGCTTGAACACCCGATAATCGACGCGTAGCCGCAACGGCCCGGCGAGATCGATCTTCACGCCGCCGCCTGTGTTGAAGGCGATGCTCGTGTCTGATACCGCCCCCAACTCTTCCCGAGACAGGCCGGCGCCGGTCGTCACATACGGTTGGACGCCGAAGATGGGCACCGGCGACTGCAACAGCACGTTGCCCATTCCCGTCTTGAGTGTCGGCGCGCCCTGTGGCGGATCGTCGGTCGTATTGGCGAACTCAAACTCGAACCCCACGATGACGAGTCCGAAGCCCACCGCCAGGCCGCTGGTGAGGCGGTTGGCCGGCGTAAAGTTCGGGCCGATAAAGGCCGTGATGTCGGCGCGGGCCGGCGCGGCCGCCACCGCCCACAGGATCACGGTCAACACGATCGTGCGTGCACGGTTCATGAATCCTCCTGGCTGGATCATAGTACGGGATTGGGGATTTGGGATTGGGGATTTGGCCTTGCCTACACCCACGCCGAATCCCGAATCCCAAACCCCGAACCCCAGCACCTTGGTACAATCGGGGCGCCTATGGACTTTCGGCCGACGCCGGAGCAGGATCTGCTGCGCCGGAGCGTGCGCGAGTTCGCGGAGGCCGAGATAGGGCCCCACGTTCGTGAGTGGGACCGGGACCAGCATTTTCCGGTCGAGCTGGTCCCCAAACTTGCCGCGCTCGGCTTGATGGGCATTCAGATCCCGGAGGCGAGGGGCGGCGCGGGTCTGTCCGCCATCGACTACTGCATCTGCCTCGAAGAAATCGCGCGTGTCGATCCCGCCGTCGCGCTGTCGGTGGCGGCGCACAACGGTCTGTGCGCCGCCCATCTTGCGCTCGTCGGAAGCGCCCATCAGCAGCAGACCTATCTCGTCCCGCTCGCGCGCGGCGAGAAGATCGGTGCTTGGGCGCTGACCGAATCCACCTCGGGCAGCGACGCGGCAAACATGCGCACGGCCGCGACCGACACGGGCGATGGCTGGGTGCTCAACGGATCGAAGGCGTTCACGACGCACGGCCGCGTCGGCGACATCTTGGTGGTCATGGCGGTCACCGACCGCACCGCCGGCCCCAGAGGCATCTCGGCCTTCATCGTCGAGCGAGGGACCCCGGGCCTTTTACCAGGGAAGAAGGAAGATAAGATCGGCATGCGCGCCAGCGACACGAGCGAAGTGCGGCTCGACAACTGCCGCGTCTCCGCGGAGCAGTTGTTGGGCGAGCAGGGACACGGGTTCACAGATGCCATGCGCGTCCTCGACGCCGGACGGATCGGCATCGCGGCGCTCGCCGTGGGCCTGGCGCAGGGCGCGCACGAGGCGGCCGTTCGGTACGCGCGGGAGCGGACGGCCTTTGGGAAACCGATCGCCACCTTTCAGGCGATTCAGTGGAAGATTGCCGACAACGCGACGCGCATCGAGGCGGCGCGCCTGCTGACGTACCGGGCAGCCTATCTGGAGGATCATGGCCGGCCGACCACGCTTGAATCGTCCATGGCCAAGCTGTACTCGAGCGAGATGGCGGTGAGGGCCGCCGAGGACTGCGTGCAAATCCACGGCGGCTATGGGCTGGTGAAGGATTATCCGGCGGAGAAATTCTTCCGCGACGTCAAGCTGACGACCATCGGCGAAGGCACGAGCGAGATCCAGCGCCTCGTGATCGCTCGTCAACTGTTGTCACGATGAGCCCGTGTTGAACGCGCACCCATTGGCCCAACGCGTGATCGGCGGAGACGCGCGCGCGATCGCTCGCGCGATCTCGCTCATCGAGAACGCCGATCCGTCCAGCGTGGATCTGGTCCGCAGCATCTTCGGCCAGACCGGCCGCGCGTACCTCATCGGCGTCACCGGCCCCCCCGGCGCAGGTAAGAGTACGCTAGTCGATCGCATGGTCACGGACCTTCGGCGACGTTCTGTTCTAGATACGCCCGAGCACGACCGCGCGAGGGCGTCGGCGAGCGGGGGTGGGGCCCCGCGAGAAGTGAAGAATGTCGGCGTTCTCGCGATTGACCCGACCAGCCCGTTCACCGGCGGGGCGGTGCTCGGCGATCGGCTCCGCATGCAGACACACATAGGCGATGACAGAGTGTTCATCCGCAGCATGGCCACACGCGGTCACCTCGGGGGCCTGTCACGCGCCACCGCCGATGCGGCGCTCGTCCTCGACGCGGCCGGCACCGAGGTGGTTATCATCGAGACCGTCGGCGTAGGGCAGGGTGAGGTGGAAATCGTCCGGACGGCTGACGTCACGATTGTCGTCCTCGTGCCCGGTGCCGGCGACGAGGTGCAGGCGCTCAAGGCCGGCATCATGGAGATTGCCGACATCTTCGTGGTCAACAAGGCAGATCGCGAGGGTGCCGATCGGCTCGCAGCCGAAATCGAGTCCAACCTGTCGCTCCAGCAGTTCGGGCCTGATGAGTGGCGGCCGCCGATTCTGAAGACGATGGCGACGAGCGGCAACGGCGTGCCGGAGCTCGTCGAGACCATCTGGAAGTTCAGGGCGCACTCGGCTCCGACGCGGGCGTCGCGGCAGCGGTTCCGCGCGGAGGACCAGTTGCGCGAGATCGTCTCGCGGCGATTCATGGACCATCTCGAGAGGGTCGTCCTCGCGCCGGGCGAGATCGACGCCATTGCGGAGCAGATCGCCGCACGAACCCTCGATCCGTACACGGCGGCGAATGGTCTGCTCGCGCGGGCCGGCCTGCCCTTCGACCATCGCTCAGGGCACCCCGAGCCAGGCCGAGGGGCGAAGACGGGGCCCTACAGGGATTTGTAGACTTATAGACCTGCCATGAAAGCTGTTCTGGACCATATTGGCATCGCGATACGGGACTTGCCCGCCGTGCTCGCCTTCTACCGGGACGCGCTCGGGCTCGAAATCGAGTTGACCGAAGAGGTAGCGAGCCAGCGGGTGCGCGCGCACTTTCTGCAGGCTGGCGCGGACAAGCTCGAGTTGCTGGAAGCCACGGCGCCGGATTCGCCGATTGCCAAGTTCGTCGAGAAGCGAGGGCCGGGACTCCATCACATCACGTTCCGTGTCGACGATATCCACGCGGCGCTGGCAGAACTGAAGGCGCGCGGCGTGAGGCTCATCGACGAGCAGCCCAGGCCTGGTGCTGAAGACGCGCTCGTCGCGTTCATTCACCCATCGAGCGCTCAAGGTGTGCTCGTTGAGTTGAAGCAACCAGCCACCCGCCACCAGCCACCAGCCGCCGGTCGGCCGTCCTCCGACGTAGTGTCCGGCTTCAGCCCGGCCTCTGCGGTGACGCGGTATTGGCTCGGGGACCTCGAGTTGATCTCGGTCTGTGACGGCTTCTTTCGCCTCGACGGCGGCTCGATGTTCGGCGTCGTCCCCAAGACACTCTGGTCGCCAAAGGTGCCGTCCGACGATCGCAATCGGATCGCCCTCGCCATGCGGCCGCTCATCGTCAGAGGCGTGCGCACGATGATCATCGACGCGGGAATGGGCGACAAAGAGAACGAGAAGTTTCACGACATCTATGGCGTCGATCGATCCCGCCATCTGGATCACGCGCTCGCCGAGGCCGGCGTGGCACCGGAACAGATCGACATCGTGCTCGCCTCGCACCTGCATTTCGATCATGCCGGCGGCTTCACGATGCGCGATGCCAGCGGGCGACTCCGTCCGCGTTTTCCTCGCGCGCGGTACGTGGTCCGGCGCGGCGAATGGGAGGACGCGACCCATCCGAACGCGCGCAACCGGGCCAGCTATCTGCTGGACAACTACGCGCCGCTCGCCGAGGCCGGCGTTCTGCAGCTCGTCGACGAGGACCAGACGATCATGCCCGGGGTGAAGGTGCGGCGGACCGGCGGCCACACGCCGCATCATCAGATCGTCGTCATCGAGTCGGGTGGCAAGACAGCGGCCTTTGTGGCGGACCTGATACCGACGACCGCACATGTGCCTGATGCGTGGGTGATGGGCTACGATCTCAACCCGCTCGAGACGATGACCGCCAAGCAACGGTTTGCGAAGGAAGCGATAGAGAAGGACATCCTGGTCTTCTTCGAGCACGATCCAGTCGTCGCGGCGGGGTATCTGAAAGAAGTAGATGGCAAGCGTCAGGTTATTCCCGCATCGAGCTTTAAGCCCTGAGCCCTGAGCCAGACATGAATGTCCACATAGGAATCATCGGCGGCAGCGGCCTGTACGACATGGCCGAACTGACCGCGCGCGAAGAGAAGATTGTCGGCACACCGTTTGGCGATCCATCGGGTCCCTATGTGATTGGCACCCTTCGCGGCAAGCGCGTCGCGTTTCTCGCGCGCCACGGCGTCGGCCACAGGATTCTGCCCACCGAGATCAATTTCCGCGCGAACATCTACGGCTTCAAGGTGCTCGGCGTCGAGCGGATCCTGTCGGCGAGCGCCGTTGGTAGTCTCAAGGAGGAATACAAGCCGCTCGACATCCTGGTGCCCGATCAGTTCTTCGATCGCACGAAAGGACGGATCAGCACCTTCTTCGGTCGAGGTCTGGTCGCGCACATCGCGTTCGCGCATCCGCTCTGCGGCGATCTGTCCGCAATCGCTGCGGATTCGGCGCAGAAAGTCGGCGCCACGGTCCATCGGGGCGGCACCTACGTCAACATGGAAGGCCCGCAGTTCTCGACCCTCGCCGAGTCGAAGCTGTATCGATCGTGGGGGATGGACGTCATCGGGATGACGAACCTGCAGGAGGCGAAGCTCGCACGAGAGGCTGAGATCTGTTACGCGACGCTCGCGCTCGTGACCGACTACGACTGCTGGCATCCCGACCACGACTCGGTGACTGTCGAGATGATCATCGGGAATCTGATGCAGAACGCAAAGACCGCGCAGCAGGCGATTGCCGAAGCCGTCGGCCGCATACCTGCCACGCGCACGTGTGGCTGCAAGGATGCGCTGGCGACGGCCATCATCACACGGCCCGAGGCCGTACCGGCTCAGACGAAGAAGGATCTTGCGCCGATTGTGGGCAAATACATCAAGTAAGGATCGCGGCGCCCAGTCGGAGCCTCATGCAGCCGAAGAAGCCTGCATGTGCCGGACGAGATCGTCTCGCTCGCGCTCGTCGCCGATTGCGCGATCGGTCAGCGGATAGAGAACCTGCACCTCCTTCGCGCTGTGCGCCGACAAAGCCCCGATGAGTCGTCTCAGTGCCTCGCTCGATGCGTACGCGTCTGCCAGACCGAGCGCCACACGGACGGTATCCATCAAACGACGAATCTCCAGATGCTCCGCCCGCATGACGACGGTCGGCCCTCTGGTGTTGCCCGTCGCTCCCTCGAAGGCGGGAAACAGGACTTGTTCCTCCGCGTTGAGGTGCCAGTTGAGGCCGCACGCGCCTTCCTCGAACCGATAGGCGCTCTCCGGCAACGAACCTGCGGCGAGCCGACGCCCAACATCAAAAAAAATGCCGCAGAAACGCCTGTGGTCGCGTTCCAGGAATTCAGTTATGTTGCGCGGACCCGGGCTGCCGCGTCTGCGGATCTCGACGCGGAACCGCTCGGCTCCCGCTTCGAGGACCGACCACTCGAACTGTCCCGAGCGCTCCATTTGGAACTGGTAGAGAAGCGGCCTGGGATCGTGGTCGATGACCACGACAAACGCGTCGTCCGGATCCAATGCATCGAAGGTCCGGAAAATCTCCGGATGACGCCTGGGCGCGGCCATGCGGCGCACATCCAGCTCCCGAGGGCGTTCAGCCAGCGGGCCCGTCCTTTCGCCAGACAGGCCGGCGTTCGCCCGTGGCGGCATGTTGCGGGCCGACGGCTCTACGCCCTGAGGCCCGGTCCCGAGCCCCCCGAGCTTGCGCCACAGCGTTGTGCGGCCGATGCCCAGGAGGCGGGCGGCATCCGTCTGGCGGCCGCCGCATGCTTCGAGCGCCCGCAGGACATGCTCGCGCTCCACCTCGGCGAGCGTGCCGAGTTTCGTCGCCGTTGGCGCAGGCCTCGGCCTCACGAGATCCTCTGGCAGGTGCGGCGTGTCGACGTCATCCCCGCCCGATAACACGGCTCCATGCTTGACCGCGTTCGCAAGCTCGCGCACGTTGCCCGGCCAGTGGTAGTTCTCGATCACCTCCAGCGCGCTGGCCGTGAACCTGCCGGTTGGATGATGCTCCTGCTCCAGGAAGAGCCGAGCGAGCGACAGGATGTCCTCGCCTCGCTCACGCAGCGGCGGGACGAGCAGCGTGAACACCCGCAAGCGGTAGTAGAGATCCTCGCGGAACTGCAGCCGGGCGACGCAGGCTCGCAGGTCCTGGTTGGTCGTACAGAGGACGCGCACATCCACGGAGAAGGAGCGCGTGTCGCCGACCCGGCGGACCTCGCCACCCTGGAGGACACGAAGGAGCTTGGCCTGCAGCGTGAGCGGCATCTCGCTGATTTCATCGAGGAGCAGCGTACCGCCGTCCGCCGCTTCGAACAGCCCGTGCTTGGCGGTCGACGCGTCGGTGAAGGCTCCCTTGAGATGGCCGAAGAGCTCCGACTCGAGCAGCCCGCCGGGCAGGGCGGCGACGTTCACCGCCAGGAACGGCTTGTTCCTACGCGGGCTGTTCGCGTGCAGCGCGCGCGCCAGTACTTCTTTGCCCGTGCCACTCTCGCCGCTAATCACAACAGGGGCATCGCTCGCCGCGATCGGCGCGGCCCTGAGCATCAAGGCCTGCATCGACGGGCTCTCGGCCACCAGGCGGCAGCAGCGCCGGAGCTGCAGTGCCGCCGGGACGAGCCGACACACGCGGCACGTCGCGGGGTCCTGTTCAAACGGCGTGACGCAGGGCGTGAGCGGGGAATCGTTCCGCACAGTTTCAACGTGAAACTATCACGGCCGGCTCGTTCCGGACAACCGCCGATAACTGGCCGGGATCGCGCGCCCCGACTGTGGGCCCGCTCTTGCACTCGTGTGAGAAAACGGCTACGCCGGCGGGTGGGCGTGTGCGAACTCGACGTGAGGAGCGATCCATGATGAGAGCGCGTGATGCAGTCAGCTTGGCCCTTTTAACCCTGCCGGTCGCCTTGTATGCCTGCGCCGGCCCAGCGCCGTCTACCACACAAGCGCCATCCCCAGCAGCGGGCGGCCCCGCGACGATCTCCGGAGGGCCCCTCTCGACCATGAACATGCCAGGCGTCGCCGGCCAGCAGAAGGCCTGCGCGGGACCACGCGAAAAGACGTTTGACCTCGACGTGATCGAGACGACGGGCGTCGATTTGGGGATGGGGATGACCTTCGCCGCCTGGACGTACAACGGCCGGATTCCCGGCCCGACCATCGAAGCGTGTGAAGGCGACCGGGTCACGATCAACGTCCGGAACAGGGGGACGACCTCACACGGACTCGACACGCATGCCATGAAGATCGATGCGCGGAAGTACGGTCCGGTCGCACCCGGGGCGACGCTCAAGATTGAGAAGACCGTCGATACGCCAGGCGTGTTCATGTATCACTGCGCGGCGGGCCCCGTGACCGACCTCCACATCAAGAGCGGCATTCACGGCGCGATGATCGTGTATCCGCGCAACGAGCAGCTTCGGCCCGCACGCGAGATCGTGGTGGTCGAGAGCGCCGTGTACGGCACTCGTGACAGGAACGGGCACATCCCTGGTACCGACCCGGCGAAGACGGCGAAGAACGACCAACTGTTCTCCATGTTCAACGGGCGGCTGGACAATGCACCCGTGTCGGTGAACCCGGGGGATCTGGTGCGCATGTACTTCGTCAACGTCGGCCCGGGCGTATCGGCCGCACACGTGATCGGCAGCGTTTTCGACGCCGTGTATGCCGGTGCGCCATGGGTTCACGGCGTACAAACGTTCGCCGTTCCGGCCGGCGCCGGCGCGATGTTCGAGTTCTACATCCCCGAGGCCGGCGTGTTCCCGTTCGTGGATCACGACAAGCTGGCGTTCCTGCCGTTTGGCTTCGCGCTGGCATTTGCGAGCGTGGATGTGGCCCCCGGTAGCGCCGTGTCTCATTGAGTTTGTGAGGGGCGCCAGTGCCGGGCCCCGACGTATCCAGGACTGGCGAGAACCTGGCAGGCTGGAAGCGGTCAGCGGCTGCCGGCCGGCTGAGAAAGTCTGGCCCGCGCCGTTCGCACACGTGGCGAGTCGTTCTCCGTTTCGGTCCACGAGAAGAGCAGCTCGTCTTTGCCGAGGGCGAGGCGTGGGTACCGTGTTCCGCTCGACGGGCCGACTGTTACCGCAGGGCTTGCGGCACCGTTCCGATCGACCCGACGCGCTGTGAACTGAGACCCGTCTCTCGCGAATTCGACCCAGCTGACTGCCGCCGAGCCGTCTTCGAGTAACTCGACGTCGACCCGTCCGAGCGAGCTCAGCTCGTCGACGCGAACGGGCGGCCCGAAGGTGCGGCCGCCGTCGTGAGAAAATGCGACGAACGCGCGGCCCTGATTGTTCACGGCCGTAAACCAGGCGACCACGACGTCGAGCCCGCGCGCGCTGACCGACGGTCCATTCACGGGGCAGCCAGCGATCCGCCAGTTGTCGTTGTGCACGGGCGCCGGAGTCATCCACCGGCCGTTCACCCGGCGTGCAACGTAGATGTCTCGCACTTGGTTCGCGCTGCGGTTTCGGTAGGCGACGATGACGCCTTCCGAGGTCGTTGCGGCGGAGGTTGGACAGCATTCGCACACGCGGGTGTCGATCGCCGCCTCGCTTCGCTGTTTGCCGTCCTGTCCAAAGACGGCGGCGCGCAGGCTCATGTTCCCGGATCCCTCAGGCGCTTCGGGAGGAATCAGGCGCCCGTCGAGCCAGATCAGCCCGAGCCCTGCGCCCGGAACCTGGTAGAGCGACGCGAACCCGTGCTGGGTCTCCTTCCCATCGTGATGAGGGCTCGTCGGAGGCGACCACGTGCGCCCGTCGTCTTTCGACCACGAGAGCAGGAGATTATAGGACTCCGGATCGGGGCCGTTTTGTTGGAACCAATGGGCCGCGAGCGTGCGGTCGGCGAGCCTGATGACGGACGGCACGTCGGCCGAGTTGACCATGAAGTCGTCGCCGGTCGCGACGGTCTGCGGCGCCGTCCAGCCCGAGGCCGTGCGCTCGGCGTATTTCAAAGAAGCTCGGATGCCGGCCATCTCGAGCCAGCTCAGAATGACTCGGTCGCCCTGGCCGGTGAACTGGGGCTCGGCGGCGTTGCCGACAGCGGGCGAGGCGATTGGCTCGATGACGAGACTAAGGTTCGAGAGGTTCTGGGGATTCGGAAGGTTCGAAGGGTTCTGGTTCGAGAGGTTCGCCCCGCCGGTGGCGGAGATGCCCACAAGAACCGCAAGGGCTATCGTGACGGCGACA
>MELA01000093.1 GCA_001767495.1 Acidobacteria bacterium RIFCSPLOWO2_12_FULL_65_11 | reverse complement strand
TTCTCGAGGCACCGCTCGACGATGCGTGAGAGAAGCGTTGGGATCCGACGGTCGATGGTGCCGAGTTCGGCAGGGTGATCTTTGAGGATCGCCGTGATCGTGTCGGCGACCGTCTCGCGTTGGTAGGCGCGGCGGCCCGACAGCATCTCGTACAGAATGGCGCCAAACGCAAAGAGGTCGGAGCGGTAGTCGGTGGCGATCCCGCGCACCTGTTCGGGCGACATGTAGCCGATGGTTCCGAGCAGAAGGCCGGGCTGCGTGCCGGTCGCCGTCGGGGCGTTGCCCTCGGGCGTCTCGGGCTCTGGTTGTGTCAGCTTGGCCAGCCCGAAGTCGAGAATCTTCGGGCGATCGTCGGTGGTGATGAAGATGTTCTCGGGCTTGAGATCGCGATGAACGATCTTCTTGTCGTGAGCCGCCGACAGGCCGTTGGCGATCTGTGCGGCATACTCGACCGCCCGGCGCACGGGGAGCGCGCCGTGTTCGTCCAGGTGCTCCCGAAGGTTCTTTCCTTCGAGCAGCTCCGACACGATGTAGGGGGCGCCCTCGTGGCTGCCGATGTCGTAGACGGCGAGGATGTTCGGGTGGTTGAGCGCCGCCGCGGCGCGCGCCTCGGTCTCGAAGCGACGCAGCCGCTCGGCGTCGCCGGCCAGGCTGGCCGGCAGGACCTTGATGGCGACGTCGCGTCCGAGCCGTGGGTCGCGGGCGCGGTACACCTCGCCCATGGCGCCGGCGCCGACGAGCGCGACGATTTCGTAAGGACCGACGTGAATACCGGGCGCGAGCAACCTTGCCTCCCTGAACCTTGCGAACCTCGTTACTTGCAGCCGCAGCCGCCGCTCTGGATGCCGAAGCCGCCGGCGGAGCCTTCGCGCGCTTCCTGCCAGTGCGTCATGTACGACACCTGGCCGGCGTCGGCATCGAACGTCATGGCCGGGTCGGCCAGACGTCCGCGCTGCCACGGCTGCACGGTGGCGCAGCCGCCGGCAATGAGCGTCGCCGACAACAGGGCGGCTCCAATCAACGTGCGTCTCACTATCATCGTCAGTCCTTCGTTGCTGGTTCCCGGTCCCTCATCCGTCCGTGGGTTTACCGTTCGGCGAGCAGTTGCACGATTTCCTGCCGGTATTTTTCGCCGATGGTATCCGAATACCCCATGTGCGTGAAGCGGATGTTGCCGGCGCGGTCGATGAGAAACGAGCTCGGCATGCCTTTGACGTCAAACGCCAGTGGCGAGGCACCCTTCGGATCGAAAAGGATAGGCATGGCATGCGGCCGCGCGGCGAGAAACGCGTCTGCATCGCGCCGCCGTTCGTCCAGGTTGACCGCGAGCACCTCGAACCCTCGCGCATTGAATTCCTTGTAGAGCGCGTCGAGCGCCGGGAACGACACCTTGCACGGGATGCACCAGCTCGCCCAGAAATCGACCAGCACGACCTTCCCTCGGTAATCGGCGAGCCGCACGGTGGCGCCCTGTGCGGGCTGAAGCGTCACATTCGGAGCGGGTTTCGGGTCCGCGGCGCTGGCCGAGCCAGTGAACATGATCGCCACCGCGGTCGCCGCGGAGCAGATGAGAGATGCGCGTCGCTTTGTCGTCATAGCTAGCCCTTGGTCCGGCTCAAGCCGGACCCCACGTACTGATGTGGGGTCCGCCTTCAGGCGGACCTGTACGTTACCTGATAATGTCACGCAATCGGATCGGGACTCGAAGCCCCGCCGAAAAGATCGCGGCATCGAAGCCCTTGTCGGCCCGATAGCGATCGTACTGCAACGTCACGCCTGTATCTGCCGGCAGCCACAACAGTCGGCGCCGAGGGGTGATGACGATCTTGCCCGTATACAACCCAGACGTGAAGGGCGCCAGCCGGAAATCCGCCGTGAAAAACTGGGGGATCGATCCGGTGTACGACGGCTGGTAGAAGGACGCGCCGGTTTGCGAGTACCAGCGGTAGGCGAAGTTCCCCAGGATCCGGGACGTGAAATGATGCGAGAGTCCCGCGCTGACCGCCGTTGATCTGACGCCCCAGTCGTCGAAGTACCGGCGGTAGTCCGCTTCGACGTAAGTGTCGGTAGGGAGGGCCTGCCGAAGGCGTCCGGTGAGCGTGTGCCGGGTGCGCCGGTCGGGCACCTGGCCGAGCGTCATCACCCCGTTGACGCTCGTTCGAAGGTAGGGATTGTCCTGGTATCCGGTGACGATGCCCAGCTCGTAACCCACCTGCCCGATGGTCGTCTTCGTCAGTGTCTGCGTGAGCGAGGCGAATCCGCCGTTCGCATACTGGCTCCTCACCTGTGGCGTCGGATGAACGGTCGGCCGGTTCAGCGAGAACGAGTACCCACCGGCCACCGTGGTGTTGCCGTTCGCAAGATCGCGCGACACCGACGTGAGGACGGTCGTCGAACGGTAGAAGTCCTCCAGGCTGTAGGCGCCACCGGCGCTGATCTTGAGACTGCCGACCTTACTCGTGACCGACACGCCGCCGACCTTTCGCTTGCTGTCCACGCCGTGGCGATGGCATCGTGCGCAGGAGTCGGAGGCCGCCGAGATGGCGTCGAGGGCGTAGCTGCCTTTCACGCTTATCCGATCCGTGACGTCCTGACTGACATCCACGTTTGGGGTGAGGACGGTGACGCCTCGCGTGTCTTGGAACGCATGGAACTGGACGTTCACGTCGTTGGTCTGCGCCCAGTTGTCGGTGGGAATCAGGCAAAGGCCGATGGCGCCGGCCAAGGCCCTCAGTACGTAGTATCCGGCTTCAGCCGGACCTCGCCTGCTCATCGCGTCTCCGCCGCGTTGTAATACACCATCCACCGGAACACCATCGTGGCCTTCGTGATCCGGTCGCCGGTCCAGTACTGATGCATCTCGCCGCCGGGAACCACGTTGACCACAATCGGGCTCCGGGCATCGCCCGGCCGTTGTTTGCGCATCACGGCGGCGTAGGTGTCGACCCTCTAGTCCCCCTCCTCGTTGCCAGGACCATGACACTCGACACAGTTCTGATCGAGGAGAGGCTTGATGTCCTGGACGTAGGCGAGCGGCTGGACGCCGCCCGCACTCGGGCCGAAGGGGAACCCCGGATCGCCCGTATCGCTTGCCGGCTGCGCTTGCACGCATGAAGATGCGGCCAGCGAAGCCGCAAGCACACCGACTCCCACGAGCAATCTCATGGGAAACGATCCTATCGCAGTCTGTCCGCCTGAAGCCGGACACCACGTACCGATGTAGTGTCCGGCTTCAGCCGGACCTTTTGGCGTTACGCGAAGGTGATGACGGCTCCAACCGTCGTCCGGTCGGAGACGGCCTGTATCGCCTCTCGCGCGCGATCGAGCGGATAGGTCGCCGTGGCGAGCGCTCTCGCGTTGAACTGCCCCGTGTCGACGAGCCGCGCGAATCGCTGCATGTCGCGCAGCGTGCTCACGCCGTTCATGTTGCCGGGATGGTGATTCTTGGCGCCGTTGGACCACTGACCCGCCGGCACGGTGAAATTGCCGCGCTGTCCGACCGACACGGTGGTGACGTGACCGGCCGACGAGCACATCTGCCACGCCTGTTGCAGCGGAAGGATGCCGGTCGGATCCGGGCCGACTTCGGCTCTGGGCGGGAACCTGTCGCCGCCGACGGCTTCGATCACGTAATCGGGTCCGATGTTGTTCCCGTTGGGGGCCCAGTCGCGGCCGCCCGCAAACTTCCGATCGGTTGGAAACTTGCAGAGGTCCTTCACCTTCGCGACGAGATTCATGCCCTCGACGTTGGGATCGAGCGCGATCGTCGCGCCGATCCTCAGGGCGACTTCGCGCCGTGCTCTGATGGGATCGATGGCAATGATTTGTGAGGCGCCCTTGATGCGCGCGCCCTGTACGGCGCTCAGACCGACCGGACCGCAGCCCAGGACGACCACGTCCGATGCCGGTTCAACCGGCGCAACGCCCAAGGCCGTCCCCAAGCCACACGCGCCCACGCATCCGAGCATCGACAGATCCACCGGCGTGGCGTTACTGGTGAAGACGGGCATGCAGTACCACTCGTAGGGAATCATCAGCTCGGCGAAGCCGCCTTCGTTGTTGTGCTGCACCACGTCGGCGCCGCTCGAGAGCCTGCCGATCGGCAGCATCGGATTGCCCGCGCCCGGGAGCATTTGGCACCGATCGGGCCGGCCTCTGAGGCACGTGTAGCACTGGCCGCAGTACGGCGTGTTGGCGACGATCACGCGGTCGCCCGGCTGCACGCGTCTGACCTTCGAGCCGACGACTTCAACCACGCCCACCGCGCCGTGGCCGAGGATTCGTGCCGGGTTGTAGTTGGCGACGGCCTGGCCGACGATGGTGTAGCAGACCTGGCACGCCTCGGTGCGCACCACGACACGGTTCTCGTCGAGCGCGCTCATCGTCACCTGCTCGACCGACGCTTTCGATGCCTGGATCGTCGTGTCGGGCGCGTTGTCGAAGACGACGAACGCGCGGAACCGGCGTCCGGCCTGCGTCCCCGTTAGGATGGAGGGCGCCTGAGCCTGGACGCCGCCGCCCAGCAGAGTCGCCGCGGCGCCACCGCCGACGACGGCGGCCTTCTTCAACACGTTCCGGCGAGAGACCTTGGTCGTCTTCGATTTCATGTCACCCTACTCTAGGTGAGGGGATATTACGACTACGGCCGCCGTTCCGCCACCTTGGCTTCTGCAGGTCGTCGTGTCCGGCTTCAGCCGGACCTGAAACCGGACCTATTGACATTCGATAGGAAGAGCGGCACATTTACCGACACTCGTATCGAATGTCGATAGCTCCATCAACTGTAGTGTCCGCCTTTAGGCGGACCCAATGCCTATGCCACGCAACCGAGAAAGCCTGCTTCAAGGCACCCTCGACCTTCTGATTCTGAAGGCGCTCGTTTCGGGCGAGCTGCACGGCCTGGGCGTGTCCCGTCGCATCGACCGGATGACGGGCGGCACGTTCGTCGTCCAGCCGGGGTCGCTCTTTCCTGCGCTGCATCGGCTCGAAGAAGCCGGCTGGCTCGCCTCCAGCTGGGGGCCTTCCGAGAACAACCGGCGCGCAAAGTATTACCGGCTCACCAAAGCGGGGACGCGACAGTTGGGGGAAGAGGTGGCGCTCTGGAACCGCATCACGGTGGCCATGGCCCGCGCCCTTGAGGCCTGATGTCCCGCCTGTCGTCTCTCTGGCGGAATCTCGTTCATCGCGACCGCGTCGAGCGCGATCTGGATGATGAGGTGCGTTCGGCGTTCGAGCTGCTGGTCGCCGAGCACGTTCGCGCGGGCCTTTCGCTCGAGGACGCTCGGCTCAGGGCGATGCTGGAGATAGGCGGCGTCGAAGCCGTCAAAGAGCAGGTCAGGGATGCAAAGGCAGGTGCTCTCGTGGAGACGATTCTGCAGGACGTGCGCTATGCGGCGCGGCTACTCCGGCGCAATCCACTCTTCACCCTGACCGCGGCGCTGTCGCTCGCCATTGGCATCGGCGCCAACACGACCGTGTTCACGGTCGCCAACGCGCTGCTGTTCCGCGCCCCGGCTGGCGTGGCCGAGCCGGATCGTCTCGTTGACATCGGCCGCAGTCAGGACGGCGTGGGCTTCGACAACAACTCGTATCCCAACTATCTCGACGTCCGCCAGCGCGTGACGATGCTCGACGGCGTGTACGCGTATCGGCTGGGAGCCGAAGCGATGAGCCTCGGCAATGCCGACGGCGCCGAGCGGATCTTCGGCAACGTCGTCAGCACGAACTATTTCACCGTGCTTGGTGCGCGCCCTGCGGCCGGACGGCTCTTCGGTCCTGGCGACACCGACGAGCCCGGCGCGAGTCCGCTCGTCGTGCTGAGCCACAGCTTCTGGACGCGTCGCTTCAATCAGGATTCATCAATCGTGGGGCGGACGCTGCTCATCAACGGCCAGTCGTTCGCCGTGGTTGGTGTGGCGTCCGAGGGATTTCACGGGACCGGCATTCTGAGTTGGGATGTGTGGGTGCCGATGGGGATGGTGTCGGCGGTGATGCCGCGCAGATCGGAGGGCATCCTCACGAACCGGGCCAGTGTGTGGTTGGTGATGGGCGCTCGTCTCAAGCCGGGCGTCTCCGTGCGCCAGGCCGCGGCGGAGCTCGATGTGATTGGGCGGGCGCTCGAACGTGAATATCCGGATGTGAACCGAGGCCGCGGACTCCGGCTGCTGGCCTCCTCGCCCATCCCAGGCAACAGCGGCCCCGTCGCGGGGTTCCTTGCGTTGTTGATGGGGATCGTGTCGCTCGTGCTCGTGATCGCGTGTGCGAACGTCGCCGGCGTCTTGCTGGCGCGGGCGGCGGCCAGGCGGCGCGAGATCGCCGTGCGGTTGGCGGTTGGCGCGGGCCGCGGTCGGTTGGTGAGGCAGCTGCTCACCGAGACGATGATGCTGTTCCTGCTTGGCGGTGCCGGCGGTCTGCTGCTCGCGCGTGAGCTGACGTCGCTCATCCTGTCGCAGCTGCCCGCGCTCCCCGCTCCGGTTGACGTGTCGCTCGCGCTCGACGGCCGCGTCATCGCGTTCACGATTGGCCTCTCGCTGGTGGCGGCTCTCTTGTCCGGCCTCGTCCCGGCTCTTCAGGCGTCAAAAGCCGACGTGGTGTCGGCCCTCAAGGTCGATGCACAAAGCCCGCACGCCAGGGTGCGGCTTCGACACGCGTTTGTCGTCGGCCAGGTCGCGTTGAGCATGGTCCTTGTGATCGCCGCCGGTCTGTTCGTCCGTGCGCTGGGTCGAGCCAGCTCAATCGATCCGGGTTTCGATCCGCGCGGCGTCGAGACGGCGTCCCTCGACCTCTCGCTCGCCGGCTACACCGACACGACCGGACCGCCTTTCGCGCGCGATCTCATCGAGCGGGTCCGGGCGTTGCCCGGCGTAACGGCCGCGAGCCTGGCGAGGATACTCCCACTCGCCGGTGGCGGGATGGGCCTTGGCCCGCTCACGGCGTCCGGCGGCGCCTCACCGCCGAACGGCCGACCGTTCTTTGACGCCGACTGGAACATCGTCGAGCCCGGGTACTTCGAGACGATGCGGATTCGGCTGCTCGCGGGCCGCGATTTTGGCGCGGGCGATCGCGACGGCACGCAAGCGGTGGCCATCATCGGCGAGCTGGCTGCGCAGCGGTTCTGGCCCGGCCAGGACGCCGTTGGCAAGTACCTCCAGCAGCCTCCCGGTCCGCCGGGCACGTCCGCTCCGGCACGGACGCTCCTCGTGATCGGCGTCGCGCGCGACCTGAAGTACCGCAGCCTGGGCGACATCCCACGCTTGTTCGTGTACGTGCCCTTGCAGCAGCAATTCAATCCGGCCATTACGATCGTCGCGCGCACGACGAACGGCCAGCGCCTCGCGGGCGAGATTCGCGCGCTCGTGGCGTCGATGAATCCGAACCTGCCGATCGTGGGGGCGCAGACCCTCGAGGAGGCCGGGGCCCTGGGTCTGATTCCACAGCAAATCGCCGTGTCGGTGACCGGCAGCCTCGGCATCGTGGCTCTACTGCTCGCGGCGATTGGTATCTATGGTGTGACCGCCTACGCCGTCACGCGACGCACTCGAGAAATCGGTGTCCGCATCGCGCTCGGCGCCGCGCGTGGCGATATCGTTCGCATGGTTCTACGTCAGGGCATGTCGCTCGCCGGCATCGGCGCGGTCATCGGGCTGGCGCTGGCGGCGGCGGCCAGCCGGGTGCTGACGTCGCTGCTCTTCGGCGTCCCCCCGCTCGATCCGGTGACCTTTGCGGGGACCGCCGTGCTGTTTGCGGTCGTGGGCCTCGCGGCCTGCTACGTACCCGCCCGCCGCGCGACCCGGATCAACGCGATCGAGGCGCTCAGATATGAATAGACGTCCGGCTGAAGCCGGACGCTACGCATGATGCTGTTGCGTACGTAGCGTCCGCCTTCAGGCGGACGTGGGGCCCGACGCCATGTCACGCATGAAGTCCCTGTGGCGCAACCTCGTGCACCGCGACCGCGTCGAGCGCGATCTCGACGATGAGGTGCGCGCGGCCGTTGATGAGCTCGTCAGTGAAAAGATTCGGGCGGGCGAGCGGCCGGAGGACGCGCGCCGTGCCGCGATGCTGGAGATCGGAGGCGTTGAAGCCTTGAAGGAACGCGTTCGCGACGTGAGAGCCGGCGCCCTCATGGATGAGCTGCTGCAAGACGTCCGCTACGCGACGCGACTGCTTCGTCGAAATCCTCTTTTTGCGCTGACGGCGGCGATCTCTCTCGCCATCGGCATCGGCGCCACCACGACCATCTTCACCGTGGCGAACGGCCTGCTGCTCCGCGCGACCGAGGGCGTGTCGGCGCCCGACGGTCTCGTGGACATCGTGCGCACCGAGCCACGCAGTGGACCAGGGATCACGCAGATCTCGTATCCCGATCTTCTCGAGATCCGGCGCCGGACCGTCACGCTGGAGAACGTATTTGGATATCAGCTCCAGCCGAGACCAGTGAGCATGAGAATCGGCGGCCAGGGCGCGTCGAGCGCCTTCGTGAGCGTCGTGACGACGAACTACTTCAGCGCGCTCGGCGTCACTGCAGCGCCTGGGCGGCTGTTCGGCGCCGCAGACGACGACCGCCCGGGTGCCAGTCCCGTCGCCGTGCTCAGCCATGGGTTCTGGACGCGGCGATTCCAAGCCGACCCCGCTGTCATTGGGCAGGTGGTGGGGCTGAACGACGAAGCCCTTACGGTTGTCGGTGTCGCACGGGAAGGGTTTCGCGGTACGAGTGTCGTGGCGCCGGATCTGTGGCTTCCAACCTCCATGATTGGCGTCGTGGAGTCCCAGAGAGGCGAGCGATTGCTGACCACGCGGGAAGCGCCCTGGCTGATGCTGGGCGGCCGGCTGAAGGCGGGGGTGTCGCGCGCGCGGGCCTCGGCGGAAATCGCCACCATTGGCCAGGCGCTCGAGCTCGAGGCGCCGACGCCGCCCTTGGGTGGCCCCTTCAACGCGCCACCTGGATCGGGGATGGTCGATGTGGCTGCCCGTGTGTTCCTGTGGAGCGCCGAGGTCGCGTCGCCAATTCCGGCCGGCATGCGCCTGATTGTGGCTGGATTTCTTGGGCTGTTGATGGTGCTCGTGTCGCTCGTCCTCGTCATTGCCTGCGCGAATGTCGCCGGCGTCCTCTTGGCGCGTGCGGCCGAACGCCGGCGCGAAATCGCCGTGCGCGTGGCGATTGGCGCCGGTCGGGCGCGTCTCGTTCGCCAGTTGTTGACGGAAACGATGCTGCTGTTCCTTCTTGGCGGCGCTGCCGGTCTGCTGCTCGCGCGCGGGATGACGTCGATGCTCGTGGCACTCCTGCCGGCGTTTCCGGTTCCGGTGAGTCTCTCGCTGCCCCTGGACGTGCGAGTCATGGCCTTCTCTGTCGGTGTCTCGCTTCTTGCCGCTGCATTGTCCGGTCTTGCCCCGGCGCTCCATGCATCGAAGGCCGACGTCGTGTCGGCGCTCAAAGACGAAGCGCCGGGAGCCTCCGACCGGCTGCGGCTGCGGTACGGCTTCGTCGTGGCGCAGGTGGCGTTCAGCCTCCTGCTGGTCATCATGACGGGGTTGCTCGCGCAGACCTTCGATCGCGTGACGGCGGCCGGCCGCGGCTTCGACCCCACGAATGTCGATGTGGCCTCGGTCGATCTCTCGATGGCCGGCTACACCGAGGTGACGGGGCGAGAGTTTGCTCGCACGCTCGTCGAGCGCGTCCGCGCGATACCCGCAGTTGAGGAAGCGACGCTCGCCGATCGTGCCCCCGAACCCGGATCGCGAAGCTTCGGCTTTCTGACCGTTCCGGGCGCCACACCGTCTGACGGACAGCCGTTCTTCTTCGCCAACTGGACGCTCGTCGAGCCCGGCTACTTCTCGACGCTGCGCATTCCGCTGACAGCCGGCCGCGACTTCACGGCGCGGGATAGCGCTGGTGCGCAGCCGGTTGCGATCGTGAGCCGATCAACCGCCGAAGAGTTCTGGCCAGGAGAGGACGCGCTCGGCAAGAACGTGGTCGCGCGCTTCGGGAACCCGACAGGGCCGAACCCGCTTCCGGCAGTGACATTCGAAATTGTGGGGATCGTGCGTGACCTGACGTTTGGCGGACCCAGCGATCGGGCCCTGTACATCCCTTTCCAACAGCGATACATGTCGACACTGACAGTCCTGGCGCGGAGTTCGGGGGATCGGCGCGTGATGGCCGATCTCCGCGCGGCACTGACGACGATGGATCCGAATATGCCCGTGTTGTCGGCGCGGACGCTCGAAAGCCAGTTGAGTGGACCGGTGGAGACGCAGCTCCGCGTGGCGGCGGCTGTGGCGGGCAGTGTCGGACTGGTCGGGCTGCTGCTGGCCGCGGTCGGTGTCTACGGCGTGACGGCCCTGGTGCTGCGGCACAGCATGATACTCGTGGCGATCGGCACGGCGGTCGGGCTGACGCTGGGTGCGGGAGCGGGACGGTTGCTGGCCGCCTCGCGGTTCGGCACTCCGGCCGGCGACCCGCTCGTCTTCGCCGCGGCCACGCTGTTGTTCGCGGCCGCGGGCTTCATCGCGTGTTACGTCCCTGTGCGACGCGCCACCCGCATCAACGCGATGGAGGCCCTCAGGTACGAATGACGGCCCGTCACGATTCCACGGTCGTGAACCCAACCGCGCGTGCGTCACGCGGGCGGCCAGCCTCGTGGATCGCGCCCGCAGACTTGGCGGTACGCGCGTACGGTGGCGGGCAGGGGACGGTCCATGGCTTCCTCTCGAGCGCGGGCGTTGATCTCGTTCAGGTCAGTACGGAAGCGCGCTAGTTCGGCCTCCCGCTCTCGAGCTGCCCGTTCGGCCGCAAGGGCTTCGTTCGGTGAATACCTCGTGGGCGAGCTGTCTTCGTCGCGAAGTCCACCAAGATCCACTAACGCGAGTTCAGGGAAGTGATAGACCCAGTCCGCGCCGAGTGCCTTGAGACGGCGGAAGATCATCGCGTAGACCGGTGCGCAGTCTGCGCGTGCCCCAATCCAGATGGTCCCCAGATAGAACCGCAGGTAGTCACCCTCATCCCACGCGTCACGCTTAGCGGCCAGGTGCTCATCCAGGAAGGCTCCTGCGCCGCGAAACGATCCGATGTCCACGGCTCGGCCATCTGCGGCGATCACGTCATGATTGTCGGAGAACACGTCCCACAGGCACAGGCCGACCAACTCTGTCAGCTCCTCGGGCGGCTGGACAGGTGTCGGTCGATAGTCGCGGCGTACTTCTTCCAGCGTGGGTTCTGAGAAGAGCGTCTCGTCTGTTTGTCGGGCGATGTCCTGACGAGGACGCGCATTTCGTAGCGCCCCAATATTGCGGTGCAGCTGCACGGACTCGTCAAACACGCGTTCCGCGGATGGGTGGAAGCACGTAAGCAGTGCCGACTGCTCCCAGCCCTCTGGCGCGACCTCGACCAGCACGTCGGCGCCTGCGAAGCCATGCGGAAACAGCCGATCGAAGAACGCGTGCAGCTCCGCCTCGGTCAGCCGCTCGTTCCGCACAACCTCCATGCTCGGAGATTGCCATCGTCACCCGCGCACGGTCAACTCTGATCCCAGAGCCGGGAATCTCGACGGCAGGGGCCCGCGTGGATGGCCGCTAGGCGTTCTGGTCTTGCTTCGACATTGGCGTCGACAACAATCTCAGCGAGGCACTCCTGGCAAGTTCCTGCGCGATGCTCTTGATGCGATCTTTTCCGTCCACATAGCTCGGCCAGCCGACAACGTTCACATGACGGTATGGGTCATCATCCCGAAAGGCTTTGAGCTCTTGGCCGTGCACAGCGCTGATGGCGATGTCGGCCCTGCCGTACAGTCGTGGCCGCGGATGCTTGCTCAAGACGTCCCTGCCGAGAGTCCAGATACTCGCGTCAGGTAACTCGCTGATCACGTACACAGAGAGTCTTAGATCGGGGGGCGGCATGAACGCTTCGGGCGTCGGCCCTGATCTTTTGAAATGCCTCTTCTGGAACAGAAAACGCGCCAGGACGTCTTCAGGGCCAACGAGCTCAACCTCGGTGGTGACAGGACTCTTATCCGGCGTGCTTTCTCTGCCCCGCAAATAGACGCGTAAGGTTGTCCAGAACAGCTTCAGGAATCTCGTCAAAAAGCCACTCGGTGCCATATACCTTACTATTGCCAAACAGACCCGCGTAACTGATCCGACCCTGCGGCCCGACGCTCACAGAGAAAACCCAATCTGAGGCCACATTCCAAGCGATGGCTACCTCGCCGTCTGGATCGACTGACACGTCAGGGACGGGGGTTGTCGTCGGCAGCGCGCTGAAGAAGCGCTCGGCCTGTAAGTAAGCCTGCGCGTCGATCGCCTTTGCCCCGTGCCCGTCCCAGTTTGGAGCGGCGGCTTCCTGTGCGGCCTCTGCAAGCTCCACCCAGGCCGATTCTGCAACGTGACGAAGCGTGAGCGCCTCCCACAGGTGCTCACATACCTGCTCGATGCGCCGCGCCACGATCCGTGCGTCGGGCCCGACGGCCTCGGACGGCACCAAGGGCGCGAGTAAGCCGCCGCGTTTAGAAGGCGTCGCAAGTGTAGTCATTCAAATAGCTTCGAAGCTCGCTGTGTGATGCTTCCGAAAAAGACGTCGTTCTTGAACCGGTGCAGGTCGTTCAAGACGCGATCGATCTCTTCATGCTCCACGGGCTTCAGCGCTACGCTTTTGAACGCGTCTATGTCGAGCAGAATGGCGGCATGTTCCTTATCGGTCGGGTTCGGTTCAAAACTCTGAGTCACGATCGCTGAATGTTCAAGGGAAGGCTCATGAATCACGACCCGCGTCAAGTAGGCGCGCAATGTCTGCGGCAGACTCTCAGGAACCTGCGGCGGCGCGATGAAATAGTTTCGAAGATTGATCACGGGCAATGGCAACTCCAGCTGGTTGATGTAACGTGCTGCAAGTCGGACAACAACCGTAGGTTTTGCAAACTCCACATAGAGCCGCCAGAGTCGAATCGTCTCCGGGTAAATCTCTTCCCAACTCGTATATGGTTTCAAGCGGTTCAAGGTGAACCCGTTCAGGCGAAACTGCACCTGAGTTTTCTCGTCTGGACTCTTGAGTAGAACGCCCAGCTTACCGTGCCTAAGGTCGGGTTTTATGATTGGACCTGCAACGTCAAGCTGTGCCTGAAGCGTCTGGATTATTCCTTTGGTGGGATAGTCCCCCTCAAGTTGAACAGCCATCTGCTCCAAACCCTGAACCGTAACTCCCTCTGCTAGCTGCACACGAAAATCGATTAATGCCTCGCGGATCGGAGCACGTTTCAGATGTCGGTGACGGGCAGGTCCAAGGTCGCCTTGACTATCGCTATCTGATATGGAGATGGTCATGGGTTTCCCATCACCGTCACGCGCCGTGCCTGGTGCGCAATCCGTACCGGGTTAGACTTCGTCAAGTTTGACGGCCTTCGGCCTCAGGATACCTGAAAACCGCAGGCGGTACTAGACGACGATGGCGCGACCGAGTTCTGGTGGAATCAGGACAGCGCATGCCCGATCGCGGACGCCCTCAGCCGACGGTTCCTCGGCGAGGAATTCGCCTCGGGCGGCAAGTCGGCTGGGTTCTCCTGGACCTTCCGGAGATGAACCTGACCTCCTCGTGCGTTACCATAGGGGACTTCGTTCACAGAGAGTCGTGTGGCTGACTTGAAACAGGACCTGGACGGACTGCGCATCGCGCGCGCGCCCGAGCGTGCCGGCGTCGGCCGGTGGGTCGGTTGGATCCTGTTGCTTGTCGTGGTCGCGACCTCGGGCGTGGCCGGGTACCGATGGGTGACGCGGGTGCGCCCGGTCGAGGTGCAGGTGGCGACGGTCACCGAGCGGCCGGTCGGCACGCAAGCGGCCGTGCTGAACGCCTCGGGCTACGTCACGGCAAGGCGGCGCGCGACGGTGTCGTCGAAGATCACAGGCAAGGTCGTCGAGGTGAACGTCGAGGAGGGGATGGCCGTCACCGAGGGGGACGTGCTCGCACGCCTGGACGACTCGACGGTGCGGGCCGCGCTGGCGCTGGCCGAAGCTCAAGCCGAGGCGGCAAAACAGTCCGTCGCCGAGAACGAAGTCCGTCTCGCCGAGGCACGGGTGACGCTGGGCCGGCTCAACCAGCTGCTCACGGATCGCATCGTCGGGCAGGCGGAGGTCGACGCCGTCAAGGCCAACGTGGATTCCATCGAGGCGCGCATTGGCTCCATACGCCAACAAGTGCGCGTGGCGGAGCGTCAGGTCGAGCTGCAGAAGACCGACCTCGACAACACGATCATCCGCGCGCCGTTTAGCGGCGTGGCGATCTCCAAGGACGCCCAGCCCGGCGAGATGGTGTCGCCCGTGTCGGCCGGCGGCGGTTTCACGCGCACGGGCATCTGCACGATTGTCGACATGCGATCGCTCGAGATCGAAGTCGACGTCAACGAGGCGTACATCGGCCGTGTGAAGGCGCGGCAAAACGTGACGGCCGTGCTCGACGCCTATCCCGACTGGCAGATTCCCGCGCGCGTCATCACGATGGTGCCGACCGCCGATCGGCAGAAAGCGACGGTGCTCGTCCGGATCGGCTTCGCGCGTCTCGACCCGCGGATTTTGCCGGACATGGGCATCAAGGTCACCTTCCTTCGCAAGGAGAACGCCGAGATCGACCCGGCGCCGGCCGCCCAGGCGACCGTCCTTGTGCCGAAGGCAGCCGTCCGCATGGAGGAAGGACAAAACTTTGTCTTTGTCGTGCGCGACGACGCCGTCGAGCGTCGCGCGGTGAGGATCGGAGGCGCGGATGGCGATCGCCTGGAGGTCGTCGCGGGCCTCCAGTCGGGCGAGCGGGTCGTCGTCTCTCCGCCAGCGGATCTCAGGGACGGCGCGCTCGTCATCGTGCAGTAGGCCGGGTCCTTTCGGACCCGGCCTACGTACCTCGCGAACCCAGACTATGAATGAAGACGGCCTGCTCGTCCGCGTCGCTGACGTCCACAAACACTTCACTCGCGGCAGCGAGCGCATCGACGTGTTGAAGGGCGTCAACCTGGAGATCCCCAAGGGTGACTTTCTGGCCTTGATGGGTCCGTCCGGCTCGGGCAAGACGACACTCTTGAACCTGATGGGAGGCTTGGATCAGCCGACAGGCGGGACGGTGGAGGTCGACGGCGTGCGCATCGACGAGCTCGGTGGCGCGCGGCTGTCGCGCTGGCGTGCGGAGCACATCGGCTTCATCTTCCAGCTCTACAACCTGCTGCCCGTGCTGACGGCCGAGCGTAACGTCGAGCTGCCGCTGCTCCTGACGAGGCTGTCGAAGGCCGAGCGCCGCAGGCACGTCGGCATTGCGCTCAAAGTCGTCGGCCTCTCGGACCGCGCGAAGCATTACCCTCGTCAGCTCTCTGGCGGCCAGGAGCAGCGCGTCGGCATCGCCCGCGCCATCGTCACCGACCCGACGCTGCTTCTGTGCGACGAGCCGACGGGCGATCTCGACCGCAAGGCTGGAGACGAAGTCCTGGACCTGCTGCAGACGCTCAATCGCGAGCATGGCAAAACCATCGTCATGGTGACGCACGACCCGCACGCGGCCGAGCGCGCCCGGCGGACGCTGCATCTCGAAAAAGGCACGCTTCTGGAGGCCGTCGCATGAAGTTCCTGCCGCTCGTCTGGCGGAACCTGCTCCGGCGCAAGGTGCGCACGACGTTCACGCTGCTCTCGATTTTTGTCGCCTTTGTCCTTTATGCCTTTCTCATGACGATGAGGACGGCGTTCTCGATGGGCGTCGAGGTGGCGGGTGCCGATCGGCTGATGATGATGCACAAGGTCAGTCTCATCCAGCTGCTGCCGATCTCCTACATGCGGCAGATCGCGTCAACCCCGGGCGTCACGCTCGTGTCCCACAACACGTGGTTCGGCGGGACGTACCAGGACAACGCGAACCAATTCGCTGTGATGGCCGTCGATCCCGAGCCGCACTTGAAGCTCTTTCCTGAATTCAAGGTGCCCCCCGATCAGGTCAAGGCTTGGCAGGCCGATCGCCAGGGCGTGCTCGTCGGCCGAGACGTCGCCACGCGGTACGGCTGGAAGGTCGGCGACAGGATTCCCATCAAAGGGACGATCTGGGAGCCCAAGCAGGGATCCACGTGGTACTTCAACATCGCTGGCATCTACGATGGCGACGAGACCGTTGACAAGACCAACTTTTTCTTTCGTTACGACTACCTCGAGGAGAATCGCCGCGGGGCGTATGGGACCGTCGGCTGGTACACCATCAGGATCGACAACCCCTCACGGTCGGCCGAGATCGCCTCTACGCTCGATAGCGCGTTCGCCAACTCGCCGGCTGAGACCAAGACCTCGACCGAGAAGGCCTTCCTGCAGGGCTTTGCGAACCAGGTTGGCGACATTGGCGCGATCATGATCGCCATTCTCGTGGCCGTGTTGTTCTCGATTCTCCTGGTCGTGGCCAACACCATGGCGCAGTCGGTGCGCGAGCGGACGAGCGAGCTCGCCGTACTGAAGACCCTGGGGTTTGGCGACGGCCTCGTGCTCGCGCTGGTGCTGGCCGAGTCGTTGTTCCTGGCGGTGCTCGGCGGCGGGATGGGCCTCGCCGTGGCCTGGGTGCTCGTCAGCCAGGGCGGTTTCAACAACGCGTTCCTGCCGGTGTTCGTCTTGCGAGGCCGCGATATCGCGATCGGCGTGGCGCTCTGCGGCGTGCTGGGTGCGCTCGCGGGCGCCATGCCCGCCGCTTCGGCCATGCGGCTGCGCATCACCGACGCTCTTAGAAGGAACTAGAACCGGTTTCATATCCGTAGTGTCCGGCTTCAGCCGGACCTGAAGGTCGGCCTAAAGGCGGACATTACAGTTTGTGAGATGAGGAGAAACTGACGTGCTGCGATGGATCGCCCAGACACTCGCGGTGACCGCGCTCAGCGTCCGCACGATCCCCGAGCGCCTGGCCTCTTCGGTCGTCGCGATGGTCGGCATTGCCGGCGTGGTGATTGTGTTTGTCGCCGTGTTGTCGATCGGTGAAGGATTTCGAGCGGCGATGACGATGGCCGGATCGCCGGACCGCGTGCTCGTCATGCGGAGCGGCGCCGATTCGGAGATGACAAGCGGGATCGGTGGCGCGGAAGCCGATGTGATCAAGCAGGCGCCCGGGCTGCTGCGCGACGGCAATCGGCCGGTCGCCTCGGCCGAGCTCTTCGTCCTCGTCGATCTCAACAAACGCTCCACGGGGACGCCCGCCAACGTGCCCCTTCGCGGCATCGAGCCGGCGGCGCTGCAGGTGCGAGACGACGTCAAGCTCGTCGAGGGCCGGATGTTTCAGTTCGGCACCAACGAGGCGATCGTCGGCCGCGCCTCGAACCGCCAGTTCTCCGTCGATCTCGGTTCTGAGGTCAAGTCGGGCGAGTTGACGTTGAAGATCGTCGGCATCTTCACAGCCGGGGGATCGGTCGCTGAGACCGAGATCTGGGCCGACGGTCGCGTGTTGCAGGGCGTGTATCGCCGCGGCAACTCATTCCAGCTGGTGCTCGCGCGTCTGGATTCCCCGGCGTCGTTCGACACGTTCAAGAACTGGCTGACGACCAATCCGCAGTTGAACGTCCAGGTCCGCCACGAGAGCGAGTACTACGCGGCGCAATCGACCACGATGACGAGCCTCATTCGCGGCGTGGGCTACACGATTGCAGCGCTCATGGGGATCGGCGCCGTCTTCGGCGCGATTCTGACGATGTACACGGCGGTCGCGTCGCGGACGCGCGAGATCGCCACGCTGCGGGCGCTCGGGTTCAACACGACATCGGTGCTCGTCTCGGTGCTGACCGAATCGCTGGCGCTCGCGGCGATTGGCGGGTTGGCCGGCGGGACGCTCGCGTATCTCGCGTTCAACGGCTATCAGACGTCCACGATGAATTTCCAGACCTTCAGTCAGGTGGCGTTTGCGTTTGCCGTGACGCCCGCCCTGCTCCTGCAGGGCCTCAGCTACGCGCTGATGATGGGCTTAGTCGGCGGCCTGCTGCCCGCCGTCCGCGCCGCGCGCCTGCCTATCTCCTCAGCCCTCCGGGAACTGTAGGCATCTCCGTCCGAGCCGGCCAAACGCCGGTATTCTTGCGTTTGGTTCAGCCAAATGACATCAGCCCGGGAGCCCGAAGCGCATTGAGAAACGCGTGCTTCTTGTATAAGATCTGCAAGTTCTCATAACCTCGTTTCCTGCCAAGGGGGCTGTATATGACTGTCAAGACACCGCCTTCCGCTGACCAAGTGTTGAGCCTGTATCAGAGCTACGCGGACGGCACCGTCGGTCGCCGCGAGTTCATGCGCCGCGCGAGCGCGCTCGGCATCGCCGGCGTCGCCGCGTCCGCGCTCGGACCGCTGGCCGCCAACCCCAGCGCCGCAACAGCCCTGGCGCAGGCCGCGGCGGTCTCGACTGCGAAAACGCTGCCGCTCGACCTGGCCGAGTGGAGTTTCATGTGGGTGAACGTGAAGCGCGCCGATACCGCGCGAGGCAGCTTCATCGGCGGCCAGCAGATGTACGTCGAGTACATGATTCCGACGCGCGTGCGCAAGCCGTTCCCGATCGTGCTGGTGCACGGCGGCGGCGGGCAGGGCCTCGACTGGATGGGCACGCCCGACGGACGGCCGGGCTGGTTCCAGCACCTCGCGGCCGAGGGCTACAGGGTGTACGTCGTCGATCGTCCGGGTCACGGGCGATCGCCGCAGCACCCCGATCTGCTCGGCGCCATTCCGGCCCGCCCGGGCACGATGGAAGGTCTGCAGGGCCAGTTCATTTTCCCGGTCGGCGGCGCCAACAACCCCGATCCGTATCGGAGGAACCATACGCAGTGGCCTGGCCCCGGCGTGCCGGGCGCACCTGAAGTGGCCCAGTTCATCGCTTCTCAGGGCGGCAGCTACGTCGTGAATCCGCCAGCGCCCGGTGCCCCTGCGGCGGGAGCGGCTGGCGCAGCCGGCGGTCGTGGGGCGGCTCCGGCGGGTGCGGCACCCGCGGGGGGCGCGCAGGCCGGTGGACGCGGCGGCGCGGCGGCAGGCCCGCCGATGCCGGCCAATCAGCAGCCCGCAGGCCAGCCGAACCTCGCGCACATGGCGTGGCGCGAAGCCGGCGCGGAGCTGCTCGACAAGATCGGGCCGGCGATCATCATGACGCACTCGGCCGGCGGCTCGTTCGGGCTGCTCGTCGCTGAGGCCCGTCCGAATCTCGTCAAGGCGACCGTCATGATCGAAGGGGGCGGCTCCGGCTTTGCCGGCGGCAACCGCTGGGGCATGTCCACGATCCCGGTGACGTGGGATCCGCCGGTCGGCGACCCGTCAGAGATCAAGGTGCGCTACGTCGCGAATTCGGAGCCGGATGTCAACGGCTACTTCTTGCAGGAGGAACCCGCGCGGCGGCTGCCGAATCTGCGCAACGTCGCCGTGCTCACGGTGACGTCTGCCGCCGGACAGGCGGCGCCGGGTAACCCCGGTGCACCGGCGTTCCTCAAGCAGGCCGGCGTCAGGGTGGCCGAAGAGCTGCGGCTCGCCAAGGTCGGCATCCAGGGCAACAGCCACATGATGATGGTCGAGAAGAACCATCGCGAAGTGCTGCAGCCCATCCTCGACTGGCTCGACAAGAACGTGACCGGCAGCGCGCCCGCGATCCGCAAGCGTGGCACCGAGTCGACCGCGATGCGCCTGTCGAACATGGGCTACTTCTGGGTGGGCGCCGAGGTGCAGAAGAAGGACTACGGCACGGTCGTCGTCGGCCAGATGTACGTGCAGTATCTGATTCCCGAAGTCGTCCGCCAGCCGTTGCCCATCGTGCTCGTGCACGGCGGCGGCGGTCAGATGACGCACTACCTGGGCCTCGACGGCAACGCCGGCTGGGCCCACTACTACGTGCAGAACGGCTACCAGGTGTACCTGGTGGACCGGCCGGGCCACGGCCGCTCGCCGGTCTCGCTCGATGCGCTTGGCCCGATCGGCAACCTGCCGATGCACGCCGGCATCGTGGCGGACTTCGTGAGAGCCGCCACCGGCACGCCGCGGCGCTGGACGGGCACCGGACAGGTTGGCGATCCGCTGGTCGATCAGTTCGTCGCGGGGCAGAATGCTGCGCCCACCAACGGCGAGCTGATGCAGACGCTGTGGCGGACCCGCGGCGCGGAGCTGCTCGACAAGATCGGCCCGGCGATCATTCAGACCCATTCCGCGGGCGGTCCGTTCGGGTTCCTTGTTGCCAATGAGCGCCCGAACCTGACGAAAGCCTTGGTGTGCTTCGAAGGCGGCGCGGGCCCGCTCCTCGGTCAGGGCGGGCAGCCGGGCACGCCGATGCCGAACCTGCGGGGCATTCCGATGATGTACCTGACGGCAGAAGCCTCCGGGCGGGCCAACGGTCCGGCCATCGTCGAGGCGCTCAAACAATCGGGTGCGATTGCCGAGCACATCGCGCTGAAGGATCGCGGGATCACGGGCAACGGACACTTCGCGATGGTCGAGACCAACCGTAAGCAGGTGTTCGAGGTCATCCGCGGGTGGATCGAGTCGAAGCTGCCGGCCGCACCGGCTACACAGGCAAGAAGCTAAGCGACAGACGTAGTGTCCGCCTTCAGGCGGACGTCAGAAGGGCCGTTCCCTCGTGGGGACGGCCCTTTTTTCTTCTACTCGATTCTGATACTGCCCGACCCCGTCCTCACGTCGAGCGCCACTCCGCCCCCGCGCACCTGTCCCGTCACTTCATTCCGGCGAAGTCTCCCGCTGACAGTGATTGGATGATCGACGGTCACCGAGCCGGACCCGGTGTGTGCGTCCAGGTTGAACGCGGCCTGCTGAGGCAACCGGACGAACACCGAGCCCGAGCCAGTGCTCAGATCCCAACGGTCCTTGGGGTCGCCGCCGGCGGTAATGGAGCCGCTTCCCGTTCGAGCACGGAGGCCGCCCGTGATGCCCTCGGCCGCGATGGAGCCGCTTCCGGTGTTGGCCGACACGTTCGCCCTGACGTTGGCAACGCGGATGCGACCCGAACCGGTGCTGGCGTCAACCGGTCCGTCGACGCCCGTGATCTCCTGGCTCCCAGATCCAGTGCGTGACCGCACGACGGTATTCGGCGGCACGACGATCTCGTAGCTGATGGACACCCGGTCGCGGTAGCTCGTATTGTCCATCCGGCCGATTCGGATGGTGTTGCCCGTCTGCTCGATGGGCGGTGCCGCCTCGACGTCTCGAGCTACGCGGTCCGCGTCTCGCAGGGAGAAGAAGCCGTCGCGGACGTAGATCGATCCCCGAACCTCGACGCGGCCGGACTCGCCCGATCGAATCGCGATGCGGCCCGAGCCGGTCGAGACATCCAGATCCACAGGACCCGACACATTGAGCGTTCTTTGAAATGAACCATCCGCAGAACTCTGAGCATTCGCACGCTGCGCGCTCGCGCACGCCATCGCGAGGGCCAGGCCCACGAGCACGACACGCTGAGATCCCACCTTCATGAACATCCTCCAGATGTAGTGTCCGCCTTTAGGCGGACGTCTTCCGTTAAGACTGCGCCGCCGGCCATTGGTTACCGCACCGGGCACGACGTGCGTCCACGGTCCGGCTGCCTTCGACTTCGCTCAGGCCTGGAAAGCCGGACACTACGTACGGAACCAACCACGGTCCGGCTGAAGCCGGACACTACGTACTGACCTACACGGCCGACGGACCTACGTTGATGAACTGCGTACTGTCGTAGTGTCCGGCTTCAGCCGGACCGTGATCATTCGTCCCTCAGCGCAACCGTCGGGCTGACCATGGCCGCGCGCCGCGCGGGAATCAGCGAAGCGGTCAGCGCTGCGGCGATCAACACCAGCGACACCTCTGCGAGTATCGTCGCGTCCCGCGGCACGAAGTTGAAGGCGGAGGCAAACGCCGGCGTCAGGAAGAACGCCAGGACCAGTCCGACGGCCAAGCCGGCGCCAACCATTCCGGCGGCCTGCCTGAGCACCATGAGCAGCACGTTCCGACGGTCGGCGCCGAGTGCCATCCGGATGCCGATCTCCCGCGTGCGAAGGGTGGTGAGATACGCCACGACGCCGTAAAGGCCGACAGTGGC
Organism: Acidobacteria bacterium RIFCSPLOWO2_12_FULL_65_11; assembly: GCA_001767495.1. GTDB lineage: Bacteria > Acidobacteriota > Vicinamibacteria > Vicinamibacterales > CAVVIG01 > 2-12-FULL-65-11. The sequence continues at coordinate 271 of MELA01000093.1, read as the reverse complement.
GAGCACCAGGCCTAATAGACCCACAGAAACCATGATCTGGGAGATCAACCGCTGCGGGACGATGGTCCGCGCCTCGTACACGCTGTCCAGCGTCCGGATGTTGAACGCTGGAATGCTGGCATCAAGCAATTTCAGCTCGGACCGGATCGGCGCCGCCAGACTGGCGGCGTCCTCTGTCCCAAGCACAACCATTGTCATCCATGACTGACCGTTCTGCTGCGAGAACGGCATGAAGATCGCCGGTTGCTGCTGTTCCGCAATGTCCAGGTAC
>MELA01000092.1 GCA_001767495.1 Acidobacteria bacterium RIFCSPLOWO2_12_FULL_65_11 | reverse complement strand
CCTTCAAGTAGTACGCGTCGTAGTACCCGGCGCTCAGCACGTAGGTGCCGAGCATGATGCGACGCTTCACTTCAGGTCCGAACCCTCTCGCCCTGGTGCGCGCGTACATCGCACCGAGCGCATCGGGGCCGCCGCCATCGTCACCCTTCCTGTCCTCGTCGCCCTTTCTGTTGTCGTTGTCCTTTCTGTTGTCGTTGTCCTTTCTGTTGTAGTGTCCGGCTTCAGCCGGACCTTTCGCCGGACCTTCCCCCGCACGAAATCCGTACTTGACGCCGTCGTACCGCGCCAGATTCGAGCTCGCCTCCGCCGTCGCCACCAAGTAGTACGCCGGAATCGCATACGGCGCATGCGGCAGGTCAATGTCCACCAACGTTGCGCCTCGGCCGGCGAGCACTTGGAGCGAGGCGCGGAACGCCCGCGCGACGTCCTCGTCAACGCCGCTTTCGACCAGGCGTGACGGCACACCCACGCACGTGCCTCGGATGTCACCGGACAGGGCCGCGGCGTAATCGGCAACTGGATCTGGGGCGCTCGTGGCGTCGGCCGGATCGACGCCGGCGATGACGCCAAGCGTCAGCGCGGCATCGTACACGGTTCGCGTCAGTGGGCCGATCTGATCGAGCGACGATCCAAAGGCGATCAGGCCGTAGCGCGAGACGCGTCCGTACGTCGGCTTCAAGCCGACGATGCCGCACATGGCGGCGGGCTGGCGGATCGATCCGCCGGTATCCGAGCCGAGCGCGACCGGCGCGAGCCCTGCTGCGACGGCGGCCGCCGATCCGCCGCTCGATCCGCCAGGCGTCCGGTCGAGCGCCCAGGGATTGCGCGTGGGGCCGAAGGCCGAGTTTTCCGTCGAGGATCCCATCGCGAACTCGTCGCAGTTGGTCTTGCCGACGACGACGGCACCGGCCGCATCGAGCCGGGCGACGACCGTCGCGTCGTACGGGGGGACGAACGTCTCGAGCATGCGCGAGGAGGCGGTCGTCCGCACGCCCCGCGTGCAGAGGTTGTCTTTGAGCGCAATCGGGACGCCGACGAGCGGCCGATCGCGCCAGCGCTCGAAATCGCGATCGATCTCGGCGGCGCGGGCGAGCGCCTGTTCGCGCATCACGGTCGTGAAGGCGTTGAGCGACGGGTCGATCGCGTCGACGCGCGAGAGCGCCTCGCGACACACCTCCACCGCCGAGCGATCGCGCGAGCGCACCTCGTCCCGAACGTCGCGAACCGTCGCTCGATGGCTCATCCGATGACCCGCGGCACTCGGAACAGCCCGGCGTCTCTCGCCGCGTCGGGGGCGTTGGCCATCGCCTCGTCTAAAGTGAGCGAGGGCCGGACTTGGTCGGCTCGGTCCGACGGATGCCGGGTCAGCACGCTCGCGGTGGGGGGGACGCCGGTCGTGTCGATCCGCTGCAGCTGGTCGGCGTACGTGAGGATGTCGCCCAACTGCCGCGCGAACAGGTCGAGCTCGTCAGCATCGAGCTCGAGATGGGCGAGCGCCGCGATGGCGGCGACTTGTTCTCTGGTCAAGCCGGCGGGCATGGCAACGGAGATGCTAACGCGAAAAGGTGCTTCGGTGCTAAGGTGCGTAGGTGCTGAGGTGCACCTCAGCACTGAAGAACCAAAGCACTTAAGCACGAGTCGATGCCCGTTTCGATCCGTCGTGCGGCGGTCGCCGGGAGCTGGTACCCCGAAACGGCGGCGGCGTTGGCCGCCGCCGTGGATCGTCATCTGGCAGGAGTGGACCAAGGCCCGACCGGCGAGCTCGTGGCCCTGGTCGCGCCACACGCGGGGTTGGCGTACTCGGGCCCGGTCGCTGCGCACGCATACCAGCTGCTCCGCGACCGCCGGTACGATGTGGCCGTGCTCGTCGGGCCGTCTCATTTCGTCGGGTTTGACGGCGTCGCCGCGTACCCGCCGGGAGCCTCGACGGGGTTTGAAACGCCGCTCGGGATCGCGCCGATCGATGCCGAGTGCACGGCGGCCCTGATGCGGGCCACCCCCCTCATCCGCGCGCACGCGGCCGCCCATGCGCGCGAGCATTCTCTCGAGATGCAGCTGCCGTTTCTGCAGCGTCTCGCTCCGCAGACGAGGATCGTCCCGCTCGTGATGGGTTATCAGACCACCGACACCGCCCGCACGCTTGGCGACACGCTCGCGTCGGTTCTTCGCGGCCGACGCGCGCTGCTCATCGCCAGTACCGATCTCTCGCACTATTACGACGCGGCGACGGCCGCCAGACTCGACGCGGTGGTCATCAACTCGGTTAAACGGTTCGACGACGAGCGCCTGCAGCAGGCGCTCGACGCGCGTCCGGAGCACGCGTGTGGCGGTGGGCCGATGGTCGCCGTCATGCGTGCCGCGCGGCTGCTCGGCGCCCGCGACGGCGTCGTGTTGAACTATGCCGACTCGGGGGACGTGTCGGGCGACAAGTCGTCGGTGGTCGGCTACATGGCGGCGGCTCTTGGGAACTTCGATCGATGACGTCCGAAACCGACCGGGGACTCCTGCTGCGGATCGCACGCGAGGCGATTACCGCGCACGTGTGCGTCATCACGGCCTCGGCGATGGAACGCGCTGAGGTGCTCGATCGTCCGGGCGGCGCGTTTGTGACCATTCACAAGCAGCGAGAGCTCAGAGGGTGTATTGGGCACGTCGAAGCCAACGAGCCGCTGGGACGCGTGATTCCCCGTTGTGCTGTCGCCGCATGCAGCTCCGATCCACGGTTTCCTCCGGTGATCGCATCGGAGCTCCCTCACCTGCTCGTCGAGTTGTCGTTGCTCGGTCCCCTCGAACCGGTGCTCGCTCCCGATGAGATCGAAATCGGCCGTCATGGCCTAGTGGTCGAGCGGGACTGGCATCGCGGCCTGCTGCTGCCGCAGGTGGCCACCGAATGGCGCTGGGACCGCACGACGTTTCTCGCCGAGACCTGTCACAAGGCTGGCTTGTCGCGCGACGCGTGGCGCCACGGAGTGCAGCTGTGGAGGTTCGAGGCAGAAGTGTTTGGCGAGCGATGACCTACACGACGGGACTGTGACGGAGCCACCCCAAGGATCGCGGAGCGCGCGGGCGCACTCGGCTCGGAAGGTTGCTGCGGCGTTGGCCACGCTCCTGGCGATCGCCCTCATCGTTTTTGTGACCAACGTTGGCGGCCTCCGGAGTCGCGTCACCGGTGGTCGAATCGAGCGCATCGGCTCGATCGCGATTCTTCCACTCGACAACCTCTCACGCGATCCCGAGCAGGAGTACTTCGCCGATGGCATGACCGAGGCGCTCATCGCCGAGCTCGCCCAGGTCCGGGAGCTGCGCGTAATCTCGCGCGCCTCGGTGATGGCGTACAAGACGACCGAGAAGCCGCTGGCGCAGATTGCAAGAGAGCTCGGCGTCGATGCGGTCGTCGAGGGCTCCATCCAGAGGATCGGCGGCCGCGTCCGTGTCACGACCGAGATCGTGAACGCCGCGACCGGCCGACGGCAGGGAGCGAAGATCCACGAACGGGACCTGAAGGATGCCCTGTCGCTTCAAAGCGAGGTGGCGCACGCCCTGGTCGCCGACGGGGGTGTTCCTGTCTCGATCGATGAACGAGGCCGTCTGGCGAGGACAAGGACGCTTGATCCGGAAGCGATCGAGGCTTACCTGAGCGGGCGCTTCTATCTGCACCGCGGGACCGAGGCCGAGATCGGCACGGCCATTGACTTGTTCGAGCGCGTGCTTTCACGGGACGCATCGTACGCGCCGGCCTGGGCGGCGCTCGCCGAGTCCTACATCAGCCTGTCGAGGGCTGACGGGCCGCTTTCAAGTGTGATGCCTCAAGCCAAGTTGGCAGCCGAGCGGGCGATTGCGCTCGACGATGGCCTGGCCGAGGCGCATGGGTCGCTTGGCCGCGTCCGCCTTCAATGGGAGTGGGATTGGATCGGTGCGGAGGAAGCGCTGAAACGGGCGCTCGATCTCCGGCCGGGCGCGAGCGATGCTCGCGCGGCCTACAGCGTGTTGCTGACCGCGACGGGCCGGCCCGATGAGGCCGTGGTGCAGATCTGGCTGGCTCAGCAGCAAGACCCGCTCTCGCTCCCGGTCAATCTCAGCGCGGGGTGGATCAATTTCCAGGCCCGCCGCTTCGACCAGGCCATCGTCGACTTTGGCACAGCGATCGCCATCGAGCCAGGCTCTGGCCTGGCGCATGCCGGGCTCGCGGCGTCATTGGCGCAGCGGAGTCGATTTGCCGAGGCGCTCCGCGAGGCGGAAAAGGCGGTGGATGCGAACCAGGGCCCGATGGTGCTGGCCACGGTTGGGGGCGTTTACGCCGCTGATGGACAGGCCAGCATGGCGCGCAGGCTGCAGGCGCTCGCCGTCAAACAGGTCGCGTGCCCGCTCGAGATAGCCGCCATTCACGTCGCCCTCAACGAAAGAAACGAGGCGTTCCGCTGGCTCGATCGCGGCTTCCGCGAGAGGTCCGCGTGCATGTCGTTTGTGAGAACCGATGCCCGACTCGACCCGTTGCGCGCCGATCGACGCTACGCGGATCTCGTGAGACGGATGAACCTCCGGTGACTGTGAGATTGCAGATTTCAGCTTGAAGATTTCAGATTGGGCCCGCCGCGTCCTGGCGGGGACGTCCTGGCGGCGGTTCGAGATCGAGCGAGTCTTGCGCGGCCGTGGGTTGGGTGCGTCGCTTCGCGCGCTGTGACTTCCTGGTGTTCAGCTTGAAATAGAAGTCGAGCAGCCTCTCGAGAAAGTCACCGGCGCTTCCCGTCCGGTCGTTGAACGCGATCGATTCTTTCCCAATCATCAGTGCGGCGTAGACAAGGCGCGTGTCCGACGATCGGGCGGCCTGCTGAAAGTCGGGATGGACGGTGTTGGCCTGCACGACACCAGCCACGAAACGGCTGTGTCTCGATCCGTCCTCGAAAGGGACTTCCTCGTACCGGATCCGATGCCCCCGCGCCGACGGGCGATCGCCCGGGGCAACCGACGCCTCGCCGGCGTGCCGGCGTTTTCTGGCGGTGGCCTTCGACTGTCGCGACGTTGCCGGCTCGGGCCGGCCGCGCTTGGCCAATCCGCCCGGCAGGGCGAGGTCGCGGAACTCGTCAAGGTCGAGGATGTCGCGCGCGAGGCGCACGGCCCGCTCGCTGATTTCTGACACCTGCTGTGCGCGATGCGCCGCGAGATGCCCGTCGAGCTCGGCCGCGATCGTCGGGAGGTACCGGTCGAGCAGATCGAGCAGGGCGACCCAGTCCTCGTTTTCCTCAAATCCCGACCGCGCGGGCAGCGGCGTGAGAAAATCGGCGTCGATGACGCCGCGCACCGACCCTTGCGCCCAGGCGCTCGTCTCCAGGCCGTAGGCGGCCAGCGCCTTGAGGTCGTCGACGATGGAGACGCCGTGGTGGCGGATGGCGACGCGTCCGTGGCCCGAGGGATCGAAATACAGATCGAGCCGCAGTTTCTTGTCGGCCGCGTCTGGAAGGGCCAGTTCACGGAGGTCCGCGAGCAGGCGGGGCAGGCGGATGCGCGCGGGGGTGACGGCAAAGCGGCCGACGCCCGTGCGGATCTCGATGGTCAGCCAGCCTTCCCGCAGGTACGACTCGAACTTCTCGGCCAGATAGCGGCGCAGCGTGTCGGGCGCGATCGGTCCGCGCGATCGCGTCGGATCGAACTTCAGCTCCGAAATGACCACGCGCATGCCGGGCCGATCGAGACGAGCGCGTGCGAGGGCTGTCTCGACCGACGCCTGGTCCGATCCTTCCTTCAAGACCACGCACAGGGTTTCAGCGAGCGGGGTTTTCCGCGTGTAGAAGGTGCAGCGGCGTCCGACCTGCTGAAAGCTGAAGATGCCGATGCCGAGGCGACCGATCGTCCGCGTGGAGCCGGCGCGCTTGGCCGAATCGGCGACGCGCTCGAGCGCCGACTCGATCTCGGCCCGGCTCATGCCGTACGGGTAGTCGATTGTGACGTGGCGCCGGTCGAGCGTGAACGTCACCTGGCAGCGATCGTGGGCCGTGCCGGCCGCCATCGCCTTGAGGTGTTCGTCGATGGCGTTGCTGACGTGTTCTTTGAGGGCGTCGGCCGGGTTGCGGTACAGCGTGCCGAGCCACTGCAGGGCGTTCGCGACGTGGAGCTGGATGGCGATGCGTTGCGCCATAGATCGAATCGGTCCGGCAGTGTAGCACGACCGTCCGCATTGAATTTCCTGCCGCGTCGGCTTCCGGGAGGGTGGCGGAATTTGCAACGCTCGGCGTCCGGCAGCGTTACTTTGCGCCGGTTTATCGTTGGCACGGTGTTGGCGAGCGTGTGGGGGCGTGAGCCAGGGACCAACGCTGATGACGCGGGTCCGCGACACCATTCGCGCGCGGCATTACAGCCGGCGCACCGAAGAGGCGTACGTGTACTGGATCCGGCGGTTCATTGTGTTTCACGGCAAGAAACACCCGTCGGCGATGGGCGCGGCGGAGATCGCGGCGTTCCTCACCTGGCTGGCGGTGCGCGAGCGGGTGAGTGCGTCCACGCAGAACCAGGCGCTGAGCGCGGTGTTGTTCCTGTACCGCGCGGTGCTCCAGATTGAGGTCGGCCCGATCGAGCAGGTCCCTCGGGCCCGCACGCCGGATCGGCTGCCCGTCATCCTGAGCCGCGAGGAAGTGAGCGCGGTGCTGAAACAGCTCGCGGGGACGATGAAGGTGGTGGTCCTGCTCCTGTATGGCGCGGGTCTTCGGCTGCGGGAATGTCTCGAGCTGCGCGTCAAGGATCTCGACTTCGATCGCCGCGAGATCATGGTTCGGCAGGGGAAGGGCCAGAAGGATCGCGTGACGATGTTGCCGTCGGCGGCCAAGGCGTTGCTCGCGGCCCATCTGGCCGTCGTTCAACGACAGTATCAGGACGATCTGGCGCGCGGCTTGGGGCGCGTCGTCCTGCCGTTTGCGATCGACCGCAAGTATGTCAACGCGGGCACCGACTGGCGGTGGCAGTTTGTGTTTCCGGCGGCGCGGATCTGTCGCGATCCGCGGTTCGGTCCGCCGTCGCGGTATCACCTGCACGAGTCGGTGGTACAGCGCGCGGTGGCCGAGGCGGTTCGGCGCGCGGGCGTGACCAAGCACGTGAGCTGTCATACGTTTCGGCACGCCTTTGCGACGCATCTGCTCGAGGACGGCTCTGACATCCGGACCGTGCAGGAGCTCTTGGGACATCGCGACGTGAGTACGACGATGATTTACACGCACGTGTTGAACCGCGGCGGGTTAGGCGTGAAGAGTCCAGCCGATCGGCTGTGACGCTGGATACGTGCGGGCGTCACACATATCCAGGGCGCCCATGCATCAGCACTCCAGGCGTGATCGACTTGATGCTCAGGCACTTGCCGCCGCCAGAGGCGGTGCCCCCATCCCTCGGATACGTGCGAACGTCCGCACATAACCTCGGAATTCCTGCAATTGGCGGGGCCAAGTCGCACGGACCTTGCACGTAACCGGACCGGGGCGGCTTCACTGGTTCTGCTAGCCTGAATAATTCACGAAGGGGCCGATTTCGGTAGACCCACAAAAGCCTCCGCATGGTACAAAGCCGTTGCCACACGAACTGT
>MELA01000091.1:25348-25745 GCA_001767495.1 Acidobacteria bacterium RIFCSPLOWO2_12_FULL_65_11 | reverse complement strand
CTCGCGGGTCATTATCGCGCGGGCGGCGCCGGCCACAGGCGACGCGGCCCACGGCGTCGTCGTGGTGATGCACGACATCACCGACCTCAAGCGCGCCGATCAGATCCGCCGCGATTTCGTGGCCAACGTGTCGCACGAGCTCCGCACGCCGCTCACGGCCATCCGCGGCTACGTGGAAGCCCTGTCCGAGGGGGACGCCGACCCGGAGGAACGCCGTCGGTTTCTGGCTGTCATCACGCGCCATGCCGAACGCATGGAACGGCTCGTAAAGGACCTGCTGCGACTGGCCCGCCTCGACGCGGGTCAGGAGACGCTCGCCATCGTGTCTTGCGACGCGCAGGCGATCGTCCAGGCGGTTGTGGCCGACCTGACGCGGGCGCTCGAGGAGCGCCACCAA
>MELA01000091.1:0-25333 GCA_001767495.1 Acidobacteria bacterium RIFCSPLOWO2_12_FULL_65_11 | reverse complement strand
CACCAACGAGTGGAGGTGTCGGTCGCGCCGGGTGCCGAATCGATCCACGCCGACCCCGCCAAGCTGCATGACGCGCTGCGGAATCTCGTCGCAAATGCCATCACGTACGCGCCAGAGAACACCACCATCCGGATCGAGACGACTCGGATCGACGCCCGTGCGACGATCGCCGTGTCGGACGAAGGGCCGGGCATTCCTGAAGAAGATCTACCGCGGGTCTTCGAGCGGTTCTATCGCGTGGACAAGGCTCGCACGCGCGATCCCGGAGGCACCGGCCTCGGCCTCGCCATTGTCAAACATCTGGTGGGCCTGCATGGGGGCGAAGTGACCGCCGAGAACAGGCCCGAGGGCGGCGCGCGGTTCACACTGACGTTACCAGGTCACTAGCTACTTCTAACTTTTCATTTTTCAGTTTTAACTTCCCAATATATGGCGGTCAACAACGAAGTGCTCGCGCTCATTCTCGGCGGCGGCCGCGGCACCCGCCTCTTTCCGCTGACACAACACCGATCGAAGCCGGCCGTGCCGATCGGCGGCAAGTACCGGCTGATTGACATCCCGATCTCCAATTGTCTGCACGCCGACATCCGCCGCATCTTCGTCCTGACGCAGTTCAACTCGGCGTCGCTCAACCGGCACATCTCCCAGACGTACCGGCTCGACCTCTTCAGCCCGGGATCGGTTGAAATCCTGGCGGCCGAACAGACACCTGACAACCCGCACTGGTTCCAGGGAACGGCCGACGCCGTGCGTCAGGCCACACGGCACTTCGCACGCTACGGCGCCGATTACTATCTCATCCTGGCGGGCGATCAACTGTACCGTATGAACTTCAACGAGTTGGTGGACGCGCACGTCGATCGGCGCGCGGACGTCACGGTCGCGGCCTGCCCGGTGAGCGTGGAGGTGGCCTCGACCATGGGCATCTTCCGATTCGACCGGACGGGACACATCGTCGCGTTCGAGGAAAAGGCGCCGCGCGAGCGGCTCGACGAGATCGGTCAGAGCATCCCGGCCCACGCGACGGTCGCGGGCCACACGCCCGACAAGCCGTTTGTCGCGTCGATGGGCATCTACGTGTTTTCACGCGACGCGCTCTTCGACGTGCTCGAGGGAGACAACTACAAGGATTTCGGCCGTGAGGTCATTCCGGCGGCCCTCGACCGGTACCAGGTCGAGTCGCACCTGTTTCGCGGCTACTGGGCGGACGTGGGAACCGTCGCCTCGTTCTACCAAGCCAACATCGATCTGACCGGGGCGGACGCGCCGTTTACGTTTTACGATTCGCGCGCGCCCATCTACACGCACGCGCGCTTCCTGCCCGGATCTCACCTCACCGACTGCTCGGTACGCGACGGCGTCATCGCCGAGGGCTCGTCTCTCGATCGCTGCACGATCGAAGAGTCGATTATCGGGATCCGCGCGACCATCCAGTCGGGCACCTCTGTCCGGCGATCGGTGCTGCTCGGCGCCGATTACTACGAGATGGACGATGTCGCGCCGGCCCAGGGCGACAGACCGCGATTAGGCATCGGACGGAACGTCGTCCTGGATCGGGTCATCGTCGACAAGAACGCCCGCATCGGCGACGACGTCCGACTCGTGAACGAGGCCGGCGTCCAGGAGGTGGACGGCGACGGCTACTACATTCGAAACGGGATCATCATCGTGCCCAAGGACGGGGTGATCAGGGCGGGGGTTCGGGTGTAGGGATTCGGGATTCGCCCACCTAGCCGCCGCAGCACGCGACGATCGGCAGGCGCCCGCGCTTCGAGAGACGGCGTGGCACGTGCTTCGTCAGACGTTTCTCATCAGCCTGGCTGGTCGGCATATGGCCGAGCGTGTGGACGGCCGCGTTCAGCACGGTCCTCACGCTCGCGTCCTCGGGCTGCGCCAGCCGGTAATGCACCCACAGGCCGTCGCGCCGTGTCTCCACGAGCCCGGCCTGACGCAGGTACGCCAGGTGGCGCGACGCCTTGGGCTGCGGAATCTGCAGCGCTTCATGAATATGACAGACACAAATCTCCCCGCCGGCCAACAGGCCCACGATGCGGAGGCGGGTCGGGTCGGCCAAGGCCTCTAGCGTCCGCTGCAGCTCATATATTCGCTTGTCCATATATTCGTGCTGGCGTATATTATACGACGAGTCGATAGGGGGACGAGCCATGAACGACACCGAACTCAAGGACATCATCAAGGAGAAGTACGGCGCCCTCGCCCGGCAGGCCGCCTCTCCTGCCACGAGCGGCGGATGCTGCGCGCCCCGACGTGACGTGGCTTCAGCGATCGCGTGCGGGTGCTGCGGGCCCGATCCGATCACATCCAATCTCTACTCGGATGAAGAACGCGAGCACCTGCCCACCGAGGCCGTCAGCGCCTCGCTCGGGTGCGGTAACCCCACCGCCCTCGCCAAGCTTCGGCCCGGCGACACGGTGCTCGATCTCGGCTCTGGTGGAGGCATCGACGTGCTGCTGTCGGCTCGGCGCGTCGGCGCGGCGGGCAAAGTGTACGGGCTCGACATGACCGACGAGATGCTGGCCCTCGCGCGTGAGAATCAGCAAACGGCGGGCGCGACCAACGTCGAGTTCCTCAAGGGCGACATCGAGCAGATTCCTCTGCCCGATTGCTCGGTGGACGTCATCATCTCGAACTGCGTGATCAATCTGGCCGCCGACAAGGATCGTGTGCTCGCCGAAGCGTTTCGCGTGCTCAAGCCCGGCGGCCGGTTCGCCGTTTCCGACATCGTCGTCCGCGGCAAAGTACCGGCCGGCATCCGGCAGAGCGTCGAGGCGTGGGTCGGCTGTGTCGCCGGCGCCCTCGAAGAATCCGAATCCCGCGCCAGACTCGCGCGGGCCGGCTTCGAGGGCATCGGCGTCGAGCCCTGGCGCGTCTACGACATCGACACGACGCCGCACCCAGCGGCCGGTTGCTGCGGCGATGGATGCGGCGGCTCGCAGGCCGACGGCTCATTCGCCAGCGCGTTCATCCGGGCGACGAGACCTGTAGCGTAGCGGCGTGGCGTGACGCTTCTCAGGAAGGCGACAGGCGAGTTCGTCGGTACGGCATTGCTACTGGCGGCCGTCGTCGGCTCAGGAATCATGGGCGAACGGCTCGCCGGCGGCAACGTCGCCGTGGCACTGCTGGCCAACTCGCTCGCAACCGGCGCGGCGCTCGTCGCACTCATCCTCAGCTTCGGGCCGGTTTCCGGCGCGCACTTCAACCCGGCCGTCTCCCTTGTGGGCGTCGGCCGGGGTGACCTCTCGCGGCGCGACGCCTGCGCGTACATTCCGGCGCAGTTACTGGGCGCCATCGCAGGCGTGGCCTGCGCCAATGCCATGTTCGGAGAGCCGGTGTTTGCATGGTCCACGCATGCCCGCGCCGGATTCGCCCAGGCGATGAGCGAGGCGGTCGCGACGTTCGGGCTGCTCACCGTGATTGCCGGCTGCGGCAACCAGCGGCCTGGCGCCGTGCCCTTCGCCGTGGGTGCCTACATCACGGCCGCCTACTGGTTCACGGCATCGACCTCGTTCGCCAATCCCGCCGTCACCGTCGCGCGGGCGCTGACGAACACGTTCACCGGAATTCGACCGCAGGATGTGCCCGTGTTCGTGGTCGCGCAGGCGCTCGGCGCCACGGCCGCCACGCTGCTCTTCCGGTGGCTCGACGAAGAACGCGGGAAGTGAGGCCCTCCATTGGCTCATTACAATGTCCTGTTTCTCTGCACCGGCAATTCGGCGCGCAGCATCATGGCCGAGGCGCTGCTCAACTACTGGGGCAAGACCCGGTTTGCGGCGTTCAGCGCCGGAAGCCACGCCAAGGGCGCCGTGCATCCCTTCGCGCTCGAGACGCTACGGCAGAATCGCCTGCCCATTGAGGGGTTGCGCAGCAAGAACTGGGACGAATTCGCCACGACTGACGCGCCTCGACTGGACTTTGTCTTCACGGTCTGCGACCGCGCGGCGGCCGAGGTCTGCCCCATCTGGCCCGGGCAGCCGATGACAGCGCATTGGGGCATCGCCGATCCGGCTTCCGTCGAGGGATCCGATGAAGAGCGACGCCGCGCCTTCAGCCTCGCGTTCCGTGAGCTCGACTCGCGAATCAAGCTCTTCACGAGCCTGCGCCTCGAATCGCTCGATTCGCTGTCGCTCAAGAGTCAGCTGGAGGAGATCGGGCGCAGGCGGGTGTAGCGTCTGCCTGCAGTCCCCCTGGCAAACGTAGCGTCCGCCTTTAGGCGGACGTTATAATGCCCCGCCCTTCCCGATGAGGTATCTGACCTTTTCCCTTCCGAGCGATCCTACTCCGCTGCTCGGCGTCCAGCGCGATTCCCGCATTATCGACGTGAAGGCTCTGGTCGCCGGGACATGGCCAGGACCACCGCCGGCAAGCCTGTTGGATCTGATACTGGCCGGGCCCGACGCGTGGCGACGGTTGGCCGACGCCATCAACGTCCGCCTGAAGGCGGACGCTACGCATGCCGCCGCATACGGCGCCAAGGACATCCGCTGGCATGCGCCGATCCCGCGACCGCTCAAGAACATCCTCTGCCTTGGCCTCAATTACCGGAGCCATGCGATCGAGTCGGCGACCTCCCGGGGGCGGGAAGTGAAGATTCCCGAGGCCCCCGTGTTCTTCACCAAGGCGCCGACTACGGTCAACGGCCCCTTCGATTCAATCCCGTGGGACCCCTCAGTCACCCAGCAACTGGATTACGAGGGGGAGCTTGGCGTCGTCATCGGCGTGCCGGGCAAGAACATCGACCGCGCCTCGGCGCTCCGTCATGTCTTTGGCTACACGGTCCTCAACGACACGACGGCGCGGGATCTGCAGGCGAGGCACGTGCAATGGTTCAAGGGCAAGAGTCTCGACGGCTGCTGTCCGATGGGGCCGGTGGTCGTCACGGCCGACGAATTCGGCGATCCTCAGACGAAGCACATCACCTTGCGTCTCAACGGCGAGACGCGGCAGGACGCCAGCACGAGCGAGATGCTGTTCCCCGTTGCCCACAGCATCGCCTGGTTGTCCAAAGGGATGACGATCGAGGCCGGGGACATCATCGCGACCGGCACACCCGAGGGCGTAGGTCTGGGCCGCACGCCGCCCGAGTACCTGAAGGAGGGCGACGTGATCGAAACCGAGGTTGAGGGAATCGGAACGCTGAAGAATCGGATCGTCGGTGCCTAGAACTCCGTCCAGCCATCGCGGCGGAGTTCGTCGATCTGTCGCGTGAAGCGCGCGACGGTTCGCTCGACCCGATGCCAGTCGGTGTGCTTCTGGCGCCGGGCTTCCTGTTCCTGGCCCTGCTCAGAGACTTCCCAACCCTCAGGGGTCCAGGCGATGTGAAACGACCGAGTCTGACCCTCGCGAACCAGTGTTTTCTCAAAGACCATGGCGTGCCTACCCTCCCGAGAAGGCTTTAACGTAGTTCAAATCGTGCGGTGCTCAAGTAAAAGCTGTGTTAACTCTGCAGAAGAGACTGGAAAGTGTACGCACAGCAAAGCTTGGGGCATCCGCCAGAGTCGCTGGAATCGCGCGGGACGAGTTTGGCTGATCAGGACGACAGCTGTTCCAGCCTACGCGTCGCGAACCGGGCCAGGAGCGAACAGACCAGCACGATCATCACAAGCACGAGCGCACCGGCCCAGGCTTGACGATGCCAGTCCTCGTACGGCGAGATCGCGTACGCCCAGATTTGGACGGTGAGCGATGCGATCGGCTGCGTCAGGTCGGTGGTGAAGAATGGGTTATTGAACGAGGTGAAGAGAAGCGGCGCCGTCTCGCCGGCAATGCGGGCCAGCGCGAGCACGATGCCCGTGATGATCCCCGGCAGCGCCGCCGGCACGACGACCGTAAAGACGGCGCGAGCCCGGGTCGCGCCAAGCGCCAGGGCGCCTTCGCGCATCGTCTGCGGAACCAGCAGCAGCAGCTCTTCGGTTGTGCGCGCGATGATCGGAATCATCATGATGCCCAGGGCCAGACCGCCGGCGAGCGCACTGAACTGCCTGAACGGCAGGACGGCGACGCCGTAGGCGAACACGCCGATGACGATCGAGGGCACGCCGTTCAAGGTGTCGGCCGCGAAGCGCACGCCGCCCGCCAGCCGGCTGCCGGCGTATTCCGACATATACACGCCGCTCATGATCCCGACCGGAATCGCGAGCAGCGATCCCAAGCCGGTGATGATGAGCGTGCCGACGATGGCGTTGGCCATGCCGCCACCGGCCTCGCCGACCGGCACCGGCCTGTGAGTGAAGAAATCGAGGTTGATGGCGCCAATGCCCTGACTGATGACGAAGAACAGCACGAAGGCGAGCGGCACCAGGGCGATCAATACGGATAGCGCGCAGAAACCGACGAAGAGCGCCGAAAGGATCTTGCGCGTCACGCCGCAGACTCCTCGGCGGGAACGGTGGAGGCTACCCCAAGGGCCTTCGCCGGACGCGCCATGCTCCAGATGAGCAATCGCGACAGGCCGTTGATAAAGAGCGTGATGATGAAGAGCACCAACCCAATCTCAATCAACGCGTTCAGGTAGAGGTCGGTGTCCGCCTCGGTGAACTCGTTTGCCAAGACCGCGGCCATCGTGTATTGCGGCGCGAACAGCGACGCCGAAATCCTCGGCGTGTTGCCGATGACCATCGTCACGGCCATCGTCTCGCCAAGCGCGCGACCGAATCCCAGCATGACGGCGCCGATAATCCCGGTGCGCGCGTAGTAGAGCGCGGCACGAATCGCCTCGAAGCGCGTGGCGCCGAGCGCGTACGCGCCTTCCCGCTGCGCGATCGGCACCGACTTCAGCACCTCGCGCGCCACTGACGCGGTGAACGGGACGATCATGATTGCCAGAATCACCCCGGCGGCGAGCATGCCGACGCCGAGCGGCGGACCGCTGAACAGGGGGATTTGTCTCAACCAGTCCGGCGCGGCCGTCTCCATGGCCCGTACGACCGGCACCAGCACGAAAATACCCCAAAGGCCGTACACGATTGACGGGATAGCGGCGAGAAGCTCCGTGAGGAACACGAGCGGCTGCCGGAGCCTACCTGGCGCAAGCTCAGAGATGAACACTGCGATACCCAGCGCGACGGGCGTCGAGAGCACCAGGGCCAGGAAGGAGGAATACAGGGTGCCCCAGAGAAACGGCAAGGCTCCGAAATCACCGGTGACTGGGTCCCACGTGGTCGTGCGCCAGAAGTTCCAGCCGAACTTCTCGATCGACAGCATCGACTGGCGCGTCAGCTCGTAGCCAATCGCGACGACGAGAAGCACGAGCGCGAGCGCGAACACGCCCGTGCCGAGACGGAAGCCCAAGTCACCGGTTCTAGCCTTCCCGCCCATGTCGACATTCTCCTATGCTCGCGGGGCCCCACCCCCGCTCGCCCGCGCTCGGCGGCGCGCTTCGCGCGCTTCCCTCCGGCGCCTCGCGCGAGCCGCAGGCGCTACCCAATCTTGATCTTCGCGAGAGCCGCCATTTCCATCTGGACGACGTTGGCCGGCAGCGGCGAATAGCCGAGTTCGGCGGCGTACTTCTGTCCATCTGTGAGCGCCCACTTCACGAACTCCACCATGACCTTCGCCTGCGCCTTGTCCCTGGGGTTCTCGTAGAGCAGGAGCCACGTGAAAGATGAAATCGGATACACACCCCTGCCCGGCGCGTTCGTGATCGACACGCGGAAGTCGGCCGGCATGCCCGCGGCTGCCGCCGCCGCGGCGGCTGTCACAGACTCGAGTGAAGCCGCTACAAACTCACCCGCCATGTTCTGCACGCTGCCGTAGCTGATCTTGTTCTGAACCGCATAGATCAACTCGACGTAGCCAATCGAGCTGGGTGTCTGCTTCACCAGGCCGGTCACGCCCTCGTTCCCCTTCCCACCGATGCCGACAGGCCAGTTGACGGCCGTCGCGACGCCCGCTCGCCTCTTCCATTCCGGCGAGACCTTCGCGAGATAGTCGACCCAGATGTACGTCGTGCCGGAACCGTCGGATCGGTGAGCCACGATGATATCGGAGCCAGGCAGGTTGACGCCCGGATTGAGCGCCGTGATCGCAGGATCGTTCCACTTCGTGATCGTGCCCAGGAAGATGTTGGCGAGCACCGGCCCGGTGAACTTGAGCTCCGCCGTCACGCCCGGAATGTTGTAGACGGGCACGACGCCGCCCAGGACCGTCGGGAGGTGCAGCACGCGACCAGCGGCGGCCACCAACTGATCGTTGGTCATTGGGCCGTCGGTCGCCCCGAAGAACACTGTCTGATTCGTGAGCTGGCGAATGCCGCCGCCCGACCCGATCGACTGATAGTTGATCTCGACGGTCGGATGGAGCTTGTTGTACTCGGAGAACCACTTCGAGTAGATGGGATAGGGGAACGTCGCACCTGCGCCGGTGATTTTCATTGTCTGGGCGGCAACCGCGCCCACCATGACGGCAATCGCTGCGATGGTGGCAAGGACCTTCTGTATCGGCTTCATAGAACAAACCTCCCATTGAGTCTCAGAAGTTGACCAACAAATGTACCGAGAACGTCTTTAACGTTCGCGTGGGGAGAAACGGCGCGCTGACGGCGAACGAAGGGTTGGCCTGCCCTTGCGGAGCTGCGTTTGAGCTGCCGCTGAGGCCGGAGATACCACCCGTGGCATCGGGAACGCCGGGGCCCGTCGTCAGCACGTCGACGTCGAAGAGTACCGCCGTCGTCCCGGCGCCGGCCGGGTGCGGGAGCCAGTACGCAATGCCGGCGATAAACCGGTTCCGTTCCTGCTGTTCGAATGTCACGTTGTTCGGGTTTGAGCCCACGACAGTCACGGGGATCACCGTGCTTCGCGTGTCCGGGACCAGATGATCGTATCGGAGGAGTCCTTCCCACCCGACGTTGCCGGCCCCCTGCTTGGGCACGGCCCAAATCGAATAGCCCTTGCCTTCCCTGACGAACGGCAAGGGGGCAGCGCCGAGCGTCGTGGTCTGATCCTTGGTCGTCAGATACTGAAACGCGGCATTCAGGTTCGCGTGCTCGAACGTCACAGCACCGATGAGCCGCGTCTTCTCCGCGCTTCCAGTCTGCGCGGTGCCAGCTGGCAGATCGGCTGCGCTCTGGTAACGGTCATTTAAGTAATACATCGACACTCGCAGTCCGCGATACAGCGGATCCATCCTGGCGAAGGGGCGGAACGAAACGCGCGTCATCCACGCCTTTCCTTGGTTGACTTCGTTCGCCGCGTAGGTCTCACCGTTATAAATCCCGGTGTGCGTATCTCCCCAGTTCGAAGGAAAATTGTAGCGAAACGACGCACCTCGGTCCGCTGACGAGAGATAACCGCCGCGCTCCGCGAAGATCGTGCCCTGGAACCGGTAGCGGTAGATGCCTTCCTCGAAGTCGTGCCACGGCGTCCCATGCTGCCCTAACCGCACCCAGTTCCCAGCGCTACCTTTAATCCAGTCATCAAGGCTGAACTGCGCGTAGGCGTACTTCAGCCGGTAGGGGTAGCTCGTGCCGGCGACGAGTCCAGCGATATCCGGCGTGATCCGGTAGGTCACAATGTGAGAGATGCTACCGGTGACGTTGATGTACGCGCGGGGCGTGTTGAACGCGTTTGGCGTGAAGTTCTCGACGCATGCCGCCCCCACCGCCACGCAGGCGGCGTCCCTGCCCTTCGGGCTGAGGGTCGTGGTGTTGTCCATGAAGAGCGTCATGCCGACCCGAAGTGCCTGCGTGTCGTTGGGGGGGACGAATCCCGCGGCAGGTGTCACCTGTGCCGAGGCCCCGGTAGCAAGAAATACGATTGCAGCTGTCGAAGCGAGAGTGCGTCGCAAAGAAACCTCCTTAGCTCACTGCGATAATCCTTCCGTGAGCATGTGCCGCCAACAGTAACGGCCGCGCGTATCCGCGGTACTTCGCGTGTGTTACGTATCTGTTAATTTGTTGCCGGCCGTAACGTTGCTGTAAACAGCCGGCTCGTCTACGCCGCCCAGGATCCGTTGCGGTACAAGGTCAGGGCGATGTCGACGTTCGCGCGCAGGGTGCGCGCGATGGCGTCCCAGTTCTTCTCGCAGCGGAGCAGCGTCTTCCACGAGTACAGATGCTTCGGCTTGTGGAAATCGCTGTTGGCCACGTACGGGTAGTGCTTCAGGCTGGTCACGGAAAACAGATCGTCGCGATTGGCCGCCTCCCACACATCGACCAGCTCGACGAGCCGCTTGCGATGATCCCAGAGGAAGCACGTCCCGATTTCAAACCGCCGTGTCGTGCGGTGATGCGGATGACAGGCAATGCTGAACGCACCCTGGCTGTGGATCTCGCGCAAAATCTCTTCGGCCGGCTGGTCGGCGCTGATGAAATGCTTGAGGTTGAGCGCCACGATGTGCGAGTTCTTCTTGCTGCGAATGTGATTCTGTGTGATCTCAGCGCCCGGAATCACCAGCAGGTCGTAGAGCTCCCTCGCCCGCCTGGCCTCCCTGTCGATGTCGGCCAGGTAGGCCTCGAACCGCTCTTCGGTCACCGAGAACTCGCGGCGGCCGAGCGTCGCCAGACGCGCCGCCCGGCCGAGCAGGTCCCGCTTCATGAGGATGTGGTCGGTAATCGCCATGACGTCGAACCGCCCGGTCCGGCCATACAGGTCCACGACCTCGCGCACGGTCAGCCGTCCATCGCTCCACTGCGTGTGCACGTGGAAATCGCAGAGCAGAAAGGGCTCGTATCCAGGCACGTCAGGCCCTCACATCAAGGTGTTCGCGATCCGCCGGACGATGGCGCAGGATCTCGGACCAGAAGTTCCTGACGTACAGTCCGAACACCTGGCGCGTGCCCATCGCACGGTAGCGGCGCGCGGATGTCCACACCCAGCAGTCCGGACAGATGGCGATGTGGCCGAGCGGCGTCAGCCGCCGCCCAAGGTTCGTGTCTTCTCCGTGAAACTCGATCCCGCGATCGAATCCACCGATCGAGGCCAGCGCGCGTTGTCGAACAGCGAAATTGCCCCCGTAGAGAATCGCGCCGACCCCAAGGAGGTGATGCACGAGGGCATGCGTCGGCGGCGCCACCAGCATGTCGTACGCGCGCACAAGCGCCCGACCGCTCCAGTCCCAGTCGTAGAAGCGGTAAGGACCCGTGACACCGACAAGCGACGCCCGATCGCGGAACCGCCGCTCGACACGCTCGAGCCAGCAGAGCGGCGCGCGACAATCGGCGTCCACATACGCCAGGATGTCACCGTGCGCCAGTCGACGCGCGGTTTCCCTGGCCACGACCAAACCCTTCTCCGGCTCGTCCACGACCGTGACGCCGGGCACAGCGCGCGCCACGGCGCCAGTCTCGTCGGTACTCGCGTTGTTGACGACGATGATTTCGTCAGGCGGTCGGGTTTGAGCGAGAAGGGAAAAGAGACAAGCAGGCAGCAGGCAGGCTTCGTTGTAGGCGCACACGATGGCGGTAATCGTCACGCCCCGCTGTGCTCCTGTCCGCAACCCCCTGCCATTCCGCGTAGGATAACCAAACGATGTGAAGGCTCTGCACCGACGGCATCACATCGGTGCGACAGGGTCGTTAACCCAGAGTTAAATGAGGACCCTGAAGGCCCTCGAGGGCCGCGCTGACTACTTCAACCCCACGCAGTTGGCGTAGTAGGTCACCGTCGCGGCCCAGTCCGAGAAGATCCCCCTGATGCCGACGTCTCTGGCGAGCACGTCGAGCACCTCCATCATGTCGCCCTCGCGCGCGATCGCCGCATCGATGGTCTGGTAGTAAAATCCGTTGTTCCCATCGGCTAGGATGCCCGAACGCTCGATCGTCCACGTGATGATGTCGAGGCCAGCTGCCTTCGCATCCTCGGCGTACTGAGACGGGACGATGCGGCCAATGTTGTTGAGGTCGAGCAGCGCGAACATGGGCGGCCCGACGATCCTGATCCCCGTCTGCCTGTAGCCGACCAGCTCGGCGAAGCTCGGCAGGTCAGCCACGACGTTGGCGTCGTCCAGGTAGACGGCTTGCCGGCCGAACGCCGGCTCGTGCTGGATCCAGTAGAGGATGTCGTTCTTGTCGAAGGACTGCGGGAACACCTGCCTGGAGGGCACGCCGGCCGCCTTGTATTCGTTGATCATCTTCTGCGCGTAGGCTGCCTGCGTGAATCCGTTGAAGGGCATCGTCACGCTGGGGGACTTGAGCTCGGGAGTCATCTTCACGCCCAGCTTCTTGAACAGCTCGATGCTCTCCTTGTGGGTGAGGAGCTCGCCGCTCGTCGGACCGGAGTACAGGTCGGTTCGGAAACTGGCGGTACCGCCGAGGAACTCCGCTGGGGTCAGCGCGCGAGGGTTGAAGGCGTCCATCTTGCCCCTCAGATTCTTAAACTCGGCCAGGGTGATTTCGCTGGTGCGACACTCGGCCGTCGCGGGCGCGACGAGGCTGCCATTAGAGCCAATCACGGCGGGCATGAACGGTTTGATGCACGTGCTGGCCAACGGTGTGACCAGAATGTTCGTCGTCGTGGCCAGGTCGTTCTGCGCGTGGCGGCAGACCAGCTGTTTGTCCTTGGTGAAGGTCACATCACACTCGACGATCCCTGCGCCCATGCGCGCAGCCGCCTCGTAGGACTGTCTGGTGTGCTCGGGGAACTGCAGGGCCGCGCCGCGGTGGCCGATGGAGAAGTCGGTCTTTTCAAAGGGGCCATCCTCGCAGCGCAGGAGCTCTCGCTTGAGCTTGCTGTCCTCCATGTCGTGAACAAGGAAGAAGGGACGGGGACCGAGCTGCACACGCTGTTCTTCTCGTTCGTTCCGGCGGCTGTTGGAGAAATCCTGGTCGGTGGACGTGCCGAGGACGGCGGCAAGGGTCAGGGTGAGGATTTGCAGGCGCATGGACCAACTCCTTCCGAGTGTCATAGAGAGCCCGAGGATGCCTCGACTCGGGCCGCGGCTCGAAACCAACCGCGGGAAGGATGGTAAGTGCCGGTTGTAGCGAATCCGCGACGAACGCGTGTCAACGGATCAAAATTTATGGTCCCTATCGGCGCGATCGTCGTCGCGGTCCTTGCCTCGATCGTCATCCCCTCCCACTTTTCGACCTGCTTGCCGTTTGGCAGCATCGTGTCGAGGGCCAGATCGCTGAAAACAAGCGACTTGGACACGGGCGTGATGCCGGCGCCGGCCAGGTTGCCGTTGTCGGGCAGGACTAGGCCGGAGATGTCGGTGGTGTCGACGGCGTCGATGTCGATCTTATAGATGCGTTTGGTGCCGACGACGTTGGCGCCTGCGGGATCGTCGACGCCAATCCCGCGATTGTCGCGCTCGAGCACGAGGAACTGGTGGTCGTTGATGGCCGCAATCGCCGAGAGGCCGAGGTTGCGGCCCTGGCGGGGATCGGTGGCCGTGGACGCGCCGCCGGCGGCGAGGATGCGCGCGCGCACGTCGGCCTGAAGCTCGAGCTGGTAGGCGTACTGCGCGATGCTCGTGCCGTAGGTCGCGCTATGGCGGTCATTGTCGAAGACGACGATCCTGAGGTTGCGGCCGTTACGGCCGTTATTCGGTCCGGGCTCTTCGATGAGCGGATCCTGCAGCACGGCATACAGCTTCTTGCCGTCGGGTGTGACGGCCAGCCCCTCGTACCCGCGGTTGTCCTGCCGTCCGGCGGTCAGACCTTGATCGCGGCCCGCCACGTAATCCGCAACGGCTCCGACCTTCGGGATGAGGTTGGCTGGCGTCTCGAAGACCCGCAGCAGCCGGCCCTTGCGGTCGAAGACGTAGAGCGAGGGGCCGTACTCGTTGGTCACGATGAAGTGGCCCGTGCGGGGATCGATCGCCAAACCCTCGGGATCAAAGCTCCGGCCGAGGATTCCGGCGTCGCCGTTGAGGAGGGCCGGGTTCAGGCCGTTCAGCGCCTTGGGACCCGAAGAGGCGGACAAGAGCCCTTGCGGGTCGGTGAACTTCATCGTTTCCTTCACGCGAAAGTTGGAGATGCGTCCCGTCCACGGATTGACGTCGAGCGTCACCCGATTCAGACGAGTCTCGTAAGGCAGCGTGCCGCCGCCAGGACCACGGTCCGAGACCGCCCACCACTCTCCGCGGACTGGGTCGTAGTAGAGATCTGAAAAAACCCCGAGCCGCCCGCCATTCGCGCCCGGTTGGCCCGTTGCGTCGAGAGCGCTCCCGCGGATCACCAGGCCGTTGACGAAAGCGGGCTGAGCCGAGACCCCAGACGCATGTGCAAGAAGGATGGCGGCCAGACTGAGCGACAGACAAAAACGTCGCATGGCTCTTCTCCGTGAAATAAGGGGACCCGGCGGAGGAGCCACCGGACCGGAGACACTCTAGCCGGCCGCGGTAACAGCGGGATGAGCGGCTTGCAAAATCCGTGTGACCTCGACACGCCGCCCTCTGTCCCGTGGATGCCGCACGAGGTGTCCGCGCTTCGCGCCGACGCGAGCCAGCGACAGTAGCGAGCGTGTGGCGAATTGCCACGACGGTTGCGCGGGCGTAGCGGATCTGTTACGACCGGCCGCTATCGTGCATGGAGCAGCATGGACACCGCATCAGCAGGGCTGTCCGCGCCGAGTAAGCGGCTCTTGCGCCACGAGTGGGCGATCCTGTCCACGCACCATCCAAACATCCTGGTTTTCGCGCCCGGGCTGCCTGCGGAAGGCGTCATCCAGGAACTGACACCGGTGCTGCGACCACCGCTCCGGTACTGGGATGTTGCTGCGGCGATGTCGTGGCCCGTGAACGCCGCCGGATCCTTGATCGTTCGCGACGTTGCGGCGTTAGATGCCACCGAGCAGCGAAACCTGCACCTGTGGCTCAACCAACGACCCGCCGAGCGGACACAGGTACTGTCGGTAACGCCGGTGCCGCTATTTCCGCTGATGGAACGCGGCGCGTTTCTCGACGCTCTGTATTACCGGCTCAACGTCCTGCACCTGACCGATCTCATCGCACTCGGGTGAAGTGTTGGGTGCATCCGCGCCTCCCGCCGTACCGGCGATCGTTACGCGTCGCCCTCGATAGGTCCGCGCCTACCTGCTCGGCTGATTGTGTGGAGTGACGCTACGCGGCTGTGATGGAGAATTTACGTCACAGTTATCGCGGAGTCGTGGCGGCGTCATGTACGGCGCATAGATTCGCGGGGTATTCAATCCCTAACCAGGAGGCGCCGCGATGAAAGGCACGCAACACCCGAAGAACGACGTCACCATCAACCCTTCCGGCAACGATTCGATTCTCGAAGTCATCTCGCGTACGAGCGTCAGTCGCCGCCACTTTGTCCGCACCGGCATCAACACCGCGACGCTGGCCGGATTGGGGGGCGTCACGATGAGCGGCATTCTCCAGACGGTCGAGGCGGCGCCTATCGAAGACTCCAACGGCTTTGGCGGAATCGGCTTCGAGAACATCGGCGCGGACGTTGCGCCCGTCGCGGACGCGGTCGCCGTGCCGCCGGGCTATACGGTTGAAGTGCTCGCCGCGTGGGGCGATCCCATCATGCCGGGCGCTCCGGAGTGGCTCGATGACGCCACGCAGGACGCGGGCGCCCAGGCCAAGCAGTTCGGCATGCACAACGATGGCATGACCTTCTTTCCCCTCAGCTGGCATGGCCGTCAATCCAGCCGGCGCGGTCTGCTGTGCGTGAACCACGAGTACACCCACGAACAGATTCTTCATGGCGCCGAGGGCCTGACGGGAGGGAGCGGCGTCACGATCGACAAGGCTCGCAAGTCCCAGGCCGCGCACGGTGTCGCGGTCATCGACGTAGTGAGGCATCGTGGCCGCTGGAAGGTGAACCGGAAATCGCTCTTCGCGCGGCGCATCACGGGCAACACACGCATGCGTGTGTCCGGACCCGCCGCGGGCCACCCCCTTCTCAAATCGAAGAAGTTCGACATCTTGCCGACTGGTTCGGTGGAAGTCGGTACCAATGACGGGCACACCGCGTTCGGCACCCTGAACAACTGCGCCGACGGCTACACGCCGTGGGGAACCTACCTCGCATGCGAAGAGAACTGGAACGGCTACTTCGCGGCTCCGACCAACGGCGCCGCCGTTGGCGGCGAGTTCGAAAGCGAGAAGGCCGAGATCATCAAGGACTTCAGGCGTAACGGCATCAGCAACGTCGACTTCGGCTACGGGTGGCACTCGGTCGACCCACGCTTCAACGCAGATGCCAATCCGTTCGAACCCAACCTGTTTGGCTGGGTCGTGGAGATCGATCCTTCCGATCCCACGAGCGCGCCGGTCAAACGCACCGCCCTCGGCCGGTTCAAGCACGAAAGCGCCCAGATGGCGGTCAGTCGCGATCGCCACGGCGTGCCCAACCGCGTGGCCTTCTATCAGGGGGACGACGAACGCAACGAGTACATCTACAAGTTCGTGTGCGCGAAACCCTTCAAGCGGGGTAACCGGCGGGCCAATCAGAATCTGCTGGACACCGGCACGCTCTACGTCGCCCGATTCACCGACAGCCCGGGCTCGAAGGCCAACACCTTCCGCGGGGAATGGGTGGCGCTCGCGCCGGGCACTCGGACCGTGATCGATGACCCCAATAATCCGGATCGGAAACTCCGTCTGCGCGAGCTCGCCAGCTTCGCCGCGGAAACCGACGCAGAGGTTCAGGCGCTCATCCTGATCAAGACCCGTCAGGCAGCGGACGCCGTGGGCGCGACGATGATGGATCGACCGGAGTGGATCGCGCTCAGGTCCTACGACCAGCGCGACACGTCCAAACGTTTTTGGGACCGCCTGGACCGTTGGAGCCACAAGGACCGTGAAAACGACGGCCGGGATGACTGGGACCATCACGACTGGAGCTGCGGCGATGACTACGGCGACTATCCGGAGTACAGCCGCAAGCGCCCCCTGGAGCTCTACTGCACCCTGACCAACAACAACCGGCGTGGCGGCGGGGGCAGCACGCAGGCGACGTCGAGCAATAACCCGAACGGCACGACGGTTGCGGCATCCGCGCGTCCGGCGGTCGATGTGGCGAACCCCCGACCGGATAACGACTACGGTCACATCATTCGGTGGCGCGAGGACGGCAACGTCGTGACGGCGCCTGGCTTCGAATGGGACATCTTCGTGCTGTGCGGCGATTCCATCACGTCGAAGACTCTGGGAGGCACCTACGTCCCTACCGATCTGAGCGGTGTCGGCTATCAGGGCAACATCGTCGACGTGCCGAACGGCAGCGCCGATTTCGGTGCTCCCGACGGATTGTGGTTCGATCAGTTCGGCCGGCTCTGGATTCAAACCGACCAGGTGGGAGACGCCTCAGGTGATTGGGTCAATATCGGCGCGAACATCATGGCGTGCGCCGATCCCAACACCAAGGAGATCAGGCGATTCCTTACAGGCCCACGAAATTGTGAAGTGACGGGCATCACCAACACGCCCGATGGCAAGACGATGTTTGTCGGGATCCAGCACCCCGGTGAAGACTCTCCGGCCTCCAATCCAACCCAGTTCAGCAATTGGCCTCAGAGTCAGTTCGACACCAACAGTGCGGGGGACCCGTTGCCCAATACGCCGGGGCTCAGCAGGCCCCGCGCTTCTGTGCTGGTGATAACCCGCGAGGATGGCGGCATCGTCGGCGACTAAGAGCGAGAGCCCATGACGCTGTTCGTACTTGGCTGCATCCTCCTGAAGTGGTGGAGGGTCGCGATACGGACAGCGCCTGGGCGGCACGGGGCATGAGTCGTCGCCGATCCGCAATCGACAATCATCAATATCATCAGTCAACAATTCAAACGTAGCCTGCTCGTGTCGCGCGCCGGTAGAGAGCGTATCAATTCGTTGTAAGAAGATGCGGGCGGGCGCCGTACACGCCGAGGTTGCACGCAGGCGCGGTGCCGGCCGTGACCGAGCGGCCTGAGGCGGCGCTCGCTGAAGTCCGGAGCTGGCATGCCGCCGCCGGCCAGAGTCTTCCGCAGCGCCGGCCCTGCACGCGGGCGTCAACGAACTATTCCGGTGTTCGTTCGTCTGATACCGACGACCGTGGAGAGTCCGCGTTCACTCGTGGCTCGATTGCCGTCACGCCCGTGGACAAGGTACCTCGAGGCTTGCGGCGTGGCTTCCGCCGGTGCGGCTCGCCACCATCCCTCGCGGCCTTCCGATTCGCGACCTCTTTCGGCGTCTTCGCCACACCGGCACCGGGCAGCGGCGGGCAGCTCCCCGCGTCCCGGCGCTCCCGGTCGCGAACGAACGCCTTGATGATTTTCAGAGCCGCGCGCGCCGCGCGTTCGGTCCGTCGCCCTTTGAAATATGCCGCCAGCTCCCTATTCGCGCGAAGGACTTCCTGATCGCGTATGCCCTGTTCAGCGGCCGTCTCGTGACTGACAGCGGATTTGCGTCGCTCGGCCATCGTTCAACTCCCTACACACATGGACGACTTGGTGTTCGGTTGTTAGGCTACACGCCCTTCACCGTGAACCCGAGATCCTGGCTGTTCATGTAGGTCGGACACACCGACGGTCGCCTGCGTATTGACTGCGTTCGCCGTCAACGAAACCGTGACGATCCCGTAACGATGCCGCAATAGGGCGACGATACGCCAGAATAATCTTAGGACCCGTTAACCCATATTTAACGGGCTCGATACGAACACGTAACTTGGCCGACGTACGGTGGGCCATCTTGGGCAGGCCTCCACACCGCATCCTCATCGTCGAGGACGAACGCGACATCGCCGGCCTCATTAAGCACGCGCTGGAACGCACGGGCGAGGCCAAAGCCGACATCGTCGGGAGTGGCGATGCGGCGCTCAAGGCGATGACCGAACGGCCGCCCGACCTCGTCATCCTCGATCTCAATCTCCCGGTCCTCAGCGGCATGGAAGTCTGCCGGCATCTCCGGGCTCGCTCCGACCTCCGCCACGTGCCGGTCATCATGTTGACGGCGCGCACGAGCGAGGACGATCGGGTCAGCGGCCTGGAGCTGGGCGCCGACGACTACATCACCAAGCCGTTCAGTCTGCGCGAGCTCGCCGCCCGCGTGCGAGCTGTACTCCGCCGAGCGGCCGCACGCGATGCGCATCTCGCCACTGGCACGTATAAGGGCGCGCACCTGGTCGCCGATTTCGACGCCGTCGCGGTCGCAGTCGATGGTGCCGCCATCCGGCTCACTCGTCGCGAATTCGAGCTCTTGCGGTACCTCGTGCAGAACAAGAACCGCGTGATTTCGCGCGACCGACTGCTCGAACGCGTCTGGGGCTACGACCGCGTTATTGAAACCCGCTCGGTCGACGTCCACGTCGGCCGCCTGCGCACCAAGCTCAGGGCCGCCGGCCGGCAGATCGAGACGGTCGTCGGCCTGGGCTACCGCTTCGTGGACCAACAGCCGACCCAGTTGTAGAACCCCTTTCAAGACGGAGTGTCCGGCTTCAGCCGGACCGACGATAGAATCTGCGGCAAGGAGTCAACCCATGCCGCAGGCCCAGCAGGACTTTAAGAACCACGCGCGCCTCTACCGACCGTTTCACTTCTTCGTGATGCCCGTGTTGCTGCTCAACTTTCTGAATGCGGCGCGGCTTCTGTACCAGGATCCGTCGCTCAGCGCAGGATTCGCCCTCCTGGTGGCGGCGGCGCTGTTGATGCTCGCACTCACGGCTCGCCTGATGGCCCTGAAGGTTCAGGACCGGGTCATTCGGCTCGAGATGCGGCTGCGGCTTCGGGAGCTTCTGCCGCCAGACCTGCGCGGCCGCATCAACGAGCTGACGCCTCAGCAGCTCGTCGCGCTGCGCTTCGGCAGCGACGCGGAGCTCCCCGATCTGGTCCGCGACGTGCTGGCGGGAAATCTGCCGACGCCCAACAGTATCAAGCAGCGGGTCAAGAACTGGGAGGCAGATTTCCTGCGGGCGTGAGGTTACTTGCCGAGCATCCGCAGGACTCTCGACGTCAGGAACCATCGCAGCTCGCCAGGCCCTGATGGCGGCAGCGCGTCAACGTCAATACGGCACACCGCGCCCTTCTTGAACGGGATCGCGTGGCGGGATCCGATGAGGCGGGCCGCGAGCTCGCCGATGCCGGGCTCGTGGCCGACAAGCGCGAGGCGGGTACGCTTCGCGTGCTTCTCGAGTTCGGCGACTACCGCCGCATAGGTACCCTCAGGCGCGAGCGACTCGGTGTTGACCAGGACAGGCCGGGTGTCGAGCTCGGCCGCGACGATTTCCGCGGTCTGTCGGGTTCGGACGAGCGGGCTGGTGAGGATGACGTCGAAGGCGACGCCGAGCGCCGACAGCCCACGGGCCGACTTGCGGAGCCGCGACATGCCCTGCTCGGTGAGGGGCCGCTTGGCGTCGTCGGGCCACGCGTCGCCGCGCCCTTCGGCCGGCCCGTGACGAATCAAATACAACTCAAAAGACATGAGACCAGACTAAGTCCTTCTTACTTTTAACTTTTCACTTTTGCCTTCAGTGGAGCGGCCGCTTCCCGACAGCCGCGCGCATATGGCCGTCAGTCCCGTGCGATCGCGCACGTATCGCCCGTGCAGCCGCCGGCACTCGTCTTCGAGCGGCACGACGAGCGATTCGAGATCGCGCCAGGCGCTGATGTCGGTGGGCCTCGGAGACGCCTGAAGCTGACGGACCCGATCGATGAGGACCTGCAGATCGTGCAGGCGCCCCAGCAGAGCTTGCGCCCGCCGCAGGTGAGTCAGATCGGCCGGCGCCTGACCGTCCGGGATCTCGGCAGACATCTCGAGCGCGTAGCGTAGTTTCTTGACGGCGATGCGCACCGCATGCAGGCGATCCGGAAGGTACACGCCTCCGGCCACCGTCATCGCCTCTCCGAGCGCCGACGCCCGTCGCGCGATGCGCGCCTCGACCGCCCATCGCCAGCCGCGCGATGCGGCGCGGATCGGTCGCGGGCGCGCCCCACGCGGTGCCAGGCTTCGCTCGAGCTTCTCTAGCTTCGCGCCAAGCCGGCGCAGTTCGGTCAGCGTGGATTTCGTCAGAAGACGCACCCGCGCCTGCTGACGCTCATCGGTCACGGCCAGGGCGACACGCCTGAGAGCGGACGTCGAGTACTGGCCGGTGGCGGCCAAATCGTTCACCAGAGACAAGAGGACATCGAGCTCGCGCACCAGCCCGAGCCGATCCGTCGCCTTCTTCAGCCGGCGCGCAAGCTTGCGGGTCGTGTCGGCGTCAAGCTGCAGCACGGGAAGCAGCTCGCGAAGGCGCCGCGACGCGACACGGGCTCGATGGAGTGAACGTTCTTTGCCGACCTCGACGCCGTGTAACATCCGCGTAAACCGCTCGCGGCGTTTGCGGAGAAGCTCGTAACGGTCTGGAGACGCGGGCATGATATAGGAAGGCGATGAAGTCAGGGATTATAGTCGAGTCGACCTTCGCCCACACCTAAATGCTCATTGCCGCCATCGACATCGGCACCAATTCGCTCCACATGATCGTGGTGCGCGTACGTCCCGACCTGTCCTTCGAGGTCGTCGATCGCGAGAAGGAAATGGTCCGGCTCGGCGCGGGCGGACTCGACGGCCGCTCGCTCACGCCTGACGCGATGCAGGCCGCGCTTCGCGTGTTGTCGAAGTTCCGGCGTCTGGCCGAGTCACACCAAGTGGACAAGACTGTCGCTGTCGCCACGAGCGCGGTTCGCGAAGCCGAGAACGGTGGCGAGTTTCTGCAGACTGCCGCCGAGCAGACTGGGATTCGCGCGCGAGTCATCTCGGGGACCGAGGAGGCCCGGCTCATCCACCTCGCCGCAGTGTACGGCGTCGGGGCGGGGGATGTCGCGGTCGTCGTCGATATCGGCGGCGGCAGCGTCGAGATCACCCGTGGCACCGGCGCCAGCGTTGAACGCGGAGGAAGCTTCAAGCTTGGGGTTATCCGGCTGACCGAGCGGTTCGTTAAGAGCGATCCGCTGTCGCCCCGTGACGAACGGAAGATGGTGAGACATATTTACGGCGAAACCGGGAAGTATCTTGACGAGATTGCCCGCGCCGGCTTCAATCGCGTTGTCGGCACTTCCGGCACCATCCTCAGCCTCGGCGCGCTGGCCATGCAGCAGAGTCGTGAGGCGGACGCGGCGCTTCGCAACCGTCGCGTGTCCACCAGGCACCTCCGTCGCGTCAGGAAGCAGTTGCTGGCGCTGACCCTCGACAAGCGGCTCCGCCTGGCGGGCCTCGAGCCCCGCCGCGCCGACCTCTCGGTGGCCGGTGTCGTGCTCCTTGATGCGATTGTCAGGCGTCTTGGTGCTGGGGAGATCACGCTGTGCGATTTGTCCCTGCGCGAAGGCCTGGTGCTCGACTACATCGCCAGGCACCGGAAAGAGATCGCCCAGGTCGATCGGTATCCCGACATTCGCCGTCGCAGCGTCATCGAGCTGGCCGAACGGTGCAACTACTGGCCGGATCACGCGGGCCAGGTGGCGCGCCTGGCCGTCGCCCTCTTCGATCAGACGCGAAGCGTTCATGCCCTCACCGATCGCGAACAGGAGTGGCTCGAGTACGCCGCCCTGCTCCACGACATCGGCGTGCATATCAGCTACGAGAGCCATCACAAGCACTCGTACTACCTCATCAAGAACGGCGACCTTCGCGGATTCGAGCCCGAGGAGGTCGACGCCATCGCCCTGGTCGCCCGCTATCATCGTCGCGCCACGCCAAAGCGCGGGCACGACGCATACGCCGACCTGTCCCGCGAGCGCAGGCGGACGGTTCGCACGCTTGCCGCGATCCTGCGGCTGGCCGAAACTCTCGACCGCAGTCACTCGCAAAGCCTGTCGGGCGTCGCACTGCACGATCGTGGCGAGGACGCGCTGCTGCAGGTTCGAACGAGCGGCGACGCCGAGCTCGAGCTCTGGGCCGCCTCGCGCCAGGCCGCACCCTTCGAGCGGCTCATCGGAAAGCCCTTGCGCATTGAAGTCAGCGGGACCGCACATGCCGAACAGCCTCACAGACCGTCACGAGTATCCGGGAAAGCTCTTCGTCGTCGAAGGGATCGACGGCTCGGGCAAGACGACGCAGCTCGGGCTGCTGGCGAAGTGGCTGAGCGCCGAGGGACATCGGGTGTTCGTCACCGAATGGAACTCGTCCGCCCTGGTCAAGGCGGCGACCAAGACCGGCAAGAAGAAAAACGCGCTGACGCCCATGACCTTCAGCCTGCTTCACGCCACGGACTTCGCCGATCGCCTGCTCTATAAAATCATCCCGCCACTCAAGGCCGGGATGATCGTCCTGGCGGACCGGTATGCGTACACGGCGTTCGCACGGGACGTGACCCGCGGTGTCGATCGGCAGTGGGTCCGCGATCTTTACAGCTTCGCCGTCAGGCCGGATCTGACACTGTATTTCCGCGTGCCGATTGACGTGTCGCTCGACCGCCTGCTGGCGCGGCGCGTGAAGCTGAAATTCTACGAGGCTGGCATGGACCTGGGCTGGAGCGCCAATCCGGTGGAGAGTTTCCGGATGTTTCAGGGCAAAGTACTTGGAGAGTACGATCGGCTCGTGGAGGAATTTGGCCTCGAGGTGATCGACGCCGCACCGAGCATCACCGTCCAGCAACGCCTGGTCCGCACGCTCGTGACCAAGCATGTCGAGACGAGTCACGTGGAGGCCGTCGATGACGAACCCCTCTGAGCCGGGCCCTGGCCTCGAAGGGGGCGCCAACGGCGGCATTCAGCCCGGCCGCTACTACGGCCGGGGCATTCCGTACCTGCCCATCGAAGGCTATCCCGGCAAGCTCATCGCCTTCGAAGGCACCGACGGCGTCGGACGGACCACGCAGATTCAGCTGCTGCGCGAGTGGCTCGAAGTCAAAGGGTATGGCGTCGTGGAAACCGGCTGGACGCGGTCGCCGCTGATGCAGCCGACGATCGAGCTCGCCAAGTCGAGCAACACCCTCAACAAGCTGACCTTCGTGCTGCTGTACGCCACCGACTTCGCCGACCGGCTGGAAAAAGAAATCGTTCCGGCGCTCAAGGCCGGCTTCGTCGTGCTCTCCGACCGGTACATCTTCACCGCCATGGCGCGGGCCGGCGTGCGCGGCATCGACCGGCCATGGCTGCGCAGTCTGTATGGCTTCGCCATCGCCCCGCATCTGGTCTTCTACCTCAACATCGACGTCAAGACGTTGATTGGGAGGGTGCTCGAGGCACGCGGGATGGATTTCTGGGAATCAGGGATGGATCTGAAAAGCGGCGACGACATCTACGACAGCTTCCGCGCGTATCAGAGCAAGCTGCTGCGCGAATACAGCTCGATGGCCGACGAGTTCCACTTCCGCGTGGTCGACGCGAGGCGGCCGGTCGACAAGATCCAGGACGAGCTCCGCAAACAGGTCGCGGCCTTCCTCGAACCCGTTGAGAAGCCGGTTGAAGCGACGGCGGCGCCATAGAGCGTTACGCGGAATTTACACTGGCGAAACGGTCTGGAAACCAGGCCGGGATAGGGTGAGCGGATGCTCTTGCAGGATCCGCCTGCGCTGGCGAGCGATGGCCTCCAGTCCGGGGAGTCTCCTGAGGCAGTGAAGGCCCTCGGCGCCCCGGACTCAGCGGTCAGCCCGCCTGCGCCCGCCGCGCGCCCCAAGATCGACGTCGCCGATATGAGCTTCTACTACGGGGCGAACCGGGTGCTCGAGCACATCGCCGTGCAGATGCCGGCCAACCGCGTGACGGCGCTCATCGGACCGTCGGGCTGCGGCAAGTCGACGTTCCTGCGTTCGCTCAACCGGATGAACGACATCATTGCCGGCACGCGCGTCGAAGGCTCGGTGCGGATCGACGATCGCGACATCTACGCGCCCTCTGTCGATGTCGTCGATCTCCGGCGCCGCGTCGGCATGGTGTTCCAGAAGTCGAACCCGTTTCCCAAGTCGGTCTTCGACAACGTGGCGTACGGGCTGCGGATCAACCGCCTCGTCGCCTCGCGCGGTGAGCTCAGCAACCGGGTCGAAGCGAGCCTGAAGGCGGCCGCGCTCTGGGACGAAGTCAAGGATCGCCTGCACACATCCGCCCTGGCGCTCTCGGGTGGCCAGCAACAGCGGCTCTGCATCGCGCGGGCGCTGGCCGTCGAGCCAGAGATTCTCCTGATGGACGAACCGGCGTCGGCGCTCGATCCCATCGCGACCCAACGCATCGAGGAGTTGATTTATCAGCTCAAATCGAAGTACACGATCGTCATCGTCACGCACAACATGCAGCAGGCGGCGCGCGTCTCGGACATTACGGCGTTTTTCTGGCTGGGACAGCTCATCGAGTGCGACCGCACGAACAAGATCTTCACCGCGCCGTCCGAGAAGTTGACTGAAGACTACGTCACGGGAAGATTTGGCTAGGGAGAGCGCCTGCGGCCCCGCCGCCGTGATAAATGCGGGGCCCGCGGTGACGTTCTGTTCTGGATACGCGCGAGCACGACGGTG
>MELA01000090.1:1181-8741 GCA_001767495.1 Acidobacteria bacterium RIFCSPLOWO2_12_FULL_65_11 | reverse complement strand
ATCGCCAGATCGTATCGACGAGATCGTATCGGCGAGATCGTATCGGCGAGATCGTATCGGCGAGATCGTATCGGCGAGATCGTATCGACGAGATCGTAGTGTCCGGCTTCAGCCGGACCTTACC
The DNA here is from genome assembly GCA_001767495.1 of Acidobacteria bacterium RIFCSPLOWO2_12_FULL_65_11. Lineage (GTDB taxonomy): Bacteria > Acidobacteriota > Vicinamibacteria > Vicinamibacterales > CAVVIG01 > 2-12-FULL-65-11. Next base: position 8,617 of record MELA01000090.1, on the reverse strand, counting down.
GTGACAATCACCACACACTCAGAGGCCGACACTTCCGCCATCGGGCGCGATCTGGCGGCCCGGCTCTCGCCAGGGTCCGTCGTACTGCTGTTCGGCGACCTGGGGGCTGGAAAGACCGCGTTCATTCGGGGTCTCGCGGAAGGCCTCGGCGTCAGACCGGAAGATGTCAGCAGCCCGACGTTTACGTTGATCCAGGAGTATCGGGGCGGCCCCTTACCGCTCTTGCACGTCGATCTCTATCGATTGGACGATCCGCGAGAGGTCGACGAGCTCGGATTGGACGAGCTCGCCGTCCACGCCGTGCTCGCGGTCGAATGGGCGGAACACCTGCCACGGACGCCGCCAGATGCGATCCGCGTCACGATCGAACATGCGGGCGAGACAGATCGGCGGGTGACAGTGGAAACTCAAAAGTGAAAAGGTAAAGCTTAAAAGGACTCAGCTCGCTCACTACTTTTAAGTTCTGCCTTTTCAATTTCAAGTTCACTCTGATCGATAGTTCGGTGCTTCCTTCGTGATGGCGACATCGTGGACGTGGCTTTCCCGCACGCCCGCGGCCGTGATGCGCACGAGCGTCGCCTCGCGCTGCAAGGTCGGAATGTTGCGGCACCCGCAGTAGCCCATGCCGGCACGCAGGCCGCCGACGAGCTGGTAGATGAGCGCGGCCACGCTGCCTTTGTGCGCCACGCGGCCCTCGATGCCCTCGGGCACGAGCTTGTCGACGCCGCTCGGACCGGCAGGCCCTCCAGGGCCGCCGGGCGCGTCGAGGTCGAACTGATCCTGGAAGTACCGATCGCGGCTGCCGCGGCGCATCGCGCCGATCGACCCCATCCCGCGGTACTCCTTGAAGCTGCGCCCCTGATACAGAATCAGCTCGCCGGGGCTCTCGTCGGTGCCGGCAAAGAGGTTGCCGATCATCGTCGTGCTCGCCCCGACGGCAATCGCCTTGGTGATGTCGCCCGAAAAACGGATGCCGCCGTCCGCGATGACCGGCACGTCGTGCCGCGCCGCCGCCCGCGCGCAGTCGGTGACGGCCGTGATCATCGGCACGCCGATACCGGCAACGACCCGCGTCGTGCAAATCGATCCCGCCCCGATGCCGACCTTGACCGCGTCGACGCCAAGAGCAATCAGCGCCTCGGTGGCCTCGGCGGTGGCGACGTTGCCGGCCACCAAATCGACGTCGGGGAAGCGCCGGCGCAGCAGCCGCACCATGTCGAGCACGCCCTGCGCGTGGCCGTGGGCCGTGTCGACGACGAGCGCGTCGACATGCGCCGCGACGAGCGATTCGGCCCGCTCGACCGTGTCGCGGGCCACGCCGACCGCGGCGCCGCACCGCAGCCGGCCGAGGGCATCCTTCGACGCGTTGGGGTACTTGACGGCTTTCTGAATGTCTTTGACGGTAATGAGCCCCTTCAGCCGGTAATCGCGATCGACGACCAGAAGCTTTTCAACCTTGTGCTTGTGGAGGATTTCGCGTGCGGCGTCGAGTGTGGTGCCGACGGCCACCGTGATCAGGTTCTCGCGCGTCATCACGTCGCCAATCGGCCGGCCGATGTTGGTCTCGAACCGAAGGTCGCGATTGGTCAGGATCCCGACGAGCCGCCCCTCCTTGCTGCCGTCATCGGTAATCGGCACGCCCGAGATGCTGAACTTCCTCATCAGGTCGAGCGCTTCGTAGATGCGGTTGGTGGGGGAGAGCGTGATCGGATTGACGATCATGCCGCTCTCCGACCGCTTGACGCGATCGACCTCTGAGGCCTGCTCTTCAATCGACAGATTCTTGTGGATGACTCCCAGGCCGCCGTGCTGGGCCATGGCGATCGCGAGGGCGGATTCGGTGACGGTGTCCATGGCGGCGCTGACAATCGGCACGTTCAAGCGGATGTGCTTCGTCAGCTGCGAGCTGACGTCCACCTGCGCCGGCAGCACGTCGGAATGTCGCGGCACCAGCAGCACGTCGTCGAAGGTCAGTGCGGTGGCCAGGCTCGATTGGATCGAGGGGAGCGTGCGCGTCTCAGTTGTTATGGCCATAAGTCAACTCGACTGCTGACTGTCGACTGACGACTGCCGACTGTTCATGCCGCCGCCCCGTGACACTTCTTGTACTTCTTCCCGCTGCCACACGGACATGGATCGTTGCGCCCGACCTTGGGCTCGTCGCGCCGGACCGTCTTCACCTTCGCGTCATCGCCTCCGACCCTCGGCGGCGCCTGGTTTCCACGCCGCGGCGCGAACGCGGGTGCCTCGGCCACGGCCGCCGCGCTGCCACGGCCGCCGCCAAAGGCCGACGGCGTTTCAGTGGACGGATCGTTCATGATGAGCGGCGGGCGACGCGGCGCGGGGCGCCGGGGAGCCATCGCGTCCTCACTCAGGACCGGACGCAGCCACCACAGATGGTGAACGATCTCCTCGTCAATACGCTCCTTCATGGCTTGAAAGAGCGCAAAGCTCTCCTTCTTGTATTCGACGAGCGGATCGCGCTGACCGTAGCCGCGCAGCCCGATGCCTTCCCGCAGGTGATCGAGGCTGTAGAGGTGATCCTTCCACTGGGTGTCGACGATCTGCAGCATGATGTCGCGCTCGACCCGATGCATCACGTCCGGCCCAACGAGCTTTTCCTTTTCTACATACGACGTCTCGATCTGTTTCCACAGCAGCTCGCCAATCTCATCAGACGTTCGTTCGCTGAAGTCGAGCGGCGCCGCATCGACGGCAAAGACCAGGCCCGCCTCAAGTTTGAGCGCATCGAGATCCCACTGCTCGAAGTCGGCTTTGGGAGGCGCGTAGGTCTCGACGATGGCATCCAGAATGTCTTCGGCTAACGTGATCGCGTACTGGTGTGTGTCGACGATCTCGGTTTCGTCGACGCGAATCCGACCGTCGAGAATCTCCCGGCGCAGCGCATAGATATTTTCACGCTGCTTGTTCATCACATCGTCGTACTCGAGCAGATGCTTTCTGGCGCCGAAGTTCTGCGCCTCCACCTGCTTCTGCGCCCGCTCGATGGCGTTTGTCACCATCCGATGCTCGATCGGCACGCCGTCTTCCATGCCGAGCCGCTGCAAGAGGCCGGAAATGCGGTCGGAGCCGAAAATCCGCATCAGGTCGTCTTCGAGCGACAGATAGAAGCGCGACGCTCCGGGGTCGCCTTGCCGGCCGGCGCGGCCGCGCAGCTGGTTGTCGATGCGCCGGGCCTCGTGCCGCTCGGTCGCGACGATGTGGAGTCCGTCGACCGCCACCACGTCGTCGTGTTCGGCGTCGCACTGTTTCTTGAAGTGGTCGAAGATGCGCTGGTAGCCGGTCTTGGGCACCCGATAGAACGCGTCGAGGTGATAGAAGTAGACGTACTGCTCGTCCTCGACGAACCGCTCTTCACCCTTGGGCAGCCGCTCGGCAATCTCCTCGGCCAGGCACTGCTGCCGCGCCATGAACTCGGGATTCCCGCCAAGCAGAATGTCGGTGCCGCGGCCGGCCATATTCGTGGCAATCGTGACGGCGCCCTTGCGGCCGGCCTGGGCAACGAATTCAGCTTCCTGTGCGTGGTACTTGGCGTTGAGCACCACGTGCTTCTCCGCACCACCCCCGGTCGTGGTGCCGCGCTTGAGTCCCCGGCGATCGAGCAGCGTCGACAGCTTCTCCGATTTCTCGATCGACACCGTGCCGACCAGCACCGGCCGGCCTTTGCCGTGCTCTTCGAGAATCTCGCCGACGATGGCGTCCCACTTCTCCCGCTCGGTGCGGAAGACCAGGTCCGGATATTCGATGCGGCGCAGCAACCGGTTCGGCGGGATGACGATGACGTCGAGCTTGTAGATCTTGTTGAACTCAGCGGCTTCCGTGTCGGCAGTCCCGGTCATGCCTGCGAGCTTCTTGTACTTACGGAAGTAATTCTGGAAGGTGACCGTCGCCAGCGTCTGGTTCTCGCGCTCGATCTTCACCTCGGGGTGCCGGCTGTTGTGTTCCTTGGCCTCCACCGCCTGATGCAGCCCGTCGCTCCACCGCCGCCCGGGCATGAGCCGGCCCGTGAACTCGTCGACGATGATCACTTCGCCATCCTTCACCATGTAATCGACGTCGTACTTGAACAAGGCGTGGGCGCGAAGCGCCTGGTTGATGTGGTGAAGGATCGGCATGTTGCTCGGCTCGTACAGCCCGCCGGCCAGCAGATGCTTCGTCAGCATCTGCTCGGCCCGTGCCATGCCGCTTTCCGTCAACGTGACCGTCTTGTGCTTTTCGTCGACGATGTAGTCGCCCGTCGCCTCGAGCGCCTCGCGCTCTTCGGCCTTGGCGTCGCCGCGCGTGACGGCCCCCGGCTTGAGGCGGGGGACGATGCGATCGACTTCGTAATAGAGGTCGGTGGACTGCTCCGCCGGTCCGGAAATAATCAGCGGCGTCCGCGCCTCGTCTATCAGAATGCTGTCCACCTCGTCGACGATGGCAAAGCGGTGGCCGCGCTGCACGTAGTGCGCGAGCTCGAACTTCATGTTGTCGCGCAGGTAGTCGAAGCCGAACTCGTTGTTGGTGCCGTAGGTGATGTCGGCCGCATACGCGACCTGCCGCTCGGCGTCGTTCAGCTCGTGCTGGATGACACCGACCGTCAGGCCCAGGAACCGATAGGCGCGCCCCATCCATTCCGAGTCGCGGCGGGCCAGATAGTCGTTCACCGTGACGACGTGCACGCCGTGGCCTTCGAGCGCGTTCAGGTACGCGGGGAGCGTCGCCACCAGCGTCTTGCCTTCGCCGGTCTTCATCTCTGCGATCTTCCCCTTGTGGAGCACGGCGCCGCCGATAAGCTGCACGTCGAAGTGCCGCATGTTGAGCGTGCGGCGGCCGGCCTCTCGAACGACGGCGAAGGCCTCGACGAGCAAGTCGTCGATCGTCTGGCCGTTCTTCAGACGCTCGCGGAACTCGATCGTTTTGGCGCGGAGTTGTTCGTCCGACAGCGCCTGCATGGCCGGCTCGAGGGCGCCCACCTCACCGACAATCGGACGCAGACGTTTCAGTTCCCGCTCGTTTTGTGTGCCGACGACTTTGGCGAGGATGGTGTCGAGCAGCATCTACAGCGTGGGCCAGCCCCGGGGTATCGCAAGATTGTAGCAGACAGGCCTGGATTAAGCCTCAAGTTTGAAGTCTGAGGTGCCCACCTGAGACTTCAGACTTGACACTTGAAACTTGCTGCGTGATCTCCTAGCGCCGGGCAGGTTGCGTGAGAAGTCCCAGCGGGTTGAGCAGATTGCCGTTGGCGAGGATCTCGTAGTGCAGGTGCGTGCCCGTGGCGCGCCCCGTGGCACCGACGTAGCCGATGACGTCGCCGCGCCTGACCGCCTGGCCGGGCTTCACGAGGAAGCGGCTCAAATGGCCGTAGCGCGTCGCCAGCCCGAAGCCGTGCGTGAGCACCACGAGATTGCCGTAGTCGCCGGTGTACGCCGCCGAATTGACCTGGCCGTCAGCCGTCGCATACACCGGCTGGCCCTTGTCGGTCGAAATGTCGATGCCCTGATGGAATCCGGGCTCGCCGGTAAACGGATCGCTGCGGCCGCCAAACGCCCCGGATAACCAGCCGTGCGCCGGCCAGATGGAGGGCGTCGCCGCCGCCAGTGCCTCCCGGCGTTCCACGTTGGTCTCGACGAAGCGCAGCCGGTTCTCCAGCCCCTGCAGCAACTCGCGGAGCACCCCGAAGGTGTCCTCGGGGAAGGAGAGCGACGTGATCATCTGCGCGACGACCGGGTTCGGCTGGCTCACGCCGCCGGCGGCTCGCGCCTTCACGACGGCGGGCAGCCGCTGCATGGCGCGGGCCTGCTCGGGCTCGAGCGTCGAGCGGACGCCGAGGTCGTCGATCACGCCCTCGAGCGACTGAATCTGCGTCGTCAGCTCGCCGGTCGCGGCTCGGTAGCTGCCGTTCTCGACCTCGAGGATCGACTTGACCGCGCGAAGCTGGCTGATTTCCGCCTGTGCGTTCCACCGGGCGCCGAGGCCCATCAGAACAGGAATGGCCAGAATCGTTGCCACCACGGCGACGGTCGGGCGCAGGTTGACGCTGACACGGCGCACCACACCGCTCGAGCGGTCGGCAATCAGGACGGTATAGCGTCGGGCTTTCATAGGCAGTCGGCCCGGGCGCGCACTAAAGTCACCACGCCCTGGTTATCGACAAGTCCCGGCACTTTACCACAGCGCCGCTGGGTCACCCAAGTACGAAACGTGGCAAACCGAACATCGAGCGAAGGTCGCGTTTGACACAAAGATTTTCGCTCCTGGTGTAGGACAAAAACTGACGACCTTATAGAGAGGAAGCTGTTACGCTTTGGGCTTCTACCTTAACACTCGCCGTACGCCAGGAAAGGCGCTGCTCAACTGTTTGCCCTCTTGACCCGCTTCGGTCGTGGCCGGGCGCCCTCGGCCCCTCGGGCCGGTCTGGCACCTGCTAATCCTGTTGCAGTTCGAGACGGTCGAAATACATCGCCCGAGAAGTTTCCGCTTCGGCTCTCAGCGATCACGCTGGCGCTCACTTTCGCGACCTTTTCGTGGATGGTGTGGAAGGTAGTGTCTTGAGTCTGGTGGAAAAGTAGAAAGCGCGTCATCATCCACCTCGATGAAGTCCTCACGATGTCGGCGCCCATGAGCGGCGCCGAAGCCATGAGGATGATTCGTGAACGCGAACGCGCTCGGGGAGGACATCTGCCGATACTTACGCTGACAGCCCACGCGCTGAAAGGTGATCGCGAACGGTGTCTTGACGCAGGCGCGGACGGATACGTCGCGAAGCCGATTGTGCCGGCCGATCTGTTCGCCGAGATCGACTCGGTCATGGCTCGCGCCGGTGGGGCACCGGCGTCGACCGCGACGGGCGCAACATTCGACCCGAAGGGCCTTTCTGGTGGCGACGCGGACAGGGTGTATCGGACGGTGCACACCTTGAGAGGCTCGGCGAGCAACTTCGGGGCAGAACGGCTGACGGGGCTTGCGCAGCGTCTGGAAGCCTACGCACGCGAAGGAGACGTGACACATTCAGCCAGCGTGTTCACGGACCTTGAGGCTGAGACCAAACACCTCATCCAGGACCTGGCCGAGAGCCGGAAAACGACTGCCGCAACCCAAGAAGGGACGATGTAAGCAGGGGAGGTCATTTGGGGACTGTGCTCGTTGTTGACGATATCGCCGGCAATGCTCGGTTGCTCGAATCGCTGCTGGCGCCAGACGGCCACATCGTGCGCACGGCTGCTAACGGAGCCGAAGCGCTGCGCCTCATTCGCGTTAAGCACCCCGACCTCGTCCTGATGGACGTGATGATGCCGCACGTCGACGGGTTCGAGGCGTGTCGGGCGATCAAGCAGGACCCGAGCACGCGGTTGATTCCGGTCGTGCTCATCACGTCTCTCAACGACAGCGCCAGTCGCATCCGCGGCATCGATGTCGGCGCGGACGATTTCGTC
>MELA01000090.1:84-1073 GCA_001767495.1 Acidobacteria bacterium RIFCSPLOWO2_12_FULL_65_11 | reverse complement strand
AGCACTACACCGACGACCTCGACAGCGCCGAATCGGTGATCGTCAGCCTCGCGCTGACTATCGAAGCGCGCGACAGCACGACCGACGGCCACTGCCAGCGTCTCGCGCAGTACGCCTCCGCGCTGGGCCGGACGCTCGGGCGCGACGAAGACGACGTCTCCGCGCTCAGACGCGGCGGCTATCTTCACGACGTCGGGAAGGTTGGCATTCCGGACGCCGTGCTGCTCAAGTCCGGGCCACTGACGTCGAGTGAATACGAGCTGATGAAAACGCATACAGTCATCGGCGATCGTCTCTGCGGCGAACTCCGATCGCTGCGGAAAGTACGCCCGATCGTCCGCCATCACCACGAGCGGCTGGACGGCAGCGGCTACCCGGACGGACTGCGCGACGATGCGATTCCGCTGCTCGCGCAGATCATGGGCATCGTCGACGTCTTCGATGCGCTGACGACGGCGCGGCCCTACAAAGTGGCGCTGCCGTTCGCGCGGGCGGCTGAGGAGCTCCGGCGCGAAGCGGCGCGGGGCTGGCGCCGCGCCGATCTGGTCGACACGTTTCTCGACCAGGTCGCGCGCGCTGACTAATACCGGTCCGGCTAACCGCCGTCGCCAAGGCTATGGCGGTCCGCCGAAGCTTTAGCGGAGGCGGAAGCCGGACACGACTTCGAAAAGTGCTGGAGGCGGTGTGGAACAGGGACAGCCGATCTCGATTCTCGCCGTGGACGACGAGCCGGGCGTTCTGGCGCTCGTTCGTCGCTGTCTGGGCGATGACGAGCGCGTCACGTTGATCGAAGCCTCGAGCGGCAAAGAAGCGCTCGAGCGAATTGCGAAGGGTCCGGCCCTTGATCTATTGATCACCGACCTGCGGATGCCGGAAATGGAAGGCGACGAGCTCGCTCGACAGGTCCGCGCGCTGGAGCCCGACCTGAAAGTGCTCTATCTGACGAGTCACGCCGACGGCTTGTTCGAAGCCAAACAGCAGCTCTGGGC
>MELA01000089.1 GCA_001767495.1 Acidobacteria bacterium RIFCSPLOWO2_12_FULL_65_11 | reverse complement strand
AAGGAAAGGGAGCGCATCCGGGTCGAGGGCGGCGCGAAGCTCTCCTTCAGTCCGAACGATCCGCCCGTCGAGCACGCTCCCACCGGGGCACGCGGACCCGCTCCGTCTCCAGCGGACGTCGCCACGCGCGCCGCGAGCTCGATCGTCCAGGGCCCCGGCATCACGCCGGCAGTCAAGCCTGAACTTGCGACGACTGCGGCTGACTTCGCACGCTGGGAGAAAACGAACGTCCGGCCCCAGAAGCAGGAGGGTTGCTCGACCGCGACGGCGTTCTTCGGACGTATCGAGCTGCCCCGCGTCAAGCAACTGCTCGCGGACCTCGAGACGATGACCTCCGAGTCGGCGGAGCCGCAGGACTATGTGGACCTCGCTGAGACGAGCGAGTTCAGGCCGCAGACAATGGCCGGTGAGTGCGCATCGTAGCTCGCCCTCGGGCACTGCCTCACGGAAACGGCATAGACAAGAGGAAAGGATCCATGGCTGACTTTGTGAGGGTAGCGACGACAAACGAAATCGAGCCCGGTTAGGCACGACTCGTCGACGTCCCGGGCAAGTCGATCGCCCTCTTCAACGTCGAGGGTCAGTTCTTCGCGCTCGACAACACGTGCACGCATAGGGGCGGCCCCTTTGGCCGAGGGAGAGATCTCGGGCCACGAAGGACTTGTCCCTGGCACGGCGCAAGGTTCGATGTTCGGAGAGGGGAGGTCGTTGGTCCGCCGGCCCAGCAAGCCGTCGCGCGCTACGGCGTCCGCGTGACGGAAAGCGACACCGAGATCGAGATGTAGGAGCGACCCCCTGCCATCTCGCCACGCGCGTCATCGATCAACATGCCGGAGGAAGATTTCACTCCATCGAGGCAACCCTCCAGGTCATTGAAAAGTGTGCCAGTCGTCTCACAGTCGGCGACGCGGAAGGACACGTGCGCCGCTCGAACCGGTTACGCTGGGTTGAAGGCGGCGCATGTATAAGCTGAACGGAATCATGCGGCAAGGCACGATCGATTCGTCGTTGACGTCTGCGCGTTACGCCACCTTGGAGGAAGCGCGCGCCGGCGCGCGCGAACTTCTCCGTGATGACCGCGTACTGCGGGCGATGATCGTGTGGAACGAAATCCCTCCCCGCTTTGTCGAGTGGGTCGAGAGGTGATCTGACAGCACCCTCTCACGAAGCTGCTGAAACGGTCTGTAGCGGCCTGTCGTCTGAGGGGGGAACCCCGGGCGGATCTGAGAACGGGCGTTATCGTCGATCAGTCTGGTCCTTGGCATCTGGCTTATCGCCGCGCTCTTCGCACTGGGCGAGGTTGGGACGAGCCGAATTCCTTTGGCCAATGATGTCACCTTGGGCGTGTTGCTTGTGGCGTCCTCGGCGGGATGCTCGCGGCCTCGGCGCCACCCGTGATCGCCACGTGGTTCCACATCGTGTGCGGGGTCTGGCTCGTCGTCGCGCCATTCGCCTTGCAGTATCGAGCCGTGTCGCGCGCGGTGGTCGATGATGTAGCTGTCGGGATCGTCGTGCTCAGCGCGATCGAGCCACATGGGCTCTTGCGCGCCCCGATCGGGGCGGCGTGAGGCATGCATCTACTCCAGTGCGCAACCTTTCCACGAGGGCTCGCTACCGGAGCCAGACAGAGCCTTGGGGAGGGAGGGCGCCGTGCCCACACAGGAGCGCGGATTTGCGTCAATGGATGCCAAGGACCATCGCGAGATTGCCAGCAAGGGCGGGAAAGCCGCGCATGCGAAGGGCGCCGCGCATGAATGGACGCAGGAAGATGCGGGAGAGGCCGGCCGCGAAGGTGGAATGTTGAGTCACCGGCGCGAGCCGTCGGGATGAATGGGCAAAGGACGTGCGAACCGACAGAAACTGATTTCAGAACAGGTGAGGACGAAACACGCGGTGTGGTCCGGCCACAGCGCTCGTACACAGAAGCCGTCGGCCTCGGGGCGAACACCAAAGCTCGGACGAGCCGCGAAGGCGCCAGGCAGATGAACGCACCCTGCGCCCAATGACGCTATCTCCCGCACATGGCGTCTTTACACATGGCGTCTTTCACTTGACGCGCGTTGCGCGGAGGAGTAGAGGAGTAGAAGCGGCGGGGTCTGCTGCTACGTGCCTCGTTCTTGGTGGAGGCCTGCATGAACGAGCCCGAAGTCATCGTCGGCATCGGCGGCGCCGTCCACAGCTTGCATGGCCGGGCCCTTCCTTAGGCATTTGCAGCGAACCCGGGGAGGTGACACATGGCGATCACGGCATCGATTGGCGATTTCCTCAAGCGCGAAGGAATTCCGTATCGCACGATCGCGCACCCTGTTGCGTACACCGCACAGGAGGAAGCGGCCATCGCGCACGTCCCCGGACGACGCTGGGCGAAGACCGTCGTCTGTCTCGCTGACGATCAACCGGTGCAGGTCGTCGTGCCCGCCGACCTGATCGTCGATCTGGAGCGGCTGCGTGAACTGGCCGGAGCTCGCGTGGTTCGACTGGGCACCGAAGACGAGATTGCCGCACTGTATCCCGAGTGCGAGCGGGGAGCCATGCCTCCGTTCGGGCCCCTGTACGGCCAGCGAGTCTACGTCGACACGACGCTGGTCGACGAGCCCGAAATCGTGTTCAACGCTGGCACCCACACCGACGCCATCAGGATGGATTACCGCGATTTTGCGGGAATCGTCAATCCGGTGGTGGGTGCGCTCGCGCGCCAGCTACCGCGCTGAGCGCGGACGTTATGAGGCGGCTGAGAAAGGGAAGCGATCGGGAGAACGGCCCATGAAGGACCTGGCCTCGAAACAGTGCGTGCCGTGCCGCGGCGGCGTGCCGCCGCTGAAGGGCGCCGAGCTCCAGGTGTTCCTGCGTGACGTCAATAACGGCTGGCAGGTGATCGACGAGCACCATCTCGAAAAGGAATATCGGTTTGAGAACTTCCGCGAGGCGCTGGACTTCACGATTCGTGTCGGCGAGCTCGCGGAAGAGCAACGCCATCACCCCGACATCTATCTCGCATGGGGCAAAGTCCGGCTCACGATCTGGACGCACAAGATCAATGGCCTGACGGAGAGCGATTTTGTCTTCGCGGCGAAAGCCGATCGGGAGCTGAAGCTGCCCAGTGGCACGCGTTACCAGGGTCTCTTGCTGGACCGAGTCAGTCAGTTCACCGGCTCTGGTGGTGGCCGGTAACTCAGCCCCGGCTCGTCCATAACGACCTCCTCTCACGGAAGGGCCGCCGTAGATGACCTGCCACACGAAGAACTGGTCGACGTTGGCTTCCTTCAGCGCACAGAATCAGATTGATCCGCGACCGCGGCACGAGCACCGCCAGCCGTCCCAGAAAGTCGAGGGGATCCCGCTCCAGGTGCGTCGTGCCATCGGCCCACCGATGCCGCAACTGCAGGACGATAAGAAACACTAAATGTTTCTTACCGTCTGACTGCGCCGCCCGCTCTCGATGTTGACGCGGCCTTGGCCTTGTCGGGCGACGAGGCCGTCGCATCAGCGCTTCCACGTCACCCAGGTCCTTCGCCCGTCCGGATGAACGCTTGTCGTCCATCGGATCGTTCGTTCGAGTCGAAGGCGAGATGAAGGCTGCCCCCACCAGCAGGTCGATCCGGTCACGCCCGCGCGAGCGACGCGACCTGCACGCGTGCGTCGTTGAAGCACGCGCCGCCGCCGAGATCGGTGAGCGTATCGGGCGCGAGGACAGTGGCCGTCGAGCCGTTCGCCGTGCTGCGCCGCCACAAGCCTTTCGGCAGGCTGACGGTCCCTGGACGAATCGATGCGGCCACGGTCAGCGGACAATGGACCTCACCCAGGTCGTTGAAGATTCGCACGAGGTCTCCCTCTTCCAGCCCGCGGGCCCGCGCTTCGTCCGGGTGCATCGTCAGCGTGACGTCTGGCCGCGGCAGCTCGCCAAGCGTGGAGCTGATCGTGCGGTCGCTCGCCGGCGAGATGAGCGACAGCGGATACCGGTCGGTCGCCGGATCGGGCTGAAACCGGTAGAGGCCCATCGGCGCGCTGGCTTCGAGCGCGGCGGGAAATAGGTCGATCTTGCGATCGGCCGTGTTGGGAAAGACGTCGACAAACTGAACCGGAGCTGCGCCGCACGCCGGTAGAGGCCGATGCCCGGCCGAGAGATCGGCGCCGATCGTGCCGGGTAGCCCATTGAGCACCTGGACGAGCAGGTCCAGCTCGCCCTCCGGATCGTCCTCGCGACGCAGCCCAAGCCGCGCGCACAGCTCGCCGAAGACGTCGGCGTTTGGCCGAGCCTCGCCGACTGTGTCCACGACCGGCCGGGCCAGCTGCATGCTGATGGGCCCGTACGCTTTCGCGAAGTCGTAGCCCTCGAGGAAGGTCGTGGCCGGCAGGATCACATCGGCATACAAGGCCGTGTCGGTCATCACCTGCTCGAAGACGACCGTAAAGAGGTCTTCGCGCGCGAGGCCGCGAAGGACGCGCGATTGATCGGGAACGGTTGCGGCCGGATTGCAGTTGTAGACGAAGAGGACGTCGACCGGTGGATCGTCGTACTCCGTGAGCGCGCGCCCGAGATGCGTCATGTTGACCACGCGCGAGGTAGGCTCGTCGGCTCCGATCCACGGCCGCGTGATATTCCACGACGCCGAGTTGCTCATCGAGTAGCCGCCGCCGCGCACGCCGAACTTGCCGCCTACGGCCGGCAGCGCGAGGACGGCCATCGCGGCGTTGCCGCCGTTGCGGTTGCGCTCGAGACCCCAGCCGCAGCGGATGAGGGCCGGCGAGCGCTCTGCGTAGAGCCTTGCAAGCTGCTCAAGGGCAGTTGCGTCGATGCCCGCGACCTCAGCCGCACGCTCGATGGTCCATGGCTCGGAGCGCTCGCGGAGCCGGTCGGCGCCGTGTGCGTGAGTGCGCAAGAACGCTTCGTCGGCGTGACCGTTCGCGAACAGATATCGGTGGATCGCCAGCGCAACGGCGACGTCGGTGCCGGGTCTGACGGCGAGATGAACGTCTGCCGGTCGGGCAAGCGCCGTCGTCCGGGGATCGATGATGATGAGCGCGGCGCCGTGCTTCTGGGCCTCGCGCACGTAGGGCACGATGTGAATCCCGGAGACCGACGGATTGATGCCCCACAAGACGATCAGCTTCGCCGCTGGATAGTCCTGATAGGTGACCGACGGCATCTTGCCGTAGAGCGCCTGGTTGGCCGCGCCGGTGGGCGCCGCACAGAGGGTCCGCGCGAGCCGGGACGCGCCGAGCCGGCGCCACAGGGTCGTGTCGAGGTTGTCCTGGGTGAGGAGTCCGTTCGAGCCGCCGTACGAGTACGGCAGGATCGACGCGCCGCCATGCTCGGCCCTGGCACGCTCGAAGCGCGAGATGATGAGCCCGAGCGCTTCGTCCCACGACGCGCGCTTGAACCGGCCTTCGCCCTTGCGGCCCTTGCGAACGGCAGGGTGGAGCAGCCGATCCGGACCGTAGACGCGCTCGCCGAACCTGCGGACCTTCGCGCAGATGAACCCGGCGGTCACCGGGTTCCTCTGTGAGCCGTCAAGCGCGACGACCTTGCCGTGCTGCACGGTCACCGCGAGGCTGCAGGCGTCGGGGCAGTCGAGCGGGCACGCCGTGTCGACAACCGACGTCGGTCCGCCGAGCACGGCGCCGCGGGGCTTTTTGCCGGCTGCCTTCACTAGCACCGCCATGTCAGTGGGCTATTATGCCCGCTGTGCCCGACCTGCCGCACGTCGTCATCATCGGGGGCGGCTTCGGGGGCCTCGATGCCGCGCGGGCGCTCTACGGCGCGCCGGTCCGTGTGACGCTGCTCGATCGCCACAACTACCATCTCTTCCAGCCGCTTCTCTATCAAGTCGCGACCGCGTCGCTCTCGCCCGGAGACATCGCGTCGCCCATTCGCTGGATTCTGCGCCGGCAGACCAACGTAGAGGTGCTACTGGCCGAAGCCCTTGCGATCGACGTGGCTGCGCGGCGGGTTGTGATCGACGGCGGCCTTCTCTCGTACGACTACCTGATCGTGGCGGCCGGCCGCGGCGCAGGGGTACTTCGGCCATCCGGAATGGGCCACGCACGCGCCCGGACTGAAGACCCTGGACGATGCGATCGTGATGCGGCGGCGGGCCGACCGGCGTCGAGCTGGCTGGTGCGCTCGCCGAGATCGCGCGACACTCGCTACGGCGGGACTTCCGCCACATCCACCCCGAATCGGCACGCATCATCGTGCTTGAAGGCGGCCCGCACGTGCTCCCGGCGTTTCCCGACTCGCTGCGCGAGGCCGCGCTGGGCTCGCTCGAGCGCCTGGAGGTTGAGGCTCGCACTGGATCGGTCGTCACCGAAGTCGACGCCGACGGGGTGTCGTGGCGTCCGACTTCAGTCGGACTTCAGCCTGGCGGACAAGATGCCAAGGGTGGGCGCATCGAGGCGCAGACGGTACTCTGGGCGGCCGGCATCGCGGCGTCACCGCTTACGGCGTCGCTCGGTGTGCCGCTCGATGGCGTCGGGCGCGTGCGAACGGAGTCCACGCTGACCGTGCCCGGCCACCCGAATACCTTCGTCGTCGGCGACATGTGCGCCCTCGAGCAGGACGGCCGGTGGCTTCCAGGCGTCGCGCAGGTGGCGAAGCAGGAGGGCGCGCATTCGGCGCGGAACATCCTGCGCGCCATCGCCGGACAGTCGCTCGAGCGGTTCCGGTACCGCGACTACGGCACGATGGCGGTGATCGGTCGCGGACGGGCGGTGGCCGACCTCGGGCCCTTCAAGGCATCGGGGTTCTTCGCCTGGCTCTTTTGGCTGTTTCTCCACCTCTTCTGGCTGATTGGATTCCGCAACCGGCTGGCGGTCATGGGCGAGTGGGCGTGGGCGTACGTCACGCTGCAGCGCCGCGTACGGTTGATCACCGGAGGGCGACGTGAAACGGAGAAGGTAGAATGACTCGCGATGCGTGCAGCCGTAGTCGCGCTCGCTGACCTGGGCCGCAGCGCCCGCATGCTCTACCACGCGCATGCGCTGGCGGCGCTCGGCGTCGAGGTCGATCTCGTGGGCCTCGAGGGGAC
>MELA01000088.1:13031-20748 GCA_001767495.1 Acidobacteria bacterium RIFCSPLOWO2_12_FULL_65_11 | reverse complement strand
GCGCGTCGCTCATCGAGCCGCTCGGCCGGAGGGTGGTGAAAACCAAACGCTCCCTAAATCCTTAGATTCATATGCACCTTTCCCTCCTCGACATCCTCAGATGTCCGTATTGCGGCGGCAGGCTCGAACTCGTCACGTCGATGTTTCATCAGCGGGACGGAGACGAGATTCACGATGCCATCCTCGGCTGCCATTGCTGCATTTTTCCAGTCATCGCCGGCATTCCCGTGATGCATCTCGAGGGCGCCGCCACGCCAGCGCGCGCGCACGTCGAGGCCGGCCGGCCGGATCTGGCCCGGCGGGCAATGTTCGACATCGAAGATGATGCGCGCGCCGGCCGTCTTGACGCGATCGCGTCGTCCACAGATGCGACGTATCAGGAAGCCATCGAAGCGCTCGGACTGAATCTGGAGGGCGGGTACTTCTTTTATCGCTTCTCGGATCCGAGCTACGTCGTGGCGCACCAACTGGTTCGGGCCGTTGCCGGCACGGTCCTTCGTGGCGGAGGACGAGCACTCGATATCTGCGGCGGATCCGGTCACTTGACTCGGTCGCTGATGGACCTCTCTTCACCTCCACCAGTCCTGGCCGACTTGTACTTCTCGAAAATCTGGCTTGCCAGGCGCTTCATCGCTCCCGGCTGCGAGGCTGTCTGCTGCGACGGTAATGCCCCGCTGCCTTTCGCCCGCGGCGCGTTTCGCTATGTGATGTGCGCCGATGCCTTCATGTTCATCTGGACCAAGCGTCAGGCCGTCCTGGAGATGCTCCGCGTCGTCGACGAGGGGGATGACCATGCTGGTCACGTGTCCCCCGGGGCGGTGGTCATCAGCCACGCGCACAATCAGCACGTGTGGAGCCCGTCGCACGGACAGCCGCTCCCGCCGGACGGTTATCGCGATCTGTTCGAGACGCTCGAGCCGCGGCTCTTCGCCGAAGAGGGTCTCTTCGCGGACGTCGTCGCCGGCGGCGCACTGGACCTCGCGCGCCGCGACGCGCCGGCCGCGCTCGACCGCGATCCGGCCCTGGTGTGCATCGCCACCCGCGCCACCGCAGTCTTCAGACCGCACGTCCTCGACCCCTCGCCCGGCCTGCCGGGCGACCTCCGCCTCAACCCGCTCTATCACGCCGAGCCTACGGGCGACCGCCTGCGGCTCCTTTTGAGATTCCCCTCAGAGGACTACGAACAGGAGTTCGGCGCCTGCCGCCAGTACCTGCCCGACGAGGTGGTGGTCGACACAGCCGCGATGGCCGCGCTCGGACAACGCCCCTTGCCGCCGGCCATGGTCGACCTCGTCAGAACACGCGTCCTCCTGGACCTCCCCAAGCGGTACTACTGACGATACCGTTACGTGATAATCAGTAACCATTATAGGATTAGCTGTAATGCAGAACCCCTTCGTGTACGGCGAGGTCGTGCCCCTGTCGGCCTTTGCCGATCGTGTGGCCGAGCTCGATCGACTGGTCGCCGACCTGGCTGCCGGCCAGAAGATCTTTCTCATCTCGCCGCGCCGCTACGGCAAGTCGTCGTTGGTTCGGCGCGCGCTCGCCGCCATGGCCAAACAGGGCGCCCTCACCGTCGAGGTTACGGTCAGCAGCTACAGCTCGTATGTGGCCTTTCTCGAGGGCTACGCACGCGCGATTGTCTCCGCGGAAACCCGATGGGATCGCGCGCGCACGTGGCTCCGCGAAGTCATCCGATCCGCCAGGGCCGAAGTGCATTACTCGCCGGACGCCTCGCCGCTTGGCTCGATCAGCGTGTCTTTTCCCAACGTCCGATCGGAACGTGATCAATCGCGGCTCGCACAGGAGGTCTTTGCGTTGCCCTCACGCCTCGCCGAGGCGCGGCGCCGCAAGGTCGTCGTCGCGCTCGACGAGTTTCAGGGGATCGCCGGATTTGACGGCGGATCGGTCGAGCACGCGTTGCGCGCGGCCGTCCAGCATCAGCGTGAGGTCGGCTACATCTTCGCTGGCTCCGAGCCGAGCCTGATGGAGCGAATGCTCGGACCGAAACGGCCGTTCTACAAGGCCGGACCGGTGATCCGGCTCGACAAGATTCCAGCCGACGAATTTTCAGCCTTCATCGATGCGCGATTCGCACGTTCCGGCATCCGGTCCGAATCGGGCCTTGGAGCCGCCATCGTCGAGCTCGCCGGTAATCTGCCCTATGACGTACAACGCCTGGCGCACGAAACGTGGGATGAGGTGCGCGCCGATGGCAGGCGGCGGGCGACGCTCGATGACCTGCATCTGGCGCTGCGGCGTCTGCTGACCGAACAACAGATGATGTTCGAAGCGCTCTGGCAGCGGCTCAAGGCGGCTCAACGCGGCGTACTGCGTGCCGTCGTGCTCGAGGAGGGACGAGGGCTGCTGTCGGTCGAGGTTCGCGAACGACATCGCCTGGGCGGCGCCTCGACCGTGCAGTACGCGCTCGGGGCGCTCGTCCGTGACGACCTGATCGGTCGCGAAGGCGACCGCTACGTCGTTGTCGACTCTCTGCTTCGAGAATGGGTGGCGCGACGAACGTTTTGAGGCATGTTGGCCGGCTCGTGCGTCCGTGGAAGTGCTGATGTCATTTCCAGCCGTGCCTGACGGCGAAGGCGTCCCATCTCGGCGCGATTCCGCGCGATCGGAGCAATCGGGGCGTGTATCGTCACGTCAAGCGGACTGGGCCGCAACAGGCGACCATCGACGGGCAGCATGATGCCCGTTCCCTCGAGCGTGATCGGCACAACGGGCCGTCCGGCCTCGACGGCCGTCCGAAACGCGCCCAGTCGAAACGGAAGCAGGTCATTCGACGGACCGGTCATCATCCCCTCGGGAAACACCAGCAGCGACCCGCCGTGTCGCAGTGTCTCGGTCATCGCCCGTGCGCAGGCAAGACGGGCGGCGCGATCGCTGCGGTCAACCGTGAGGTGTCCCGCCTTGCGGATCGCGGTGCCGACCACGGGCCAGGTCAGCACGCCGTGATAGGCCACGAAATGGAATTCCGCGGGAATGGCAGCCATCAGGACGATCGCATCGACATAACTGCGGTGGTTCGAGACGAGCACCGCCGGCAGGCTGGTGGCGAGATGCTCGATCCCTGACACGCGGAGGCGGCACAGGCTGAGGCGGAGGATGAACCGCGACCAGCGTCTGACCAGGCGGTCCGCCGTCCGCCCGGCCGGCATGATGAGCAGCGCCGCCCACAGCGGCGGCAGCGTCAGCAGCAGCGCGACGCTGAGATAGCCGGTAAACAGCAGCGCGACGATCGTGGACACCGCCCGCCATCATACGCGCACCTCCACCGTGTAGGATGATGGAATGCTGACCGCTGCAAGCCCCTCATGAGTATCGTCATCGCCGGCGGAACAGGGTTTCTCGGCCGGCCGCTTGCCACGCGCCTCATCGCCGAGGGCCACGACGTCGTGATCTTGACGCGGGGCGCGGCACAGCCCGGAGGCGTGGCGCGCCCGCGGCTGGTCCCCTGGACACCTGACGGCGAGGTTGGCCCATGGGCGGCCGAGATCGACGGCGCGGGCGCGGTCATCAACCTCGCCGGCGTGTCGATTGCCGGCCATCGCTGGACCGCTGCTCACAAGCAACGCGTCCTCGATTCCCGCGTCCGCGCGACTCGCAGCATCGTGGCAGCGATCCGGCGTGCGTCCACCCCGCCATCGGTGTTCATCAGTGGCTCGGCGGTCGGCTACTACGGTCCACACGCCGATGAAATCGTGACGGAAGCGACTGCTGCCGGCGCCGACTTTCTTGCAGGCGTCTGCGTGCAGTGGGAAGCCGCGGCGAACCTGACCGCCAACGCCTCGACGCGGTTGATATGTCTCCGCACCGGACTGGTGCTCGACAAGAGCGGGGGAGCGCTGCCGCAGATGCTGCCGCCGTTTCGGTTCGGTGTGGGCGGTCCGGTGGGATCCGGACGTCAGTACTGGCCGTGGATTCATTACGACGACTGGCTCGCGCTCGTGTTGTGGATCATCGACACGCCGGCGGTCAGCGGACCGCTCAACGCCACGGCGCCGGTGCCGGTGCCCAACGCGGATTTCGCACGCGCCCTCGGACGCGCGCTTGGTCGCCCGGCGCTGCTCCCCACGCCGGCTTTGGCGCTGCGACTCCTGCTCGGCGAAATGGCCGATGCCCTTCTGCTGTCGGGTCAGCGGGCCCTGCCGGCAAAGGCCGAGCGGTTAGGTTTCTCGTTCCGGTATCCGCGCATCGACGATGCGCTGCGGGCGATTTTCGCTGACTGAATTCGGCGGTCTTCCAGGTCCGGCTGAAGCCGGACAGGTCCGCCTAAAGGCGGACACTACATATGAAATCAACTAGGCGGCGAGCGCGGCCATGCCGAAAAGGGTCAAGCCGCCAATGACGAGCCACGGCGCGAGCCGGCCGGCGGTGCCGGCGGTGATGCCGCCAGCGGTGCTCGTGTCGTCCATTCCCGCGAGGGCAGCCGCGATGCGCGCCTGCCCCATCAATGAGAAAGCGAGCGCGACCACCAGCAGCAGCCACGCGCTTCCGAGCAAAAGTCGTGTTCCGATCGCCGTGAAGGCTGCGGCGACCAGCTGGGCCCAGAAGAGCAACGAGCCAATCAAGCCGGTCACGGCGATCCCCGCCGTCAGGCGCAGCCGGCCGATCTCACGATCGCCGGCCTGGCGCAGCAGCTCGAGCTTCAGGGCGCGCTCAGCGCGTTGGCGCTCGACTGCCATCCGTTCGCGCTCCAGGTCCATGCGCTCCCGCTCCATCTGCCACGCGTCGCGATCCGGCGCCTCATTCCGCCCGGCCGCCTCTTGGGTGGCGGCGGCGGCTCGTGACCTCCCGCCTCGTGTGAGATCGATAACGCTGATGAGCAGGTCGAGAGCGTGAAACCATGGTACAGGCATAGGCGGTTATTGTGGATCGAGCCACTGATCACGAAACGATTTCTGCGCGGGCGTCAGCGCGCCACCGGCAGCCTCGAGGGGTACGACTTCCCGGCCAGGGTCCTCAGCGAGCGTCACGCTCGCGGTCTTGACCGCTCCGCCCCGCTCGACGAAGGCGAGCGCGAGGCGGTCGCCGGGCTTATGGCGTCTCAGAACGGCGTTCACATCCTCAATCGACCCAATCCGCGTGCCCCCCAATAGCCGAATCTCATCGTCCTGGTCGATGCCCGAGGCGTAGATCGGCCATGTCGGCGCGACGAGCGCCGCCACACGCGCCGTCCCGTTTCGCGCGTCGAGGCGCAGGTCGCCCAACCACGCCGCGCCGGCGCGGACCGGACGCACGACAAACCCGGCGTGTCCGAGGAGCCGCGTGTAATCGGCGACATCGTGTGCCTGGATGTAGCGGGCGAAGAAATCGCGCGCGAAGGCCGAGTCGCCGCTGACCTCGGCGAGCGTCGCCTCGGCGTCCGCCATCGTGTAGGGACGATCGACATAGCCCTCGCGCGTACCGCCGGGTTTGCCATAGCGGCGCCACATGGCGCGCATGAAATCATCGAGGCTTGTCCGGCCGTTCGATCGCTCGCGCAGCGTCAGGTCGAGGGCGAGAGCGATGGCGCCGCCAAACGGATAGTACGACGTGACGCTGATCGACCAGTTGGTTCTGTCGACGGGACGGTCGCCGTCAATGAACACCGCCATCCGGCTCATTTCCTCCGCCGATCGCACGAGACGACCCGGGCTCTCGGAGACCGCTTCGACCAGGCCAGTCAGCATTCGCGCCGTCCAGAGGGTGTCGACCAGGCCGGCGCGCTGCAGCACGAGCGGGCCGTAGTACTGTGTGAAGCCCTCGGCCAACCACAACGCCCCCGAGGCGTTGGCACCGTCCAGATTGAACGGCTCGAGGTCGCGCGGGCGGATGCGCTCGACGTTCCAGGCGTGGAAGAACTCGTGGGCAACGGTATCGAGCAATTCGGTGCGCGAGCGCGCAATCGAACCCGCCGACGTCATCACCGTGCTGTTGCGGTGCTCCATGGCGTCGCCGCTCGCGTACGGCAGATAATCGGCCAGAAACGTGTAGTGCCCCGGCTCGAAGTCCGGGTACTCGCCGTAGATCGCGCCTTCCTGCCTGACGATTTGCTCGACATCTCTCACGAGACCGTCGAGCTCACCGTCCGTGCCGGTGTGGTGTACTGCGAACCGAAACGTACGCGGGCCGACCAGGAACTGCCGCATGACCACCGGACCAAACTCGGCGGGGCTGTCCATCAGGTACTGAAGATTCGGCGCGGTGAACTCGAAGGCGGTCGAACCGGCATGAAGCTGCGTGGCGACCTGCCACCGCGCTCCAGAGGGCGGATCGAAGACGACGATCGCCCCGCGATCATCAAACCCCCGCGCCCACATGACGGCCGCCGGCATGTTGATGTGCGCGTGCGTCGTGTCGACGGCCAGGTAGGTGCCGTCGACCCGATCGCCGTACACCTTGTACCGAACCGTCACCGTGTCGCCATGGCCCGTCACGTTCCACCCGTACGCGTCAGGACGCGACGTGGCGATCTCCCGGCCGTCAGCACCAAATGCGTGCACGTCGTAGACGTTCTTCGCGAAGTTATGCAGGGAGTACCGTCCCTGAGAGGAGCGGCTCATCCGAAGCTCGAGGGGCGCCGATCCGAGTTCTGGGAATGTGGCCTCCACCTGCATCCAGCGATGCTGCGGCTCGGGAAAGCTGAACCGGTAGCGAACGGGCGCGGCGGCCTCGAACGGGACCTGGGCGAGGGCGCCTGCCAGGACCAGTGCAATCAGCAGTCGCTTGAACACATCCACCTCGACATTTCTTCTTCACTCGCAGGGCCCCACCCCCGCTCGCCTTGGCCGCAGGCGCCCGATCCGAAAAACAACCCGGCCTATTCCGGCGCCGCGATCCTGGCGGGCGCGATGGCCTCGGCGAGCGGCTTCAGATACGGCCAGATGTTGTCGGCAATCATCCGCGCGCCGGCGGCCGTGGGATGGATGCGATCCCGTTGCATCATCTCCTCGCGGCCGATCACACCGGCCAGCATGAACGGCACCAGCGGCACCTCGAACTGCTCGGCAAGCTCGCGATAGGCGCGGTGAAACTGCATGCTGTAGTCCAGACCATAAATGGGCAGCGCCTCCATCCCGCACACCAGCACCGAGATGCCACGCGCCCGCGCTTGGCTGACGATGTGGCTCAGATTGGATTTGAGTCGCTCGACAGGGGTGCCGCGCAAGCCGTCGTTCGCGCCTAGCGCCACGACCAGCACGCGGACGTTGCCCTCGAGCGCCCCCGACAGCCGCCGTACACCGTCGGCCGACGTCGCGCCTGACCGCCCGGCGTTGACCACTTCGAACCGCAGGCCGGCCTCATCGAGCCGTTCCTGCAGGACGGCCGGATATGAGTGATCTCTCCCGATGCCCCGGCCCGACGTCAGGCTGTCGCCGAGCGCGACAATGCGCGGCACCTCTTCGGTCCGGGTCCCCTGGGCTGTCAAGGTTCCCTGGGGCCCCTGGGGGCCCGGCATTCCAGAGGCCGCGATCGTGGCTATGCTGAGGAGCACGGCGATCGAAAACAGCAGTCGGACCGGCCGCGTCATCTCGGCGAACGATCGACGCAGGTGTTCCTGATCGGTTGGGGAGATCAGCGCCACGAGGTGATTATTGCACGCAGCCGTCCGGCTGAAGCCGGACACTACTTAAACAAATCGTCAAAGGCCTGCCGCGCGCTGGTCGGCCCCGGCGTGCCCGTCTGGCGCTCGATCGTGGTGCGCGGCGCGAACAGAGCGCAG
>MELA01000088.1:4855-13022 GCA_001767495.1 Acidobacteria bacterium RIFCSPLOWO2_12_FULL_65_11 | reverse complement strand
ACGCGCGCGGCGAGCGTCACCTGGGCGCACTCGAAGCGCGCGCTGGTGTCGAACGACATGCACTGGATGCAGCTGTGAAGGTCGACGCCGCAGCGCGAGCAGCGGCTGGCGGGCTCGACGGGGAGCGCCAGCAGGGTGCCGCACCGCGCGCAGCGGAACACCTCGTGCGACGCCATCAGGTTCGGTGTCCGCGGACCGGCTGCATCCTGAATGGGTCGCCCGCCCGGCCTGCGCGCCTGCGGTTCGGCGGGCCCCTCTCGCTTCGGCCCCCGATCGGGCGGCTCGTCCCGATATCCTCGCTGACGGTACTTTCTGTCGCTCATCATCTATCCTCAGGTATCCCAGATATCCCAGGCAGCTCCCGGCAGTCAACGAGGATCCGGCAGGAATGCATCATCCTGCACATCCTGTCTCGTAGGACCGATACCACTATAAATGCAGCCAGGTGTCCGCTATTCTGTTTTCGAATCGATGTCATCACCGTAGTGGCCGGCTTCAACCTTCGCGCGCAGCGCTTCGGCCAGACCCGCCGTAGCCTTGGCGGAGGCGGTCAGCCGGCCCTGAAGTCCGCCTGAAGGCGGACACGACAGCCAATAAACGAGGTGCGCGTGTCCGGCACGCTGAGAATCAAGCCGTTCGTCGCCGCTTTGGTCTGTGCCGCAATCGCCGCGCTGACCCCGACCCACGCCCAGACCGGCCGCCCGATGACGCTCCTCGACCTGGCGGAGCTGCCGCGCGTGATTGACCCGCAGCTCTCACCCGACGGTCGGTTCGTCACCTACCTGCTCAGCCACGCGGACTGGAAGGCCAACCGTCCGGTGTGGCACCTCTGGCGCCAGGCCTTGGCGGGCGGCGCGCCGGTGCAACTGACATCGGGGGCGAACGGCGAAGTCCCGGGCACGACGCGCTGGTCGCCCGATGGCAGGTCGATCGCATTCGTGCGCGACGGGCAAATCGTGCTGATAGCTGCCGAGGGCGGCGACCCGCGCGCCCTCACGCGGCACGCCACCGGCGTGTCGTCGCCCTCCTGGTCGCCCGACGGCCAGTCCATGTACTTCCTGGCGTCGGATCCCCGGACGGCCGATGAACGCGAGCGCGACCGCCTGCGAGACGATGTGCTCGCACTCGATGAGAACTACAAGCCGCGACGGCTGTGGAGAGTGACGCTCTCCACGGGAGCCGAGCAGTCGCTCACTGGTGCCGACACATCGGTGCTGGCCTATCGCGTGTCGCGCGACGGCACGCGTATCGCCCTCCAGATAGCACCGACGCCCCTTGCCGGCGACGCCTATCGCGGCGAGATCTGGGTGATGGACAGCAGCGGCGCCAATCTGCGGGCTCTGACCCGCAACGCCGTCGAAGAAGGCGAAGCGGAACTTTCGCCAGACAACAGCCAGGTGTTGTTTCTCGCCGATGCCAGCGCGCGGCTCGAGCCGTACTACAACACCAACCTCTTTCTCGTTCCCGCCACGGGCGGCATGCCACGGGCGTTGCTGCCCGCCTTTCCGTACGCGTTCGAACGCGCGACCTGGGCACCAGACGGGCGGTCGATCCTCGCGTCGGTCAACATGGGCGTGCACAGCGAGATCTTTCGCATCGACGTCGCGACAAGGACCGCCCGGCAACTCACCGAGGGACGCCACGGGATTCCCCCCGCTCCAGCCGCTGCGTGGATGATCGAGCCCAAAGCCGATCGACTCGCGTTTCTCTTCGACGAGCCGACGCGATTTGGCGACGTCTGGATGCTCTCCCTGTCAGCACCGGAAGGCTCTCCGGTCCGCGTGACCAACGTGTTCGATACGCTCGAGCGTAATTTCGATCTTCCGCGTCAGGAGAAAGTGGCGTGGAAAAGCGCTGGCGGCGTGACCGTTGAAGGAGTGCTCTTCTATCCCATCGCCTACCAGACGGGCAGGCGTTATCCGCTGGTCGTCCAATTGCACGGCGGCCCGCAGGAGTCCGATAAGTTTGGGGCCGGCTCCGGCCTGCTGCAGAACTACTTCCCGGTCCTGACCGCCAGGGGCTACGCCGTGCTCCGGCCGAACTACCGGGGCAGCGCCGGATACGGGAATGCCTTCTACCGCGACGTGGTCGGCGGGTACTTCAAGAACATGCACCTGGACGTCATCGCCGGCGTCGACTTCCTGATCAAGCAGGGCCTGGCGGATCCCGACCGGCTGGTGCTGATGGGGTGGAGTGCCGGCGGACACCTGACGAACAAGCTCATCACGATGACCGACCGCTTCAAGGCCGCGTCTTCGGGCGCGGGCGCCGCCGATTGGATATCGATGTACGGGCAGACCGACATTCGGGCCAACCGCACCGTGTGGTTCGGCGGGACGCCGTGGCAGAGAACTGCCCCCATCGCGACTTTCTGGAACCACTCGCCGCTCAAGGACGTGGCGAACGTGAAGACACCGACGCTCTTTTTCGTCGGCGAGAACGACGCCCGCGTGCCGTTGCCGCAGTCCCAGGAAATGCACCGCGCCCTCAAGACCAACGGTGTCCCGACGTTTCTCTACGTGGCGCCGCGCGAAGGTCATCAGTGGGGCGAGCTGCGCCATCTGATCTTCAAGGCGAACGCCGAGCTCGAGTGGTTTGAAAAGTACGCGCGCGGCCGTCCCTACGTCTGGGAAAAGACGCCGGGTGATGACGACGCGACACCCAGGCCTCAGTCCTAGGACTGGACTGATACATCTCTTTTTCTTGTTGCTAAGATACGTATATTGCATTTTACTTCTGGTTCGAGCCGAGGCATAACTATCGTTCTGACCATGGCGACCCACGGCCTCTACGACCCAGCCTACGAGCACGACGCCTGCGGTGTGGGGTTCGTCGTCGACATCAAGGGCCGCCGCTCGCATGCCATTGTCGAGCAGGGCCTGAGCGTCCTGGTGAACCTGCTGCATCGGGGCGCCTGTGGCTGCGAGGCAGCGACCGGCGACGGGGCCGGCATCCTGATCCAGACACCCGACCGGTTCCTGCGCAAAGTGGCGACGCCGCTCGGCATCACGCTGCCGCCTGAAGGCTGTTACGGCGCCGGCCTGGTGTTTCTGCCGCACGCAACCGAGTCGCGGGACGAGGTCCGGGGTTTGCTCGAACACACGATCGCCGAAGAGGGTCAGCGGCTGCTCGGCTGGCGGAAGGTGCCCACCAACGATTACATGGTCGGCGCCTCGGCCAGAGCAGCCGAACCGGTGTTCGAACAGATCTTCATCGGCACCGGTGTCCCCTTCGACCCGGCGGACGCGCAGGCACGACAGAGGTTCGAGCGCAAGTTGTACGTGATCCGCAAGCGCGTCGAGCACGCCGTTGACCGGCTCGCGACGAAAGACGTCCGCGCGCGGGCCTTCTACATCCCCAGCCTGTCGTCGAACACGCTCATCTACAAGGGCATGCTCATCGCGGATCAGATCGTGCCCATGTTCCCCGACCTGGCCGATCCCGATCTCGAATCGGCGCTCGCGCTGGTGCACCAGCGGTTCAGCACCAACACGTTCCCATCCTGGCCGATCGCGCACCCGTACCGGTACATCGCCCACAACGGCGAGATCAACACCTTGCGCGGCAACATCAACTGGATGCGGGCGCGCGAAGGACTGCTCGCTTCGCCGCTCCTCGGCGACGACCTGAAGAAGATTCTACCGATCATCCGCGAGGGCGGCAGCGACACGGCCATCTTCGACAACGTGCTCGAATTCCTCGTCATGACGGGCCGGTCGCTCCCACACGCGATCCTGATGATGATCCCCGAGCCGTGGTCCGGACATGAATCGATGCCCCCCGAGCTCAAGGCCTTCTATGAGTACCACTCGTCGCTCATGGAGCCCTGGGACGGTCCGGCCTCGATCGCCTTCACCGACGGGTCGGTCATCGGCGCCGTGCTCGATCGCAACGGCCTGCGTCCGTCGCGCTACCTGGTGACCAAGGACGGCCTCGTCATCATGGCCTCAGAGGTCGGGGTGCTCGACATCCCGCCCGAGAACGTTGTGATGAAAGGCCGGCTGCATCCGGGCAGGATCTTCCTCGTCGACACGGCGCAGGGCCGCATCGTGGCCGACGAAGAGATCAAGCGCGATCTGGCGACCGCCCATCCGTACGCCGAGTGGCTGAAGGGCAACCTGGTTGACATCGAAGATCTACCCGCGGCGCCGTACCTCCCGCCTGTCAGCCATGAGACCGTGCTGCGGCGGCAGCAAACCTTCGGGTACACGGACGAGGATCTGAGGATCTTGCTCGCCCCGATGGCGATGAACGGCGAGGAGGCCATCGGCTCGATGGGCCACGACGCGGCGCTGGCGGTTCTCTCGGATCGCCCGCGGCTGCTCTACGACTACTTCACACAGGTCTTCGCGCAGGTCACCAACCCGCCGCTCGACGCGATTCGCGAGGAGCTGGTGACGGCGATGGGATCGACGATCGGTCCTGAAGGCAACCTGCTGGATCCGCAGCCTGAATCGTGCCACCAGATCGCGCTGAAGTACCCCGTCATCGACAACGATCAGGTCGCCAAGCTGCGGCATCTGTACTATCCAGGGTTTCGAACTATCACGCTGCCGATGCTGTTCGATCCGGCCAGGGGCGGCGCCGACCTCGAACGGGCCATGGAGCAGCTCAAGGACCTCGCGAGCGGAGCGGTGGCGGCAGGCTACAACATCCTGATCCTCTCGGACCGCGGTGTCGACCGCGACCGCGCCGCCATTCCGAGCCTGCTCGCGACGGCAGGCGTCCATCATCATCTCGTGCGTGAAGGCACTCGCACACGCTGCGGTCTGGTGGTCGAGTCGGGCGACGCGCGCGAAGTGCACCACTGCGCGCTGCTACTCGGCTACGGGGCGGGTGTCGTCAACCCCTACCTCGCGTTCGAGACGCTCGACGACATGATCCGGCAAGGCCTGCTCCGCGGCATCTCACACGACAAGGCCGTCAAGAACTACGTCAAGGCCCTCAACAAAGGCATCCTCAAGGTGATGTCCAAGATGGGCATCTCGACGGTCTCGAGCTATTGCGGCGCGCAGATCTTTGAGGCGGTCGGTCTGGAGCGCGCCTTCGTCGACAAGTACTTCACCTGGACTGCGTCCCGCATCGGCGGCGTCGGTATCAAGATCGTCGCCGAAGAGGTTCTCGAGCGGCACCGGCGCGCGTTCGATCACCGCGGCGATGGATACGCGGAACTTGAGTCGGGGGGCGAATACCAGTGGCGCCGCGACGGCGAGTACCACTTATTCAACCCCGAAACGGTCTTCAAGCTGCAGCATGCGACGCGAAGCGGCCAATACACGGTCTTCAAGGAGTACACCAGGCTCGTCGACGATCAGAGCCGCCGGCTCGCGACGCTGCGCGGCCTGCTCGAGCTCGCACCGGCCCCGACGCCCGTCCCGATCGATGAAGTCGAGCCGGTCGAGTCGATCGTCAAGCGGTTTGCGACCGGCGCCATGTCGTACGGATCGATCAGCCAGGAAGCGCACGAGACGCTTGCCATCGCGATGAACCGGCTCGGCGGCAAGTCGAACACCGGGGAAGGCGGCGAGGATCCGGCGCGGTACGTGCGCGACGGCAACGGCGATTCCCGCAATAGCGCCATCAAGCAGGTGGCGTCGGCGCGCTTCGGCGTGACGAGCGAGTATCTCGTCAACGCCCAGGACCTGCAGATCAAGATGGCACAGGGCGCCAAGCCGGGCGAGGGCGGGCAGCTCCCCGGCCACAAGGTGTATCCGTGGATTGCCAAGGTGCGCTACGCGACGCCCGGCGTCGGCCTGATTTCGCCGCCGCCGCACCACGACATTTACTCGATTGAGGACCTGGCGCAGCTCATCTACGACCTGAAGAACGCGAACCCCGACGCGCGCATCCACGTCAAGCTCGTCGCCACGGCCGGCGTCGGCACGGTTGCGGCCGGCGTGGCCAAGGCGCATTCGGACGTCGTGCTCATCTCGGGCCACGATGGCGGCACGGGCGCCTCGCCGCTCACCTCGATCAAGCACGGCGGCATCCCCTGGGAGCTGGGGCTCGCCGAGACCCAGCAGGTGCTCATGCTCAACCGGCTGCGCGACCGCATCGTCGTCCAGGTCGACGGACAGATGAAGACCGGCCGCGACGTCGTGATTGCGGCGCTGATGGGGGCCGAGGAGTTCGGCTTCGCGACCGCGCCGCTCGTCGTCTCCGGCTGCATCATGATGCGGGTCTGCCACCTCAACACCTGCCCGGTCGGTGTCGCCACGCAAGATCCCGAATTGCGCAAGAAGTTCACCGGCAAGCCCGAGTTTGTCGAGAATTTCTTCCGCTTCATCGCGGAGGAAGTCCGCGAGTACATGGCCCAACTCGGCTTCCGGACCATGGACGAGATGATCGGGCGCGTCGAGAGGCTCAACTTCCGTCCGGCGGTCGATCACTGGAAGGCCAAGGGCCTCGACTATTCGGCGATTCTCTATCAGCCGGACGTTCCGCCCGACTCGCCGCGGCGATGCGTGACGAAACAGGATCACGGCCTGGCCCAGGCGCTCGACAACGAGATCATCCCGCAGTGCGCCAACGCCCTCGAGTACCGGACGCCGGTCCGATTACGGATGCCGATACGAAACGTCCATCGCACGGTCGGCACCATGCTCGGCTGCGAGGTCACGAAGCGCTATGGCGCCGACGGCCTGCCGGAGGACACGATCAAGATCGCGTTCACCGGATCGGCCGGCCAGAGCTTCGGCGCGTTCGTCCCGCGGGGCATCACGCTCGAGCTCGAAGGCGATTCGAACGACTACATCGGCAAGGGCCTGTCGGGCGGCAAGATCATCGTCTATCCGCCCAGGCGGGCGACGTTCGTGCCCGAGGAGAACATCCTCATCGGCAACGTCGCGCTGTACGGCGCGACGAGCGGCGAGGCGTACTTCCGCGGCGTTGCGGGCGAGCGGTTCGCCGTCCGCAACAGCGGCGCGCTCACCGTCGTCGAAGGCGTGGGCGATCATGGCTGCGAGTACATGACCGGCGGACGTGTGGTCGTGCTGGGCAAGACCGGCCGTAACTTCGCCGCTGGCATGAGCGGCGGGATCGCGTACGTGTTGGACGTCGACGGCAGCTTCAGCACTCGGTGCAATCGGGAGATGGTTGATCTCGAGCCTCTGAAGTCAGACGACGACGTCACGATCGTTCGCGATCTGATCCGGGCCCACGTCTTGTACACGGGGAGCGACCATGCGGCGCGCATTCTTGACGCCTGGACGGACTTCGTGTCGCTCGTCGTGAAGGTCATGCCGCGCGATTACAAGCGCGTGCTCGCCGCAGAGACCAAGGCCGCTCGCGAGGGGCGTCGGGTCGAGTTCGCCGAGCTGGTCGGGGTTCCTGTGTAAGGCCTTTGAGCCATCCTCGCGTCGTGATCAACAAGTCAACAAGATGTAGTCAACAAGATGTAGTGTCCGGCTTTAGCCGGACCGTGGGACATGGGCAAGATCACAGGCTTTATTGAAATCCACCGGAAAAAGCCGCCGGCGCGGCCGATCACCGATCGCATTCGCGACTGGCGCGAGGTGTATCTGCCGTATCCGGAGGGAGCGCTCAAGGATCAGGCCGCGCGCTGCATGGATTGCGGCGTCCCGTTCTGTCACCAGGGGTGTCCGCTCGGCAATCTGATTCCCGACTGGAACGACTTCATCTATCGCGACCGATGGCGGGCCGCGATCGACCGTCTGCACGCCACGAACAACTTCCCCGAGTTCACCGGCCGACTGTGCCCGGCACCGTGCGAGGGATCGTGCGTGCTCGGCATCAACGACGATCCGGTGACGATTAAGGCGATCGAGGTGTCGACCGTCGATCGTGCGTTCGACGAGGGATGGGTCGCGGCCCGGCCGCCGGTGGTTCGCACCGGCAAGCGTGTGGCGGTGGTCGGATCGGGGCCCGCCGGTTTGGCGGCCGCCGATCAACTGAACCGTGCCGGCCATACGGTCACGGTGTTCGAGCGTGCCGATCGCATCGGCGGCCTGCTCCGGTACGGCATCCCGGCGTTCAAGATGGAGAAACGGTTCCTCGATCGGCGTCTGGCGCTGATGCGGGAAGAAGGCGTGATGTTCCGCGTCAACTGCCACGTCGGCGTGAACGTCACGCTCGACGAGCTGCATCGCGAGCACGACGCGATCGTGCTGGCTGGCGGCGCCACCGCCCCGCGCGACTTGCCGGTGCC
>MELA01000088.1:0-4842 GCA_001767495.1 Acidobacteria bacterium RIFCSPLOWO2_12_FULL_65_11 | reverse complement strand
ACTCGGGGGCATCCATTTCGCCATGGACTACCTGACCGAGTCGAACCGGCGATGTGAGGGCGACGCGGTGCCGGCCATAGACGATGCCCGGGCCATCACGGCCAGAAACAAGCACGTCATCATCATCGGCGGCGGCGACACCGGCGCCGACTGCCTCGGCACCGCCCATCGTCAGGGCGCAGCAATCGTCCATCAACTCGAGCTGTTGCCGCGCCCGCCCGACGAGCGGGCTCCCGACAACCCGTGGCCGGCGTGGCCGAATATCTTCCGCGTGTCGGGGGCGCACGAAGAAGGTGGCGAACGGCTGTATTCGATCTCCACCCAGCGTTTCTCTGGCAATGCGACCGGCCGGGTCGCGGCGCTGCACGCGGTGGAAGTCCGGATGACCGCCAGTAACGGCCGGCCATCGTTCGAACCGGTTCCTGGCAGCGAGTTCGAGTTGAAGGCAGACCTCGCGCTGCTCGCGATGGGCTTCCTCGGACCCGAGCGCAACGGCATGCTCGATCAGTTGGGGGTTCGCCTGACCGATCGCGGAAACGTGTGGCGCGACGAGAACTGGATGACGAGCGTTCCTGGCGTTTTCACGGCCGGCGACATGCAGCGCGGGCAATCGCTCATCGTCTGGGCGATCGCCGAAGGCCGGAGCGCCGCGCGCGGCGTCGACACCTTCCTCATGGGAAGATCCGATCTCCCCGCCCCGCTCCAATAAGCGCGATCAACGCGGACGTACGTCGCAAACGTACGTCGCAAACGTACGTAGTGTCCGGCTTCAGCCGGACCATGTGTCCGCCTTCCTCTGTTTACCGGTGTTGCGTGAATCTTTTTGCTCGCGCGTCGGCCGTGGTTACGTGCGGGCACGGCACGTAACCACGAACATCGTGCGATTGGCCGCAGGTTCCGCGGGCGCGTCGCGCGTAACCAACCGCCGCCGCATCGACCGGGTCTGGTAGAATCGCTGGCTGATCAGACACTTGCAACTCTTGCGATGGAATGTGTTCAGCGCGGTTACGTGCGAGCCTCGCGACTGGCGAGTCACGTGTACCGTCTGACGCCTGTCACGGCGTGAACAAATTACGGGCCCGCTAACTCCGCCTGGAGCCGACGCGCCCGTTCGTCTCGTGCGATCCTGTCGCTGCGGCGCACGGCTCAGGCGGCACGTCTAGGCCGGCGAAGCGGTTCGAGGGGGGCACGAACACGAGCTTCCAAAGGGGAGAAGAGCCTCTTCTTACTGGCCCGGGCAGCCAGCTGCGGGCTTGAGCCTTTCTGGTCCGAGTTGGCGCATTAGAGGGCGAAGGAGGCAGCCATGTTTCTCCTCGCACGACCCCTCGCTCGGCTTGTCCTGATCGTCGCGTTGGTGCCCACGCACGCGATAACGCAGACTATTCGGCCTGCGGACCTGTCGAATGGCACACAACTTGGAGCCGCTTCCCTCATAAAAGCCGACCCTGCGGGGAACGCTTCCGTCACCTTGGCGGCAGGCCCCGTGGAGGAATCCGCTAGGCGCGCCACCCGGCAACTCGCGCAGGAGCTGGGCCAGCCTTCCGGCTCCGATAAGAAGCGGCTCCTGCTCACTGGCGCAGCACTGCTCGGAGGAGGAATCGGGCTCATGGCCATTGGCCTCGGGGACGAATGCAGGGCCACACTGGGCTTTCCTCCTACTATTTGCAGAAGCCGATCGCCCGAGGTGGCATTCGGCGGCCTGATTGCCGCGGGGGTCGGATCTGTCGTGCTCGTGAAAGGTACCCGGAGCAGTACCAGCCCACCCTCCGGTTCCGACAAAAAGCGGCTCCTGTGGACTGGCGCAGCGCTGGTCGGAGGGGGACTCGGACTCATGGCGATAGGCTTCGGGGAGGAATGCACCACCAAAACCACCGTTGTGAGTGGCTTTAGCCTTCTTCCTCCTTATCAACCTTACAACATTCCCTTTTCTTCTACTGCTTGCGGAACCCGATCGGAAGGCATGGGATGGGGCGGTCTGACTCTCGCAGGCGTCGGATCAGTCGTGCTCGCGAACGGTGCTCAACGGAGGACTATTCCGAGTCCTGCTCCGAGTTCCGCTCCGACTCCTGCTCCGAGTCCTGTCCCTGGTACCGCCCCGAGTCCTATCCCGAGCACTGCCCCAAGTACTACCCCGATTGTGGACCTGTCGGATCACATAAGACTGGAAGACGTCGTTTCCATCACAGTGACCGACGGCCGGCGTACTGAGGGAAGAGTCACGGAACTGACGCCATCCTCTCTTACCCTCATCGTGAATGAAATGGACAGGCGGACGTTCCCTCTGGCAACGGTACGGAGGATCACCGTCAAGGACTCACCGTGGAACGGCGCCCTCATCGGCTTCGTCGCGGGTACTATCCCGGCCGCACTGTTTTGGACCGCATTCTTCGACTACGCGCAGCGCGACCTAGACGGAGGACGCTGTGAAGAAAAACACTCATGTAAGAATCCCTTCCCCGCGGGACTTGCCGTGGGACTTTACTCGGGTGGCCTACCGGGTCTAGGAATCGGAGCGCTCATCGATAAGGGGATCCAGAGAACTATCAATGTCTTGCCGTCGCAGGGCGCCCGCGTGACGGTGCTGCCAGTCATCAGCCCCGATCGCCAGGCGGTGCTCGTGTCTATTCGCTTCTGAACCGCCACGCGGCGGCCTAACCGGCGGCTGCACCCGTCGGCCGCGTGCTTGTGAACGGTCGCGGGTGAGCCGCAAGCGTTGACGGCGGGGTTCAGTTAATTCGAGGAAAGCGAGCTGGGTCGCTTGGCGATCTCCGGAAACTTCTTCAGGATGTTCCGGTCGAATGTCGCCAGAGGTACGTTGCGCTGCGCGGCGAGCTCAACGAACAGCGTGTCGTAGACGGCGGCGCCAGAATCCAGGGCACGAGTCAACGCGGATTGCCACAATGATCGGTTGGGCACCGATTGGATCCCGAGACGCCCGGCCAAGTCGAGTTTCTGGTGTCCTTCATCGCGGGGCAGCACGCCCGTCCGAACAGCCATCCAAACCGCGTTGGCCAGTTCGGCTTCCCAGTGGACCGGCGCCCATGCGTCCTCGACGGTTCGCCAGAATTGCCGGACTTCCTCAAGAAACGGTTCTGTCCCCAGAAGGTAGTAGGCAACGACGTTGGTATCGACGACCGCTGTCACGGGCGCCCGACTCCGATCCACGCTTCCACTTCCCGAGGCTTGGGCCGACGCGCTTGGCGAGTCCACGACTGTTCGATTTCGTCGAGGAGGGACAGTCGATCACCGACGTGTTGTTCGAGGACAGCCCGCACCTCTTGCTCCATCGAGCGGCGGTTGCGGCGGGCAAGCGTCTTGAGCGACTTCACGACTTTGGTTGGAACGTTGCGCACGGTCAGGGTGGCCATAGGCACCTCTTGCTAGCATAATGCTAGCATTCGAGCAGACCGCTAACAAGCGTCGCACCAGAGGGCCGCCGATGTGATCGGCAGCGGCCGCTGGTGAACGCTGGCCGTTGGCTGCACGAATGGCAACGAGATCGTCAGAAGACGAAAGTACGATGACGTGGCGACCTCATGGGCTGCTGCGAATGCTCCTCGGCTGGAGGTCAATGACCACGTTGCCATTCTGGCTGATCTCTATCAGAGGAGCTTTCGACGGGCCCACCTATCGCTGGGGGCTGTTCGGTCCAGGGGGCAACGGCACGGGCGATGACTATTGGGTACCTGCCCTTGGTGTCGTTGGTGCCGTGGTGGTGCTGACTCTGGCAGGCGGCATGGGACTGATGGCGGTGACCGGAAAGCGCCTCAGGGTCGCTTCGCCGCCAGATACGCGGCTAGCGCAGCGAGGTCTGCGTCGCCGATTTCCGTCTTCCGGAAAAACGGCATGACTGACACGGCGTTGCGAACGAAGAACCTGACGGTCTGAACGGTCAGATCGGTTCGCTGGTCGAGAACCGCCGGTTTTTCGCCCTTGTATCTCGCCGCCAGGGCCGTCGTGCCAGGTGTACCCGTTTGCGGGCCATGGCACGCCGAGCACCAATACTGATACACCTCCGCGCCTCGCTTGAGGTCGGGCTCTTGAGCCAATGCCGGGCGACAGACCAGGAGCAGCATCGCCAGGCACAACAGACGGGTCTTCATGTCCGGCGCCCCCTCGTCTCCCGCAAATGCTTCGGCCAGACACCGTACCGGCCTGCCGAAACAATGCCGTTGGGATCGACGGCGTCCTTGAGCGTCTCGTGGAGCCGCCGCAGCGCATTGTTGTTGAACGAGTATGTATTCATGATGGCGTCCTGGAATGCGGGAGCGGCGCGATATTCGCCCCATCCATGCTCGGCGGCCACCTGAATCAGCCGTTGCATCACGTCTCGGACCCTCTTGTTCGCCTCCCGGTCCGAACGGGAGATCGGAATGCTCATCAGGAAGACAAACGTTCTGAAGGCCCACGTTTGCGGACCCCTGAACCAGTTTGCCATCTGGGGCAGTCCGCCGTCGACGAGCACCGGATTGAACACGCGCATCGCCTCGAGGACGGCCTGCCCGCTCTTGGGGAGCACCGGGGCAAAGAACACGTGCCCGTCGCGCGGCGACGGGTTCTGCTCGCTTCTGGCGCCGCCGGAGAAAATGGCGAGGTTGGGAATCCCGAATGCGACCTTGTGCGACTTGTCTTCCTCGTCCGGTGTCATCGGCAGCCGGTACGACTGCCCGTCGGTGAACCGCGCGCCGCGGATGGCCGAGAAGCGCTCCTTGGCGAACTCCCACTGCGCGGCGATGACCTTGGCGGCTCCGTATAACTGCACCTCGACGCTCCACGATCCCACCGAGCGCCGCTCCGCGAAGCGATCCACCTCTTCAGCCGATGGGCCGCCAGGCCGCGACG
>MELA01000087.1:20029-22099 GCA_001767495.1 Acidobacteria bacterium RIFCSPLOWO2_12_FULL_65_11 | reverse complement strand
CCTGTTCGACGCGAAGTCGATGGTCGGTCAGGTCTTCAGGCCCGACAAGATGAAGGACGCGGTCCAGGTCGCCGCGGATCGGTCGGCCATCACGTCGGTGATCGACTTCACGTAACGACCAGCGGCCATGTCGGGGCCGCGAGTCAGCAGTCAGAAGAAGGGGCAGGGTCGATGAGAGCAACGGCAAGGAGTCGGGGCAGCACATCGAGGCCAGGACTGAGTACCCAGGACCTCGACATCTGGCTCGAACGAGTCGACGACCCGCGCGTGGCGCTGGCGGCGACGGACGCGGGCGGGTTCTGGATACCGGGATTTGGCGTGCAGCCGCCCGCGTTTGGCGGGCAGGGTCTCGGGCGTCTGGACGTGGTGCGGACGGCCACGGACTCGACGCGTTCGACGCGGAGTACGCGCGCGCCGTGGGGCGCGAGATCGAAGGCGTCTCCCTCCGTATCCTGCCGCTCGAACGAGTGATCGCGAGCAAACGAGCCACCAATCGGCCCAAGGATCGCGCCGCGCTTCCCTCGCTCGAAGCCACGCTGCTCGCTCGTCGCCCGCCGGATCCCGTCAAGTGAAAGGACTGTACGCGCGTCCGTCGCCAAGGAGACGATAGGAAAGATGCGACGCATGGTTCATGTCGAAGCACAGCAGGGCGCCGAGGTCGGACTTCGCGAGCCGATCCTTGATGCGCGCCAGAGGCTCGCGACGCAGCCGATCGACGTCGATCCGCTGCTCCCAATCGACCGCCATCGTGCCGTAGGTTTGATTGCCATGGGAGATCTCCGTCAGGGCTCTACGCCCAAGGCTGGTATCCCGGTGCGAAGCCGCCGATCTTGTTGACGCTGATGCGGATGATCACCCGCCTCTCTCCCGGCACACGCGACTGGTATTTGTCGAGGCCGAGAAACCGCTTGGACAGCTTGTCGATGTGTGCGTTGCCCACATCATCGACGATGGCGTTGACGCGGCCGTAGAAGATCGCATAGGACTGCGGGTTGTTGCGATCCTGCACGGACACGATCACCCGGGGGTCCCGTTTCAGATTGAGCGTCTTCATCCGGGCGTCGTTGGTATTGACCAGCACCTCGTCGCCCTCGACGTCGACCCACGTCATCGAGACCTGCGGAGCGCCGCTGGCGTTCCTCGTGATCACATGCGCGTAAGCCTTGTCCTGCAGAATCATCCTCAGAGTTGGCGGAATAGACATCGGCATCGTTTGATCTCCCTTTCGTCGTAGGAGACTCTTGCCCATCTCGCGCCAGTCTGTCAATGTGGGTGCCGTGAGTGCGGGTTTCCTTGTCCGGCTCATGCAAGCGTCACGTTCATTTTCCGCGGGCAGGTGGTCTGTTAGACTGTCACTCATGAAGGCGGTGTTCGTTGCCGCTCTCGTCCTGGCGTCGACGTTCATGGTGGCCCGTCGCTGGCGACTGACCTGTGTCGCCGCGTCAACCGGCGAGCCGGCCGGCGGCCGTGAGGGCATCGTCTCGGCGATCTCGAGAATCGGACCCAGCGCGCCCTTCAGCGATTCGTTCGCACCGGCCAACGGCTGCGCCCGGGCAAAGTAACCGCTCTCCTCAATCCCAAGCTCTCGCTCGCGGAGCCCCGCCAGCACCGCCGTCCGAGCGGCCCGATCCGCGGCGACGTCATCGACTCCAGGGACGGTGCGCAGCGCGTCGTAGATGGTGAATGCCGAGATCAGGCAGTCGAGGCAGCCGGCGCGGACGAGCGCGTCGGCCTCAGCGAGCCGTTCTGTGACCCGTATCTCCGGCCGCACAGGTGGAGCGGGAGCGACGGCCACTGGCTTGGCCGGCGAGCACGCCGTCAGCGCGGTGAGAACGAGGAGGGCCCACGGGCCACGCATAGGGGGATTTAATATTTCCTATCGTCGTCCGGTGATGTCGATCGGATCGGCCGAACTCCGGATGAATGGCTGCAGCCGGAGCGTGCTCATGGCGTCGGAGCGCTGGATGAACGCGACCCCGATCTCGTGAGGACCCGCCGTGAGCCTCACCCGCGCCTTCAGCCGCGCATCGACGTCGTCGCCCACCTTGGTCTGGTTCTCGAGCTGCTCTT
>MELA01000087.1:8953-19972 GCA_001767495.1 Acidobacteria bacterium RIFCSPLOWO2_12_FULL_65_11 | reverse complement strand
TTTGAAGTCGTTGAACCCGCCGAAGGTGGCGAGATGCACGCGCCGGCCGTCGACCGTGATCTCGAGCTGGTGCTCGTACTCGAGGCCCCGCATGACGCCCAGGTTGGTGCGGATCAGTCTCGGCTGCAGAAGGTAGTCTCCGTCCAGGGGGACCGTCGTGCGCGCGAGGAGGCCGCCAACGGTGCCAAACGGCAGGCCCTCGATATGGCGATTCTGAGAGAGATCCTGCCGGACACGGAAGAACTCGGAACTCGGAGCGATCGTCGGGTCGCCCACCGCCAGGGCGCTGATCTTCCCCGCCGCCGACAGGTAGCGCTCGATGAGAATGGGCGTCACACCGAGCGAGTCGGCAATATTATCGAAGCCGAACGACGGATCGTCGGCCGGCAGGATCGGCGTCACGTCAACATCGAGCGTCAGCAAATCGCGGATCGCGTTGGCGTACTCCGTCCGGTTGAGGCGGTGGAGCAGCGTCAGACCCGGGGTCGGCTTCGTTGCGGCCGCCTGGTCTAGCGTGGTCTCAAGCCAGGACGCCATACTGTCGTAGGTCGCCTGATCGGGCCGCCGCGCGCCAGATGGAGGCATCATCCCCATCCGGAGTTTCAGGATGACCTTTTCCCACACGGCGGCATCCGCGGGCGCGTTTGCCAAGTCCAGGTTGTCGAGCCTGAGGTCTCCCGTCTTGAGCCGCTCGTTGTGGCAGGTGACGCAGTACTGACTCAGCACGGCGCGGTACTGCGAACCGGAGGCGGGCGCGGCGGTCGAGGGTCGATTCTGTGGAGCCGCAGCCTGTGGGGCGCCCGACACCGCCGATGCGGCCTAGACCCAAACCGAGAACAGGAGAACTAGAACTCTTCGCATCGCCTCCTCAAACAAACCAGAATAGAGCTGCCATTCTGCCCGGAGTCCGCAGTGAATTCAATGACTTAACCATTCACACGTCGACACGTCCGGCCCAGAGCTAGTCCCATGAAAGTGCTGAAAAAGGCCGGAAAAGACTTCAAGACGGCGGCCCGAGGCCGCCGCCGTGCGTTAGGCGCCGTCGAAAACAATGTGAGCCGAAACAATGCTGCGGTTGGCTGAGGCTTGGAGCGCCTCCAGCGCCAGGTCGAGCGGGTACTTCGCCGTCACGATCTTGCTGGCCTTATACAGTCCGCGCTCCATCAGCGTCACGAACCGTGGCACGTCTGTCATCAAGTCGGCGCCGCCGGCCTCGCGACAAAATAATATGTCATCACCCCTTCACCTCAGGCGGCGTCTTAGGTAGAATTCTCCTGACCTTCAACGCCCTTGCCATCACTGGCCGGCGCAACCTGAGGGAGAATCAGACATCATGCGACGCGTGACAACTGGAATCATGGTCGGCATTGTGGTCGTGGGTACGGGCCTGTTCGCCGCGAGCGCCAGCGGACAGCAACATCGTAGGGCCTCCGAGGCGGCGCGCCTGAAGAATCCGGCGCGCGCGAGCGCCGAGTCGATCGCCGCCGGCAAGCGCGTGTATCAGAGGTACTGCCTGTTTTGCCACGGAGACGCGGCGAAAGGCGACGGCGCGATGGCACCCGAGGACGTGACACCGTCCAACTTGGCCGACGCCGCGTGGGACTGCGGGTCGAGCGACGGTGAGATCTTCGCGACCATTCGAGACGGTGTCGGGCCGAAGTTCGACATGAACGCGTACAAGGGCCGCTTGACCGATCAAGACATCTGGAACGTCGTCAATTACCTCCGCAGCATCGGACCGAAGGCCGGCACGCGCTGAGAGCTAGGGGCCGGGCCTTCAGGCCGGCCCCTGCCTTGATGGCCGAGTGAACTACGAGAACTGAATCGCGGAGGTGATCGCCGACCGATCCGCTGCCACCTGCACGGCGTCCTTCATCTTGTCCGACCCGAAGACCTGACCGACCATCGACTTCGCGTCGAACAGGCCCGACTCGATCAACCGCACGAAGCGCGGGAGATCGCGCAGCGCCTGCACGCCAGCGTAGTTGCCGGGGACATGCGTCTTGCCGGCGTTCGCCCACTGGCCACCCGGGAAGCTCACGTTCGCGCCCATCGGGTGGCCGATGCTGCACGTCCGTACATACCCGCCATTCCTCACGACCGTCCACGCCTGCTGCAACGGCTCGATGCCCGTCATGTCCGACGGCGACTCGACGTTCGGCGGCAGGGGGAAACGCGTGCCGCCGACCGCCTCGAGCACGTAGGTCGGCCCCGCCTGGCGCTCGCCCGCGTAGCGACGTCCGGCCGGCACCGGGTCCGCCGTCAGCGAACGGATTTTGGTGATGAGATCGTTCCCCTTGTCGGCGTTCGAATCGAGGACGTGCGTCGCCCCGAGCTTCAGCGCCAGATCGCGGCGGTACCTGATCGGATCGATGCCGATGATGGTCTTCGCGCCCTGAATGCGGGCTCCCTGCACGGCGCTCATCCCGATTGGTCCGAGGCCGAACACCGCGACGTCAGATCCCGCTTCGATCGGGAAGCGGCACATCGCCAGCCCGAGCCCCGTCCCGCCGACGCAGGCGAGCACCGACGACTCGACCGCGGGCACGTTCGTGAAGAGCGGCACGACCCAGTCCTCATCCGAGACGATGATTTCCGAGTACCCGGCGGGCCCCATGGGCGGAGCGGTCATGTAGACCGGCGTGTTGTCAGACATCGTGGCCGAAGGGATCGCCGGGAGTCGCGTGTTGCACAGATCGCCGCGGCCGCTCAGGCAGTTCGCGCAGACGCCGCAGTTCGGCGTCGTCGCAAGCATCACCTGGTCGCCGACCTTCACGCGCTTGACCAGCCTGCCGACCTCTTCGACAATCCCGACGCCGCCATGTCCGGCCACGGCGGCGAACTGCGCCCGGTTGGTCGTGTTGAGCTGCCCGGTCGACGAGTAGCACGTCTGCGACGCCTGCATGCGGATGACGACGTGCAGCGGGTGAATCGGCAAGAGCGTGAGCGTCTCAGTCGTCAGGGCGTTCGCGTACCGAACGAGGGCCTTGAACTTCATTCCGGAGGTCTTGGTCGGGCCCTGCCGCTCAGCCAGGATCGACGTGGGATTGACACCGCCGGGATTGTTCCCCCAGAAGATCACTCCACCGGCGTTGGTGGCCGGCCCCGGGGCGGCCGGTGCCTGCGCGCCCGCCGGCGCCTGCGCGAACAACGCGGCTGCGCCGCCGGCAATCACAGCGGCCGCGCCCCCCCTGAGCAGGTCGCGCCGGGACACCATCAGCTGTTCGCCGCCCGCGTAGATATGCTGCCCGCTCACCACATAATCATGATCGTCGCCGCTAGAACACATACGCTCCTCCAATCACCTACACCTACCGCGGAAACGTGATGACAACGCCGGTCGCCGACCGCTATTGCGCGGCGGGACCGCCACCTCGGCGGCCGCCCGCCGAAGGTTGTCCGCGGCCGGCCGCGAGCGCCGCCTTCTCCCTGCCGTACGGATCGTTGACGACGGCGACCTGCTTGTTCCACACCAGCGTCTGCTTGAGTGATGAATCGTGTGCGGGCCAGTTGGGAATCGACCCGTTGTTCGGGTTGCCCGTCCGTGCAAACTGGATGAACGTGGCGGACATCTGCTCGGAGAGCGGCGCGACGTCGGGCCCGGTGCCGAGTTCGGTGGCGGCAATCTCATGGTTGTAGAAGACAAACGGCACGTCCATCGTGTGCATCGAGCGCAGCATGCCGCCGCGCACCGGGGAGTACCACTGGAAGTAGTACTTGTAGACAGGCGCCCTCCGCTGTTCGGCCTTGCGGATCGCCTGCAGATCGGTACCCGTGCGGAAGCCCGACGCGTCGGACGCAAGAATCAGGTAGAGGTCCAGGTTGCTGGCCTGTGGCCGATTCGCCTTGTAGACATCGATGACACGCTGTGCCGCCGTCTCGTCGTTGCGGAGCTGGCGTGCCACGTCTTCCCTGAGCTCGGCGTCCGAGAGCGGATCGTAGAGCTGACTTTCATTCCAGGTCTGCTCGGTCTCGGTGGATCCGATCATCAGGGGCACGTCGGCGGAGATCTCGGTCGCCGTCGGGTCGAAGATGTGGGCCGGGATCGACGTGCCGTCCACCACCGGGGCAAAGCCGCCGATGCCGGCCCCCCCCTCGATGAACGCCCCGCGAATCCGTCGCATCGGGAGCGTGTGCAGCTCGTCGACCTGGTTCGGCCCGAGATTGAGCTTGGCCAGCAACGCCCGCGCCGTCTGCGTCGCCTGTTCGCGGGGAATGCTGCGGACCTGCGACCCGCTCATCGCCAACGCCCGGTGGAACAGCCCCTTCGCCGCGGGCATCCCGAGCAGGGTGCTGACCTTGCTGCCGCCGCCGGACTGGCCGAAGATCGTGACGCTCGACGCATCCCCACCGAAGCGGTCGGCATTCGCCTTCACCCATTCCAGCGCCGCGACGATGTCGAGCATGCCGACGTTGCCGCTGCGGTAGCGCGACCCACCGAGGTCGCCCAGATACAGGAAACCGAACACGTTGAGGCGATGATTGACGCCCACCACCACGACGTTGTGCCTGCGCGCGAGGTTGGCGCCGTCGTACGCGAGGAAGCCATTGGAGCCGCCGGTGAACCCGCCGCCATGGAGCCAGACG
The DNA here is from genome assembly GCA_001767495.1 of Acidobacteria bacterium RIFCSPLOWO2_12_FULL_65_11. Taxonomy (GTDB): domain Bacteria; phylum Acidobacteriota; class Vicinamibacteria; order Vicinamibacterales; family CAVVIG01; genus 2-12-FULL-65-11. The sequence continues at coordinate 15,385 of MELA01000087.1, read as the reverse complement.
ACCACCGGCCGCCGCGTGTTGTCGTTCAGCCCGGGTGTCCAGACGTTGACGACGAGGCAGTCTTCGCCCTGCGGCTCGGTGCGATCCATGACAAACCACTCAGGGACGCGAGCGTCCTGAGCCTGGGGCGCACGCAGTCCGAGCTCCACGGCATCCCGGACACCGGCCCATGGCGCCGCCGGCTGCGGCGGCAGGAAACGGTTGGCGCCCGCGGTCGACGCCGCGTACGGAACGCCCCTGAACGCGTGGACCCCTTTGTCGACGTACCCGCGGATCCGGCCGAGTGACGTCTCGACGACCGGCGATCGCGTGGCCGTGCCGGCCTGCGCAGCGGCGTCCGGCACGACCCGAACCGCGAGTGTCGCCGCAGCAGCCAGGGACGAACTCGTGAGAAACGAACGACGGTTCACGAACGGCTCCTCGAGTGCAGCGTCGGGGTGATCCAATTCCAGCACGCGCGGAAAATGGGCGTGTGTAGATAGCGGTGCTGAGCGGGAAGAGTCTACCGCAACCGGTTGTCGCCCGCAAAAGCCACAAGGGTTTCCGCATCCGCGACGCCGTCACGCGCAAATTCTCTACCAAGCCAAGACCCGGACACCGGTGTACTGCGCGGCTCCTCGGCGAGCGGACGTTCGCCGTTCGCGGTTATCACAGAAGCCGCATAATAGGCTCACTGCTCCCATCGATGCGACGCTTCATCTTCCTCACATCACCGTCGATCATCGGGATCGGACTGGCGATCGCGGCCGGATCGATCGCGGTTGGTCAGGCTCAAGAGCCGTCTGCGTCGCAAGACCGCTTTACCGAACGCGTCGACGTCGCCCGGATCCTCATTGACGCCCGTGTCCTCGATGACGCTGGGCGACCCGTACTCGGACTGAACGCCGCGGACTTCGAGGTGACGATCGACGGCACACCGGTCCGCGTCGAATCAGCCCAGTGGGTCGGCGAGCAACCGCCCGTTAACGCGCCGCTGCCTGCGACCAGTGTTGTCGGTGTGGTGGCGCCTCCGCCGCCGGGCCGCCTGGTGGTGTTCCTCATTCAGAAGGATCTCCAACCGCTGCGCGCCAAGGGCCTGCTCCGCTGGCTGCAGGTGAACGAGCCGCTGCTCGCGAGCCTCACCACCGGCGATCGAGCGGCGGTCCTCTCTTTCGACTCGCATCTCAAGATCTGGCTCGATTTCACGAGCGACGTCGATCGGGTCAGGACGGTGCTGGCCCGTGATGTCATGTTCAAGAATCCCGCGTCGCTCGCACGCGGCCCCGAGCCATCGCTTCTCGCGCGGCTGTCCCAGCAACAGGCGCGGAAGTCGGCGACGATCGAAGACGCCCTGCGCCTCATTGGAAAGGCGCTCGAGCCGCTGCCTGGCTCGAAATCGGTCGTGCTGGTCGGCTATGGCTTCGGTCGGCTGACGCACACGGGCGAGAGCCCGATGATGCCCGAGTATGACGCTGCGCGTGACGCGCTCCAGGCAGCGCGGGCCACGCTGCTCTGCCTCGACGTGTCCTTCGCGACGTACCACTCGCTCGCGGCGGGTCTGAACACGGTCGCCGCTGACACCGGAGGCATCGTCTCTAGCCTGTATGTCAGCCCTCAGCAGGCCGTCGAGCGCGTCGTGCACGCGCTCACGGGGTCCTACGTGCTCTTCGCCGAGAAGCCCCCCTTCGAGCCGGGCGTCCACCGCATCGCCGTCCGCCTGACCCGCGCGAACGGCACGGTCCTGGCGCGCGGCAGCTACACGGAGTGATCGACCCAGAATTGCTGATTGCTGATTGTTGATTGCGGATTGGGCTGACCTGCCAATTCACGAATTCCAAGTCCAATGCCTGCTGGCCGAGGAGCACCTCCAGCGATATACTCTGACTCTCCCCATGCCTCTGGATCGAGGGACGCAGGTCGGGTTGTATGTGATCGACTCGCTCATCGGCGCGGGCGGGATGGGTGAGGTGTATCGCGCACGCGACCCGAAGCTCAATCGCGACGTCGCGCTCAAGGTCCTCCCCGCACATTTTGCGCTCGACGCAGACCGGCTCGCGCGTTTCAAGCGGGAAGCGCAGGTGCTCGCGTCGCTGAATCATCCGAACATTGCCGCTATCTACGGGTTCGAAGAAGCCGCAGGCGTCCAGGCACTCGTGCTGGAGCTGGTCGAAGGCCCGACGCTGGCCGATCGGATCGGGCGCAAGCCCATCCCGCTGGACGAAGCGCTCCCTATCGCGCGCCAGATCGCTGAGGCCGTCGAGGCGGCGCACGAGATCGGGATCGTCCACCGAGATTTGAAGCCCGCCAATGTGAAGGTGCGGCCGGACGGCGCGGTCAAGGTGCTGGACTTCGGCCTGGCGAAAGCCGTGGAAGGAGACGCTGCTGCTCCGGTGACGTCCAATTCGCCCACGCTCAGCATGGGCGCGACCGTGCACGGCGTGATTCTTGGCACGGCCGCGTACATGGCACCCGAGCAGGCGCGCGGCAAGAAGGTGGACAAGCGCGCCGATGTCTGGGCGTTCGGCTGCGTCCTCTATGAGATGCTGACAGGCAAGCGGGCCTTCGGAGGTGACGAGCTGTCCGACACGCTCGCCGCCGTGCTGCGAGCGGAACCAGATTGGACAGCGCTGCCATCGTCCACGCCTCGCGCGATCCGTCGCCTGCTCCACCGATGTCTCGAAAAGGAGGCGCACGAGCGGCTGCAGGCCATCGGCGACGCGCGCCTCGAGATCAAGGAATCGTTGACAGCGGCCGGCGACGACGCTGCAGCCGCGGTACCGGCCCCATCGGTCTCTCTGATGCGGCGCTTCGCTCCGGTCGTTGGAGCGCTAGTCGTAACAGCGGTCGCTGTGGGAATCGGCACATGGACACTGAAACCTTCGGTGCCCGCTACGCAGCCTGTCGTCACACGGTCGCTTATCGCCGTTCAGCCGTTCGACCAGCGTACGCCTGCGGGTCCTTCGGAAAACAGATTGCCGCTCGCACGACCGGACCGAACGGCCATTGCCTTGTCGCCCGACGGTCTAACGCTTGTGTTCAGGGGCACCCGGGGCCGCGGCATGGTGCAACTGTTCATGCGAGCTTTGGACCGGCTGGACGCGACGCCAATACCTGGAACGGAAGGCGCCGACAGCCCCTTCTTTTCAGGCGACGGCACGTGGATCGGGTTCTGGGCGAACGGCGAGCTGCGAAAAGTGCCGCTCGCGGGTGGCCCCGTGAGCGCGATCGGCAAAGTCCCTGGCGGGGGAGCGGCGCCGCGGGCCTTCGGAGCCAGCTGGGGCGATGGCGACGTCATCGTGTTCGCGACATCCGACGGGTTGTGGCGGGTGAAGGCAGCCGGCGGCCAACCCGAATCGGTTAGCAAGCCGAGCGAGATCGAGCACGCGCATTACCTGCCGTCGATGCTGCCGGGCGGTGAAGCCATTCTCTTCACGCTCCCGAAGACAGGCTTCCGTTGGGATGACGCCCAGATTGTCGTGCGGTCGCTCGTGACCGGCGTGCAGAAGGTGTTGCTCGAGGATGGTGCGGATGCCCGCTACGTGCCAACGGGCCACATCGTGTTCGCGCGGCGCGGAACCCTAATGGCCGTACCGTTCGATCTCGCGCGACTCGAGCTCACGGGTGGGGCGGTCGCCTTGATTGACGGAGTGATGCAGGCTGTGGCCATGGGGAATTTCAACGCCGACTCTGGAGCAGGCCAGTTTGCCATGGCCGATCGCGGAACACTCATCTATGCCACGGGCGGGATTGCGCCCGACCAAGAGCGGGCACTGGTGTGGGTCGATCGGAACGGAACCGTTGAAGCGTTGGCAGCGCCCCCGAGAGAGTATCTCGCTCCACGGCTTGCCCCTGATGGCCAGCGCGTGGCGGTGTTCACGCAAGCGCCAGGGGCCAGAGGGAACCAACGCGTTTGGATCTACAACGTACCGCGACGCACGGTCACACCGCTGACGACCGGAGAGGAACAGGGCTTTTGGAACATCTGGTCACCTGACGGAGCGCGGATCGCTTTCACATCTGCCGTCGGCGGGAGGCTGAACTTGTTTTGGAAGTCGGCCGACGGCACTGGTGAATCGGAGCGGCTCACCACAAGTGAGTATCAGCAGAGACCAAGTTCGTGGTCATCAGATGGCAACGCTCTCGCGTTTGTTCAGACTCATCCTGCGACGGGGAACGACATCTGGGTCCTCGACGTCGGTAGCGCCGACCACCGGCCGCGACCGGTCGTGCAGACCCCAGCCGACGAGCGGTTCCCTGCGTTCTCGACTGACGGCCGGTGGCTAGCCTACACCTCGAACGAAGCCGGTCGAGAAGAGGTATTCGTCAGGCCATATCCTGGGCCCGGGTCGCGAGTGCAGGTGTCAACCGGTGGCGGGAGAGATCCTGCGTGGAAATTCGATGGATCAGAGCTGTTTTATGGCTCCTCCATAGCGCGGGACCTCGTGAGCTTGATGGCGGTTCCAGTCAAGAGCACGCCCGCCGGATTCTCCGCCGGGATACCTCGCAAACTGTTCGAAGGCCGATACCAATTGACGGCGGCTCCAATTAGAAGCTTCGACGTCACGGCCAACGGGCAGCGCTTCTTGATGGTGCAACCGCTCGACCCACGGCCGGAGCCACCCACCGAGCTGGTGCTCGTCACGAACTGGTTCGAAGAGCTCAAGGCGCGCGTTCGTGCGACGCGGTAACGCAATCGTGAATTGATGATTGCTGATTGTTGATCGCGGATTTGCCTGTCGGGTTAGATGAGGGCCGCGACGATCGACGCAAACTGACGCAGATCGCCGAGGTTCCGCTGTAGGATTTCGTAGACTTGGCCATAGTCCAGCTTCCAGTAGATGTGCACCAGCAGGTTGCGAAATCGCGCCATCTGCTGCAGCCGCTCAGCAAGTTCCGCCGGCACGAGCCCGGCCTCGCGAAGCACACCGAAACAAGCCGCGTAGTCCTCAGGGGCCTTCTGAAGGTGCCGGCCGCCGCCGCAGCGCGAGCGGACGAGGTCGGCGTCGAGCGTCATCGCACGAACGCCTCGCGCGCCGCGCGGCGCAGGATCGGCGCGATGTCAAGGTATCGCGGTCCGACCCGCTCAATGAAATCGGCCAACTGCCGATCGTCTCGGCTGACGAGGAGCGTGCCTTGCAGGGCTTTGAACTGGAATGGCACCGGCGCCTCATTCAGCACGCGTACGTCGATGGGATAACCGGTAACCTGGCTCAATCGGCCGGCAAGATCGAGGGCCTGCGAGGCCTTGTCCGGTGCCGCCAGATAGACGGCGACATCGATGTCGTGGAAGGGACCGCCGGCCAGAAACGAGCCGTGCACGTACGCGAACACCACGCCGTGCGCCCTGCGCAGCTCGTCGGTCAGTCTCTCGAGGATCCGGCGACGGTCCTCGCTGGCGACTTCGAACAACCGTGTCTTCACAGCTAGAGATTATGACCGATCCGGTTGCTTGGTCGTAGACGGTCAGGCTTCAGCGTATTGACAGATCTCCGACACCGTAAATACACTGTCGGCATGCCCGCCATCGCCCGCGAGAAGCGCCGGTTGTCAGCCCGACGGGCGCCACGCACCTTTCGGCTGACGCTCTCCAAACTCGCCGCGGCGAAGCGCGCGCTGGGAGCGGCCACGGCTACCGAGACCATCGAACGGGCGCTCGATTTGGTGGTGTTCCAGCGTCAGCTTGTCGACGGCACACGCTCGATGTTGGGGATTGCGATCGCTGAATCCGACCGAGAACAGTGACGCGGCGTGACCGCAAGTACGTGCTCGACACGCACCTCTTCATCCAGGGGTTTCGTGAACCTTCCGCCAACCAGGCGCTCCAGCAATTCCATCGCGTCTTCGCGCCGTTCGAGTATCTGAGCGCGGTCGTTGCGCAGGAGCTACGCTCGGGCGCGCGTACGGCTCGAGATCGCCAATCGCTCGAGCGCCACGTAATCGACATCTTCGAGCGCGCAGCTCGTGTGATGACGCCATCCGCCCGCTCGTGGCATCGATCCGGCGATGTACTGGCCGAGATCGCGCGGAAGGAAGGTCTGGAGGTCAGCCGCGTGTCGAAGGCCTTCGGCAACGACATTCTGCTGGCGCTCTCGTGTCGCGAAGCCGGTTGCATCCTGGTCACCGACAACGAGCGCGACTTCACGCGCATCCGGCGCTTTGTCGCGTTCGACTTCGTCCCGCCCTGGCCGATGTCTGTCACTTGACGGACAGTCAATCTTCAAGGTCCGCCTTCGTATACCGGAGCGCTACCCGGATGTCGCGCCGTGCACTACCGACCGGGGGCACCGAGCCGACTGATCTAGAATAGCCGCACTGCACGATGCCCATCGTCCCTGGCGCTAAACTCGGGCAATTCGAAATCACCAGCCACGGTCGCCTACCGTTCCAATGACTCCGGTGCGGGCCCCTTCGAGATCTACGTTGTCCCCTTCCCGGGGCCCGGCGGGAAGTGGC
>MELA01000087.1:0-8901 GCA_001767495.1 Acidobacteria bacterium RIFCSPLOWO2_12_FULL_65_11 | reverse complement strand
CCGGCGGCGATTTTCCACGGTGGCGGCGCAACGGCACTGAGATCTTCTATCTCGCAGCCGATGGCACATTGATGGCGGCTTCAGTGAACGGAAAAGGATCGAGCTTCGAGGTCGGCGAGGTCAAGCAGCTCTTTCAGATTCGCCGAGGCGGACCAGGCTGGCCGTACGACGTCACCGCAGACGGTCAACGGTTCCTGGTCAACACGCTCCCGGAGCAAGCCGTGCCGGCGCCCATCACGGTCGTGATGAACTGGACGGCGGGGCTACGGCGGTGATGCGACGGTGAATTGATGATTGCGGATTGTCCCGACTGCTGACTGCCGACTGCCGACGCGGTCCCTCGTCGCTTGCTCGTTTGGGAGCGATCTCCCATAATGCCCCGACCGATGGCCACCTGTCCCACATGCGGCGCCTCGTACACGTCAACCACGCGCATCTGCACGCAAGACGGCACGGTGCTCCCGGTGGAGGCGGCGACGCAGGATCCGCAGGCCGGTCGCGTGCTCGATGGCAAGTACCGCCTGGAGAGTTTCCTCAGTCACGGCGGCATGGGCTCGGTGTATCGGGCCACGCACATCATGCTCGACAAGACCGTGGCCGTGAAGCTCATCAAGCCGGATCTGGTCACATCGCCCGACATCGTGGCGCGCTTTCAGCGTGAAGCCCGCGCCGCCTCCAACTTGAGCCACCCGAACATCGTCAGCGTGTACGATCTCGGCCAGGCGGACGACGGTACGCTGTACATCGCAATGGAGCTCATTGACGGACCCAGCCTCAAGGACGTGATCCGGAAGAGGGGGCCGATGGGCGCGGCGCGGATCGTGAGGATCTTGAGCGAAGTGGCGAGCGCGCTCGCCCTCGCACACAAGCACAACATCATTCATCGCGATCTGAAGCCTCAGAACATCATGCTCGCGACCGACACCGAGCATCGCGAGGTCGCCAAGCTGCTGGACTTCGGCATCGCCAAAACGTTCGACGACTCGGCCACACAGCTCACGAGAACCGGTTTCGCGCTGGGCACGCCGCAGTACATGGCGCCGGAGCAGGCGGCAGGCACCGACGTCGACGGCCGCACCGATCTGTATTCGCTCGGCGCCATCCTGTACGAAATGCTGACCGGCGAGGTGCCCTTCACCGATCCGTCGACTCCCGCCCTGCTCATCAAGCTGATGACCGAGGTCCCAGAGCCGCCCTCTCGCCGCAAGCCCGACGTCGCGCTGTCGCCGGCGCTCGAGGCGATGGCGCTCAGATGTCTCGAAAAGGATCCTGCGAAGCGGTTCGAGAGTGCCGAAGCGTTGGGCGAGGCACTCGGTCGCGTCGACACCGGAATGGACCGGGCAAGCGTCGCGCGCGGGTCCACGCTCACCGTGCCGATGGCAACACCCACTGCGCCCCGGGCCACGTCAGGAGTTTCATCAACCGCTCCAACAATCCCGACGGCGGGGCGCACCGTCCTTCCTGCATCTGTGGAATCGCCTGGGGCGCGCACTCCGCGCGGTGGTGCGATCTGGCTGGCGGTGGCGACAGCCGCCGTGCTCCTGCTGATAGGCGTCGGCGCTCTGCGACTGGGAAGAGGACCATCGCCCGCCGGGACGGCAACGAGCGACACCGGAGCCGCCGCGCCACCTCCCGCGTCCACCGAGCCTGCGACGCCGGCACCGCCGACGACCGGGAACGCGCAGGCTACCGAGAGCGGCCCGACCGGCAGCGGCGCCGACATTGCGACGTCCGGCGGCGCGCCGGCGACACCGGCCGAAGGACCACCAGCCGAGCAAGTCTCACAGGGCTCGCAGGGCTCGCCCACTCCAGATGTTCAGGCTCGCGCGAGTCGGCCGCCGGCACCCGCGACGACAGCCGACACGCCCGCACGAGGGCAAGCGGCACCCGCGGCGGCGAGTCCTTCTTTAGCTCAGGGAGTAGCGCAGGCGGCATTTCCGGAGAATCCACCGGTCTTTTTCCAATGCGCCGGCGCGATCGAGGTCTGCGCGGCCGTTCGCTCCTCGTTGGATCGGGCCCTCGAACGCAACAATCTACCTGCTGTTCGCAACGCCGACCGCGCCGCGATCGTCGTCACGGCCACCGCCACGGTGCTGCAGGATCGCGTCAGCCAGAACTTCGGGACGACGCTTGCGACGCGCACGTACTCGGTGGACTTGACCGGCGAGACGAAGGAAGGCGATGTTGTCGCCATGCCACCGGCGCGGACGTTCAGTTTTGACGCGCAGTTTGGCCGCGCTCGCCTTGACGAGAACGCCGGATTGATTGCGGATGGGGTTGTCGAGAGCGTGCGCGCGTTCTCAAAGAAGCGACGGCAGTAGGCCCGCGCTGCAGGAAACACTAACGCGGCCGTAAGTCTCAAGCCTGAAGTCTCAAGTCTGGCAGACTTGAAACTTGAGACTTGAGACTTCCTTGTTACTGTTTCCTTACCGAATCCTTCGCCTTGGCCGTCCCGGTGAAGGTGACGATCGCGAACTTCTCCTGCACGTCGCTCACCGATCCGGTGCCGGTCTGTTTCGTGTCAGACCCAAGATTCGCACCGGTGACCGGGTCAATCAGCGCCTCGCCGACGGAGAAAATCGTGTATTTGTCGCCTGCCTTCACGCCCGCTGAGGCGCCGATGTTGATCCACGCCTGCTGGCCTTCGACCTTGATGATCACGCCCTCGGCGGTCGCCGGGACGATAGCCGCGGACAGCTTGGCCAGGTTCCCGTCGCTCGCAAACTTCGCCGCGACGGACTTGGCGGTCGCCTGAATCGTCTCGCTGGCGATGCCCCATTCGGCCTCGCGGCTCGCGCTCGCGCCTGCGGCGAATCCGCCTCCCTTCTTCACCTCGCCGTCGGCCGACACCGAGACGAGACGCTCGGCCGTCGTCGTGTCGATCAAGCGGATGTTGATTGTCGCGTTCGCCTGCTGGACGTTGCCGCCGATACCGCCGAGCCTGCTGAGGCCGGCCCGCGTGTTGTTGATGGCGAACTTGTCGATCGCGCCGGTGAGGATGTACTTGATGCCGAGGATGCGGCCCGCCCTGGCGGCGGTTTGCGGGTCGAGCGCGCCTGACGCCGCGAGCCCCTGTTCCTTCAGGATCAGGCCGAGCTGCTGGCGCTCGATCACGCTGAATTTCGCCGACAACATCGGATTCTCGGAGAACTCGGTGTCGATCTGATTCCGGGCGGCCGGCCCGAGATCGTTCCAGAACGAGTAGCGATTCTCGGCATGATTCTCGAATTCCCAGATCGCAATCTTGATCTTGGCCTGGGCCAGCGCCTGGGACGCCGCCATCAGGACAAGCACCGCTGCAAGCGTCGCGTAACGAACCGCCTTCTTCATAAGTCCTCCACTGCCTTGCCGGATTACAGTGTGGCGATTATCGTGGCCGGCCAACTCGCTGTCAATGACGTCGTCCGGGGTGACCGAATCTATTTCTTGCTCGGATCGTCAGCCGGATCACATAGTTGAGGATCGTCGGTCCCGTGCCGTGCACCTGAATCGTCGTGGCGGTCTTCGTGATCGTTCATGAGCTGCTGCATTTGAGGGTTCACAACCACGGGCGTTTGTTCAAGGCGTTGATGACCGCTTACGTCCCAGGCTGGCGAAAGATGGGTGACGAGGAGAAGTGGGCGTCGGTCACGCCGCCCTGGCCCACCGAACGAGCGTCGCAAAGTTCGGCGGCTTCCCGTGCATGAGCAGGCCGATCTTGAAGACCTTGGCGGCGAACCACACCGCCGCGCAGGCGGCCGCCAGGCCCACCAGCACCGTCAGCCAGACCTGCCACGCAGGAGGCGGCGTGCCGGAGGCCAGGCGGGCCATCATCGCGAAGGTGTTCACGGGCGGGATGAAGCTGACGACGACGCTGAAGGTGGAGTTGGGTGCGCGGCCGATGACCGGCGTCAGGATGTAGGGCGCAACGAGCAGCAGCATCACGGGCCCCATGAGCGCCTGCGCTTCAGCCATCTGGTTGACGGCCGCGCCAATGGAGACCATCAGCGCGCCAAACACGAGATACGTGATGAGGAAGAAGACGAGCAGATAGACGACGAGCATGGGGTCCAGCAGGCCCAGCATCGCGAACTGGAAGAGCGCCAGGATCCCGAGACCCACGTAGACCGCCATCACGAGCAAGCCGACCCCGAGCTGACCCAGGAGCTTGCCGGCCATCAGCTCGAGCGGAGACACGGCGGCCAGCAGCACCTCGACCACGCGGCTCGACTTCTCCTCGATCGTGGACGTCATTAGCGTCTGTCCGCCGACCATGACGCCCATGAAGAGCAGGATACCCAGGATGAACGGCAGCGTGCGGGTGAATCCACGCTGGGCCCGCTGCTCTCCATCGGCGGCCACGATCACCGATTGCGGCCGTGCCACGCGCATCGTGGCCTCGATAGCCACGCGATCCAGGTTGCTGGCGGCAAGGCGCGCGCTGACGATCGCCAGCCGAAGGCCCTCGTAGATCACCGACTCGGTGGCATCGTCCAGGGTCGCCGACACATAAAGATCGTACGAGCCGAACTCCGGCCTGCCCCCGGCCCGCACGATGGCGTCCGGATGAATGACGATGAGCGCGAGATGGCGCTCGTCGGCCGCCTGGGTGACGAGCCAGTCTTTCTCGCGCTGGACGTCAGCCTCGGTGGCACCGGCAGGCCGCTCGACGATCCGCAGTGCGGGGACCTGTCCGCCGATGGCTCTCTGTGCAGCCGCAGTCGCGGAAGTGGCTTGTCCCACACCGGGCACCGCCTCCCCCATCGTTCGACGGAGGTTCTCGGCCCGCCTGGCCTCGATGGTGGCCGGATCGAGCGAGGTGCGCAGCTCGCCGGTAACTTGCCCCGTCAGGTCGATGAGGGCGACGTCTCCGCGCACCTGGGGCGATCGTGCGTTGAGGATCCGCGGCGCGAGAAGGCCGACCAAGGCGAAGAGCGCCGGCATGATCAGCAGCCCGATGAGGAAGCCCGTGGTCGTGACCGTCGTGACGAACTCGCGAGCGGCGATCAGACCGATTTTCTTCATACGGTCCCTCCTAACCTCTCCGAACCTGTAGTGTCCGCCTCTAGGCGGACCCTCAGGTCCGGCTGAAGCCGGACGCTACAGTCATGAAGGAAGCCGGACACTACGGTTATGACACCTGTTCAAGTCCCTGCAGGTTCGCGCGAAGCACGCTCTCGGACTCCTGGGCACCATCGCCCTCGGTCACGAGCCTGATGAACACATCTTCGAGCCTGACCCGCGCCAGCTCGATGCGGGCGGGCGCAACAATGGCGGCGACCGACCGAATCGCATCCGCGGGGTCGGTGCCAGCGCCGATTCGAATCTCGCACCCCTCATCCACGACGTTCACGTGCTCCACGCCGGCGAGCGTGCGAAGCGGTGAGAGATCGGCGCGCGGATCGAGCGGCTCGAGCCGGATCGTCCGCGTATCGTACTGGCGCCGGAGCCCGACCATCGGCTCGTCAAGCACTTTGCGGCCTTTGTGAATCATGACGACGTGCTGACACATTTCCTCGGCGTGCGCCATGATGTGCGTCGAAAAAAGGATGGTCGCTCCGCGCCGGTGCTCTTCCGCGATGAGGTCCCTGAGCAGGCGGACGCTCAGCGGATCCAGCCCGCCGAACGGCTCGTCGAGAATCAGTAAGTCGGGCTGATTGATGATCGCGCCGACAAACTGCACGCGTTGAAGCATGCCCTTGGACAGATCCTCGAGCTTCTTCCTCTCGGTCTCGGCGAGACCGAGACGCGCCAGCAAGCGCGAGGCTCGCACCGATGCGTCCTCGGCGGACACACCCTTCAACTGCCCGATGTACGAGAGGAACGCGCCGACCCGCATCTTGCGGTACACGCCGCGCTCCTCCGGCAGGTACCCGATCCGGTCCTTCGCGTCGAGTGCCGAGGACCGTCCCAGAACCGACAGGGCGCCGGAATCAGGGAAGAGAATCGACATGATCATCCGGATGGCCGTCGTCTTGCCGGCGCCACTCGGGCCGATGACGCCGTACATCGCGCCGCGCGGGACAACGAGATGAAGGGTGTCGACCGCCCGCATCTCGCCGAACGTCTTGGTCACCGCTTTGAGTTCGAGTGCGGGTTCCACGCGGGACCTCCCCGGAGACCGATGTGAACGATGGGCGACCTTGATCCGTTGGCCCGACTGCAGCCGCGTATTCGTTTCAACCTGCTGCCCCATGCTGACCGCCCTCGCCAAGGCTACGGCGAGTCTCGCCGAAGCGTTCGCGCGAAGGCGGAAGCCGGACACTACGAAATCCGTACGACAGCCACCGTGATGTCGTCTTTCGGGGCGATGTCGCCGGCAAAGTCCCTCACGGCGGCAAACAGCGCGTCGACGAGCGCGGTGGGTTCAAGCGCCCGGTTCGCCCGGGCGGCCGCCATGAGCCGCTCCTCGCCGAACTCTGCACCGTCGAGGCGCGTGGCCTCCGTGACGCCGTCGCTAAACGCGACGACCGAATCCCCCGGCTCGAGCCGGCATGTGTAGTCGGGAAACTCCGCCGCCGGAAAGACCCCCAGCATCGGACCACCCGTTGACAGCCGCTCGACGCCGCCTCCCCGGCGGACCACGAGCGGCGGCAGGTGACCCGCGCTCGCGTAGCCAAATCCCCCATCGGGAGCGAGGACGCCGTAGAACACGGTCGCGAACCGAGGCTCGATCCGGCGGCTGACGAGCGCGCGGTTCATGCGGGCGAGCGTCGCCGACGGGCTGTGATCCACGTCCACTTCCATGCTGAACATGCCCTGCAGCATCGCGCCGAGCAGCGCCGCGCCCGGTCCCTTCCCCGACACGTCTCCCAGCGCCAGCCCGAACGCCCCCGACGCCCAGTCCCCGTACTCGAAAAAGTCGCCGCCGATGGCGCGACTGGGCCGCGAGCGGCCGACCGCCTCGAAGTGGGCGCCGACGTGTCGGGTCCGCGCGAGCAGGGCGCGCTGGATGTCGGAGGCGACCTGCAGCTCGTCATCCACGCGCGCCTTCTCGATCCGCTCGAGCACCCCGGCCAGATCGTAGAGCCGCTGCTCCACCACGATCTGGGCGTCACGAAACGTCAGCAGCCGGACGATCTGATACTCGATGCGATGTCCCGTGGGCGGCAGGCCAAAGAGCACGTCGGAATACGTGGCACTGGCCGTGCTGACTTCCGCCACGCGGTCGCCTTCATGGATGAACGGCGGGTCTTCCGGAAAGACACTGTAGTCGGGCGCGAGCGTGAAGAAGTCTTCGAACGACCGCTTGATGGCCGCGCGACCGTGGAGGGTCTTGAAGATCGGGCTGAACACGATGGCGTCCTCGGCGTACAGGCGCATGAGGGCGTCGAGGTCGCGCGCGCTGTGGGCCCGGTGGTACCGGCGCAGCAGGTCGCTGGCTTCGTCCCTCGTCACAGCGACGCGCCCGGCACGATGGCTCCCCGTTCGGTCCCGATCATGGAGATTCGCAGATATCGACAAGGCGAGTGTAACGCGGACGGCCGCCGGTCGACGCCTGTTTTCATTGCGCTCGCCGGACCGAAGGGCGTATAACTGGGCGGTCATCATGCGCATCGGTCGACGCGTCTTCCCGCTGTTCGGCGCTGCCCTTGTCGCCGCGTGCCTCGGGGCGACGCCTCTCGTGCTCGACCTACGGGCGTCGGCCCAAGCCGAGGCGCTGCCGGCGCGGCTCACCGACCGGGAATTCTGGAAGCTCGTGTCAGACTCCTCGGAGGCCGGCGGCACCTTCCGCTCCGACAATCTGCTGTCCAATGAGGTGCGGTTTCAATACGTGATTCCCGAACTGATCGAGGTGGCCGCGCCCGGCCGCGCCTACATCGGCGTCGGGCCGGAGCAGAACTTCACCTACATCGCGGCGATTCGGCCGGCGATGGCGTTCATCGTCGACATCCGCCGCGGCAATCTGCAGCTACACCTGGTCTACAAGGCACTGTTCGAGATGTCGGCGGATCGGGCCGAGTTCGTCTCGCGGCTGTTCTCGCGCAAACGGCCCGAAGGACTGACCGCGAGGGCAACGATCGCCGAGATCTTCTCGGCGTTTGCCACAGTGGAAGCGACCGAGGCACTGTACGACCAGAATCTGAAGGCCGTCCAGAACCACCTCGTCGTCAAGCACCGGCTCGCGCTCTCGAGTGACGACCTCAAGGGTATCGAGTACGTCTACAATGCCTTCTTCAAGTTCGGGCCCGGCCTGCAGTACTCCTCGTCGGACGGCTTTGGCGGCGGATACGAGCCGACCTACCTCGACCTGATGGTCGCCACCGATGCGACCGGGCAGCCCCGCGGCTACCTCGCCGATGAAGAGAAGTTTCTCCTCGTGAAAGATCTCCAGACGCGCAACGCTGTCGTCCCGGTCGTGGGCGATTTCGCCGGTCAGAAGGCCATCCGCGCCATCGGCAAGTACCTGACGGACAAAGGCGCGACGGTCTCGGCGTTCTACGTGTCGAACGTCGAGCAGTACTTGAGGCTGTACCGCACCTGGAACGCGTTCTGCGGCAACGTCCGGATGCTGCCGCTCGACGAGACGAGCACGTTTGTTCGCGCCGGGCGCGGCGGGCGGGTCGCCCGCGGCACGTCGATGATGGTGGCCGAGCTGGCGGACATGAACACCGACACGCGGTCCTGCGCGCCGAACCGGCCCTAAGGTTCGGCTGAAGCCGGACACGACATCCGAAGAAAGTCCGATGAAGGTCACCCAAGAAACGCGCCGTGCACGGCGCGAAGCGCCTGCTCGCCTTTGGCCGCCTCGACGAGCACCGAGATCTTGATCTCGCTCGTCGAGATCATCCCGATGTTGATGCCTTCGGCCGCCAGCGTCTCGAACATTTTCGCCGCCACGCCCGAATGGGTTCGCATCCCCACGCCGACCAGTGACAGCTTGCCGATGTTCTCGTCCGTGCTGACCTCCTGAAAGCCGAC
>MELA01000086.1 GCA_001767495.1 Acidobacteria bacterium RIFCSPLOWO2_12_FULL_65_11 | reverse complement strand
GAACGGGGACATTTCTATTTCGCCTTGACACAGCGCGTGAGCATGCTTGACTTGGCCGCCCGCCTGTGGCGCAATGGGCAGCCTCTCCGGTGCCCATCTTCGACGATCGTCCTCCCCGCGTGAGGCGCGCATTCGTCGGCGCCGCTGCCGCGGCACTCGTGGCGCTCGGCAGCGTCGCGACCTGGTGGGCGCTGGGCCCGCGCCCCCAAGCCACGCCGCTCACCGATCCGGCGGCAGTCGAAACACCGCTCGTGCCCGTCGTGGGCCGAGCGGTAGCCTTTGGCGTCACGCCGCGCGTCTCCGATCTGCCTCCCGAAACGCCGCGCGCGCGTGACAGGTCTGCGCCAGTCATGCGCCCTGCCTCCGGCCCGGCCGCAACGCCAGCCGCCGCTCAATCCGATGCGCGCGTCACCGCCCAGAGCCGCGTGCCCACCGGCACCTGGGGCGGTCAGGGGATCGCGCTCGCGGTGACCGACACCGGTGCGCACGCGGAGCTCGACTGCGCGTCGGGCGACATCGCCGCTCCGCTCACCGTCGACGGCGGCGGTCGCTTCGCCGCCGATGGCGTGTTCATCCAGGAGCGCCCTGGACCCGTCCGCGAGGGCGAAGAGGCCGATCGCAAGCCGGCGCGCTATGCGGGACGGGTTGATGGCGAGACGATGACGCTCGAGGTGACCCTCACCGAGTCGAAGCAGACCGTTGGTACGTTCACGCTGAGGCGCGGCGCCACGCCGCGCGTCACCAAGTGCCACTGATACCGCCTCGGCGGCGCCCCGCACGTCGTTTCGCGAGCGTCGCGACGCTCGCGCTCCTCGTAGCCGGCCTGGCCGCCTTGCAGCAGGCCGGCGTCCCCGCCCAGCAACCCTCGGCCGCTCAAACCGGACCCTTCGTCGGGTACCCGGCCGGCGTGGGTCTCTCGCCAAGCGTCGCCGATCTCGCCGAAGAGGCTCCCGCGATCGGCACGACGGGATCCGCGATCGTCGTCAAGCCTCTGTACGAGTTGCCGCTGGGTCCAGAGGTCCGGCTAAAGCCGGACACTACGACAGCACGAGCGAATGCGACGGACGGTCCCGAGCCGGACGGCGCGCTTCAGGATCTTGCGCCGGCGCCCAACATGCCCGCCACCGGTGTCAGCTTCGACGGGGTGAGCAGTCAGGACAACTTCGACGCCTACGGCAGCCGGTTCGTGCCGCCCGACACCAACGGCGAGGTCGGGAAGAGCCACTACGTGCAGGTGGTCAACAATCTGGTCGGCGTGTACGACAAGTCAGGCTCGGGCGTGCCCGTCACACCGCCCTTCAAGATGAGCAGCCTGTTTGCGTCGCTCGGTGGCATCTGCTCGACCAATAACAACGGCGACCCGATCGTCCTCTACGACCAGCTTGCCGATCGGTGGCTCCTCACGCAGTTTGCGTTCACGAGCCCGTCGACACCGCCCTTCCACCAGTGCATCGCCGTGTCGACCACAGCCGATCCGGTGCCGACCGCCGGCGCGTACCACGTGTACGACTTCGTCATGCCCGGCAGCGTCCTCAACGACTACAGCAAGCTTGGCGTGTGGCCGGACGGGTACTACATGACGGACAACCAGTTCACGACGACGGGCGGATTTGCCGGCGTCGGGGTCTTCGCCTTCGATCGCGCCAAGATGCTCGCGGGCGATACGAGCGCCAGCTTTCTCTACTTCAACATCGGCGCGTACTTCGCCGTCGGCGCGAATCTGGGCGGGATGCTCCCCGCGGACCTCGATGGCCCGACACCGCCGCCGGCCGGCACGCCCAATTACTTCGCGATGCTCGGCACGCGGACCAGCTACTTCGCGAGCGGCGGCGCCACCGATACGATGCGCCTCTTCGCGTTCCACGCCGACTTTGCCAATCCCGCCGCGTCGACGTTTATCGAGCGGCCCGAAAGCCCGGTGGCTGTGGCGATCTTCGACACGCGCAGTCCCACCGGCCGCAACGACATCGAGCAGCCGGCGCCGGCCGGCTCGACGGCCTACCTTGATGCGATTCAGGACCGGCTGATGCACCGGCTCGCGTACCGCAACTTTGGCGGCACGCGAGAATCGCTGGTCGTGACGCACACGGTCAACGTCGGCGCGAATCCTGTCAACGCGGCCGGCCATCAGGCGGCCATTCGCTACTACGAGTTCCGTCGCAGCCTGCCGGGCGGCGTCTTCACGGTGCCCGAGCAGGCGACGTTTGCTCCCGATGCCGACAATCGTTGGATGGGAAGCGCCGCGATGGACAAGCAGGGCAACCTCGCGATCGGCTACAGCGTGTCGAGCATGACGACGTATCCCTCGATGCGCTATGCGGGCCGGCTCGCCACCGATCCGCCAAACGGCCTTCATCAGGGGGAAGCCACGGTGATTGACGGCAGCGGCGTGCAGCTCAGCACGACCGGCCGCTGGGGGGATTACAGCGCGCTGACGGTGGATCCCATTGACGATTGCACCTTCTGGTACACGAACCAGTACTACACGGCCGTGAGCCAGACCTCGAGCACGGCAGGCTGGCTGACCCGCATCGGCAGTTTCAAGTTCCCCGGGTGCGTGGGCGATCCCGCCGGCACCATCACCGGCTCGGTGCGTGAAGTCGGGACAAACACGCCGATTGCCAACGCGAAGATCACCGCCATGCCGGACGGCTTTACGAGCTACACCGACGCGACCGGGTTCTACACGCAGTCGGTGCCACCGGCGACGTACACGCTGACGGCCTCGGCACCGCCCGGTCACGGCAGCCAGTCGATCGCCGGCGTGAACGTCAGTAACGGTGCCGTGACGCCCACCGACTTTACGCTGCCGGTGACCGTGCCGCCCTCGATCTTGACGCAGCCGGCGAGCACGATTGTCGCCGCCGGAGGGGATGCGTCGTTCACGGTGGCCGCGAGCGGCATTCCGGCACCTGGGTATCAGTGGCAGGTGTCGGCCAACGCCGGCACCTCCTGGACCACACTAACCGAGACGGCGCCCTACAGCGGCACGACCAGCGCCACGCTCGTCGTGACGGGCGCCACCGTCGGCCTCAACGGCGCGCAGTACCGGTCGGTCGCGACAAACAGCGCCGGCGCGGCGACAAGCGCGGCCGCCACCCTGACGGTCACCGCCGGCACGCTCACCGGTCACGTGACCGACGCGGTGACGAGCGCCGCGATTGCCAACGCGCTTGTCAGCGTCAGTCCCGGCGGGCTAACGGCCACGACCGATGCGACCGGGCTCTACACACGAGCCGTGCCGCCGGGGACGTTCACGGTGACCGCCTCGGCCCCGAACTATTTATCCGCGGTCGCGTCGATCGTGGTCGTGACCAACGGGAACACGACCACGCGGGATTTCGCGCTCGCGCTGGGCACGACGACGAGCTTTGACGGACTGAGCAGCCAGGACAACCAGAACGTCTACGGCAGCCGCGGGTATCCGCCCGACACCAACGGCGAAGTCGGCAAGAGCCACTACGTGCAGATGGTCAACCGCCTGGTGGGGATCTACGACAAGTCGGGCACGCTGCTGACGCCGGCGTTCAAGCTGAGCAGCCTGTTTGCGTCGCTCGGCGGCATCTGCTCGACCAACGACAACGGCGACCCGATCGTGCTGTACGACCAGCTCGCCGATCGCTGGATTCTGAGCCAGTTCGCCTTCGCGAGCCCCTCGTCGCCTCCCTACCACGAGTGCGTCGCCGTCTCGACGACCGGCGATCCCACCGGCCAGTATTTCGCGTACGACTTCATCATGCCGGGGAGCCACCTCAACGATTACCCCAAGCTCGGCATGTGGCCCGACGCGTACTACATGACGGACAACCAGTTTACAAACGGCGCCACGTTTGCCGGCGCCGGCGTGTTCGCCTTCGATCGCGCCAAGATGCTCGCGGGCGATCCGAGCGCGAGTTACATCTACTTCAATCTGGGGACGGGCTACTACGGCGTGCTGCCCGCCGACCTCGACGGCACGACGCCGCCCGCGGCGGGCACGCCCAGTTATTTCGCGACGCTCGGCGACACCGACAATACGGTTCGTCTCTTCGGGTTCCACGTTGATTTCGCCAATCCCTCGGCGTCGACCTTCACGGAGGTGGCCGGGAGCCCGGTGACCGTGACCAGCTTCGATCTGAGGAGCCCCATCAGCGCCGGCCGGCGCGTCATCGAGCAGCCGCCGCCCGCTACGGCGAGCCACTATCTGGACGCCATCCAGCCCCTGCTGATGCACCGGCTCGCCTATCGCAACTTCGGAACGCACGAGTCGCTGGTCGTGACGCACACCATCAACGTCGGACCGGATCCGACCACCGTCGACGGGCACCAGGCCGCGATCCGGTACTACGAGTTCCGTCGCCCGCTGCCCGGCGGCACCTTTGCCGTCAACGAGCAGGCCACCTTCGCGCCCGACGCCGACAACCGCTGGATGGGGAGCGCCGCGATGGACGGCGCGGGCAACCTCGCCGTCGGCTACAGCGTGTCGAGCCTGACGACGTTCCCCTCGATTCGCTATGCCTCGCGACTGGCGACCGATCCGCCCAACGGGCTCTTTCAGGGAGAGGCCGAGATTGCGACCGGCAGCGGCGTGCAGCTCGGGACGGCCGGCCGCTGGGGCGACTACAGCGCGATGACCGTCGATCCCACCGACGATTGCACGTTCTGGTATACGACCGAGTACTACACGGCGGCCAGCCAGGCCTCGAGCATCGTCGGCTGGGTGACGCGCATCGCCCGCTTCCGGATCCCGACGTGCGGCGGCGCGCTGGCGGGCACGATCACCGGGCACGTACGAGACCTGAACACCAGCGCGCCCATTGCGCACGCGCTCGTGACTATCGCACCCAACGGCCCGTCGGTCTACACCGACGCGACCGGTCTCTACACGCAGTTGATGCCGCCCGGCACGTACTCGGTGACGGCGTCGGCGCAGTACTACACCACCGAGGCCGCCACCGGCGTCCTTGTCACCAACGGCGGCACGACGACAAGCGATCTGGCGCTCACCTTCACGCACGGTACGCTCTCCGGCCACGTGCGAGACGCGAGCACCAACGCGCCAATTCCCGGCGCGCTCGTGAGCATCAACCCCGGCGGCCTGTCGGCGACGACCGACGCCACGGGGCTCTACACGAAGATCGTCCTGCCCGGCACGTACACGCTGTCGGCCGCTGCCTCGGGATACGTGGCCGCGTCGCCGGTGTCCGGCGTGGCTGTTGTGCAGGGCGGGACCACGACGTCGGATTTCGCGCTCATCCCCTTGTTCGTGCAGGCGGCCTACGACTCGACGCTCAAGGCGCCCAGGTGTGCGTCGGTCGCCGCGGGCTGCGATTCGGGAACGACCCTCCTCCTCGGCCGCGATTCAATGACGGGAGGAGCGGAACCGAACCAACCCAACACGATTCTCAACTCGTGCGCGGACGGCACAGCCGGCACGTTCCACGTCGACGAATCGGTCGACCGCCTCAGGATTGCGACAACGGACGGCTCGGCGCTCGGGCCTGGGAAGACCGTGACGATTGAGACGACGGTGTGGGTGTTCAGCACAGGCTCGGATCGACTCGACGTCTATTACGCGGCCGACGCCACCAGTCCAAGCTGGACCTTTGTCGCCACGCTCGCGCCGACCGCCAGTCAGGTGTCTCAGGTCCTGTCGACGACGTTTGTGCTCCCAGCTGGAGGACTTCAGGCCGTGCGCGCGCAATTCCGCTACGGCGGAAGTGTCTCGGCGTGCACGACGGGCAGCTACAACGATCACGACGATCTGATCTTCACCGGCGACACCACGCCGACGGCGCCAGCCTTTTACGTGCACCCGAGCAGCCCGACGGTGGCGGCGGGCTACCCGGCCACGTTCTCGGCCGCGGCAAGCGCCTATCCGGCGCCGACGTTCCAATGGCAGGTCTCGACCGACAACGGGATCAGCTGGACGAGCCTGAGCAATATCGCGCCCTACGACGGGGTAACGACAGCGACGCTCACCGTGAGTGGCGTGACTGCCGCACTCAACAACTACCAGTTCCGTGCCGTCGCCACCAACAGCGCGGACAGCGCGACGTCGAACACCGCCACGCTGACCGTCATCAACCCTCTCACGATCACGACGTTCGCCGGCCTGGGAGGCAGCTCGGGCAGCGCGGACGGTACGGGCAGCGCCGCCCGCTTCAACAATCCCGTCGGCGTGGCGGTTGACAGCGCGGGATCGGTGTACGTGGCGGACGTGTTGAATCACACGATTCGCAAGATCACGTCGGCCGGCGTCGTCAGCATGTTCGCGGGGCTCGCGGGCAGTTCCGGCAGCGCGGACGGCACGGGCAGTGCCGCCCGCTTCTACGAGCCAGGAGGCGTGGCGGTTGACAACAGCACGGGCACTTTCTACGTGGCCGACACCTCCAACCACACCATTCGCAAGATTACGCCGGCCGGAGCCGTGACGACGTTCGCGGGTCTGGCGGGCGCCTCCGGCAGCACGGATGGTACGGGCAGCGCCGCCCGCTTCAACACGCCGGTCGCGCTGGCGTTCGACAACGGCACGGGCACCATCTACGTGGCCGACACCGGCAACAGTACGATTCGCAAGGTCACGAGCGCCGGCGTCGTCACAACCCTCGCCGGCGCGGCGGGAAACATCGGCAGCACGGACGGGACGGGCAGCGCGGCCCGCTTCTATCAGCCCTACGGCATCGCGGTCGACCCCGCCGGCGTCATTTACGTGGCCGACACGGGCAACAGCACGATTCGCAAGGTCACGAGCGCCGGCGCCGTCACAACCCTCGCCGGCGAGGCGGGAAGCACCGGCAGCACGGACGGCACGGGCAGCGCGGCTCGCTTCGACAGTCCGCTGGGTGTGGCGGCCGACAGCACCGGCCTCGTGTATGTGGCCGACACCGACAACAGCACGATCCGCAGGGTCACGCCGGGCGGGACCGTGACGACGCTGGCCGGGTCGCCGGGCCTGACGGGCACCACAGACGGCACCGGTTCCGCTGCCCGCTTCACCTTCCCCTTCGCGCTCGTCGTCGACGGCATGGGCACGGTCTTCGTGGGCGATACCTTCAATCACACGATCCGCAAGGGTGTGCCCGGCGCAGGCGTGAGCGTCCCGCCCACAATCACCTTCCAGCCCCCGAACCAGATTGTCGACGAGGGGCAGAATGCCACGTTTACGGTCGTCGCCAGCGGGACGCCGACGCCAACGTTCCAGTGGCAGGTCTCGACCAACGGCGGCGTGTCGTTCGCGAATCTGACGAACACGCCTCCGTATGCCAACGTCACGACTCCCACGCTCTTTATCGCCAGTGCGACGGCCGGGCTGTCCGGGTATCGCTACCGGGCAATTGCGACGAACAGTGCCGGATCGGCCACGTCGACGGCGGCCACCTTAACGGTGAACAGTGCCGGCGCGCCGGTGATTACGGTTCAACCGTCGAGCCAAGCTGCCGCGGTCGGAGGATCGGCGTCGTTCACGGTGGCGGCCATCGGCACGCCGGCGCCTGGCTATCTGTGGCAGGTCTCGACCGACGGCGGAATCTCGTTTAGCGACCTGACCAACACCGGACCTTACAGCGGCGTCACGACGTCGACGCTGATGCTGACCGGCGTCACCGCCGCGATGAGCGGCTATCGATTCCAATGCGTGGCCAGCAGCTCAAGCGGTGTCGCCACCAGCGCGTCTGCCACGCTGACGGTCACGAGCACGTTGACCTTCACGACGCTCGCCGGGTCGGGCGGCCACAACAGCATCGATGGGACCGGCACCGCGGCCCGGTTCTTCCTCCCCTGGGGAGTCGTCGTCGACAGCGCGGGCGCCGCCTACGTGGCTGACGCCAACAGCCACACGATTCGCAAGGTCACGGCGGCCGGCGTCGTGACGACGGTAGCGGGCGTGCCGGGAAGCGTCGGGAGCGCCGACGGCACGGGCGCTGCGGCACGGTTGAACTTCCCGCGAGGCCTGGCCATCGACGCCGCGGACAACATCTACATTGCCGACGCCACCAACCACACGATTCGAAAGATGACGCCCGCTGGTGTGGTGACAACCGTGGCCGGAAGGGCAGGCTATTCGGGCAGCGCCGACGGCCTCGCGAGTGCCGCGCGCTTCAATCTCCCGTACGCCGTCGCCATGGACAGCGCCGGCACGCTGTACGTCGCCGAAATCGGCAACGACACCATCCGCACCATCTCATCGTCTGGCGTCGTCTCGACGCTGGCCGGACTGGCAGGAACCTCGGGCAGCACAGACGGCACAGGCCCCGCCGCACGGTTCAGCAATCCCGAAGGGATCGCCGTCGACACTGCCGGCACGGTCTATGTGGCGGACAGCGCCAATAACACGATCCGACGGATCACGGCGGCCGGCGTCGTGACCACGCTGGCTGGGACGGCCGGCCCTTCGGGGAGCACCGATGGCACCGGCAGCGCCGCGCGGTTCAGCTTCCCGCTGGGGATTGCGCTCAACAGCGCGGGGACGATCCTCTATGTGGCCGACCCGAGCAATTACACCATCCGTGCGGTCGTGACCTCCACGGGCGTGGTGACGACGCTGGCGGGCTTGGCTGCCGCACCCGGGACGACGGACGGCACGGGCAACGTCGCGCGCTTCTATCTCCCGAGAGGCGTCTTTCTCTCGACGACCGGAACGATCACGGTGACCGATTCCGGCAACGACATGATCCGCACGGTGACGACGGCCGGCGTGACGGCCACCGTGGCGGGCGCCACGAGCTTTGGCGCCGCGGACGGGGTTGGCGGCGCCGCGAAGTTCTTCTTCCCGCGCCACGTCGCCGTTGACGGTGCCGGCGCGGTGTACGTCGCCGATTCAACCAACCACACCGTTCGCAGAGTCGCGGCCGATGGCACGGTGACCACGCTGGCGGGCCTGGCGGGCGTTTCGGGCAGCGTGGACGCCGCCGGCAGCGCCGCGCGGTTCCTGACGCCGTACGGCGCGGCCGTCGATTCCGCCGGCAACGTGTACGTGTCGACGGCGGCTCACACGATCCGGAAAATTACGCCGGGAGGTGTCGTGACCACCTTCGCTGGATCGGCCGGCAGCGCAGGCAGCACAGATGGTACGGGCAGCGCCGCCACGTTCAACTTCCCACGAGGCGTGGCGGTCGACGGCGCGGGCACGGTCTACGTCACTGAATTCGGCAACGACACCATTCGGAAGATCACGGCGGCCGGCGTGGTGACGACGCTCGCCGGAACCGCGGGAAGCCCCGGCAGCGCGGATGGCACGGGCGCCGCCGCGCGGTTCAACAACCCCGAAGGTATCGCCGTCGACATCTCCGGCAATGTGTATGTGGCCGACAGCCTCAATCACACGATCCGGAAGATCACCGCTGCGGGCGTGGTCACGACGCTCGCCGGACTGGCCGGCGCGGGCGGAAGCCTCGATGGCACCGGGAGCGCAGCGCGCTTCAGCTCTCCCGGCGGTGTGGCCGTCGATCTGTCGGGAAACGTGTATGTGGCCGATACCGGCAACCACACGATTCGGAGGATCTCAGCGACTGGTGATGTGACGACTCTGGCCGGCCTCGCGGGCGTCACCGGCAGTACTGACGGTGCCGCAAGCGCCGCGCG
>MELA01000085.1 GCA_001767495.1 Acidobacteria bacterium RIFCSPLOWO2_12_FULL_65_11 | reverse complement strand
GATACCCAGTTCCTCAACTGCGATCTGCCGAGCGTCGCGGAGCGGCTGCGCGATCCGGAAACCTTCTACCGCTCGGTCCACGAACGGATCGTGGTGTTCGACGAGATCCACCAGTTACCCGATCCGAGCCGGCTGCTCAAGATCGGCGCAGACGGCTTTCCCAAACTCAAGATTCTGGCCACCGGGTCGTCTACGTTGGCCGCCACGCAAAAATTCCGGGACAGCCTCGCGGGGCGAAAGCGCGTGGTTGAGCTCGTGCCGGTCCTGCACGAGGAACTGACGGCCTTCGGTGTGACGGATGTGCGGCAACGCCTGCTGCGGGGTGGGTTGCCGCAGGCGCTTCTCGCCAAGGAACGCAGCCCGGACTTTTACGCCGAGTGGCGGGATTCGTACTTCGCGCGCGATGTGCAGGAGCTCTTCCGGCTGGAGAAGCGCGCGGGATTCCTGCGGGTGCTGGAATTGTTGCTGCGGCAGAGCGGCGGACTGCTGGACGTCACGAGACTGGCCGCCGAGAGTCAGATCAGCCGTCCCACCGTCACCAACTGGCTGGAGGTGTATCAGATCACGCACGTCGTGCATCTGCTGCGTCCCTTTTCAGCGGGCGGACGCCGCGAGATCGTCGCGCAGCCAAAGGTGTTCGGATTCGACACCGGGCTGGTCTGTCACGCGCGCGGCTGGGATCATTTGCGACCGGAAGATTGCGGCGCGCTCTGGGAGCACGTCGTGCTCGACGCGCTGATTGCCGCCGATGTGCCCAGGATTCATTTCTGGCGCGACAAACAGCAGCGCGAAGTGGACTTCGTCGTGCCGCGCGGCCGCGCGGCCGCCGACGTCATCGAATGCAAGTGGCGACCAGACGCGTTCGACACGCGCGGGTTGGAGGCGTTTCGGTCCATGTATCCGAGGGGCAAGAACTTCGTTGTCAGTCCACTGACCGGGCCGGCGTACGACCGGACTCAGAAAGGGCTGCGGGTGTCCTTCATGTCTCCGGCAGATCTGCGACAGGCCATCGACTGACCGTTCTACCGGTATACTGACAGGATGGTTTCGCCCGCGGAAAGCTCCTCTTCGGTGCTGGCTCAATCCGGCGTCGCCAACCCGCTGAGGCGGAACGTCGCCATCATCGCCCACGTCGACCACGGCAAGACGACGCTCGTCGATGGGCTGCTGCACCAGAGCGGCGTGTTCCGCGCTAACGAGCGGGTGGCCGAGCGCGCGATGGACAACACCGATCTCGAGCGCGAGCGCGGCATCACGATCCTTGCCAAGAACACCGCCGTCCACTACAAGGATCTCCTCATCAACATCGTCGACACGCCTGGCCACGCCGACTTCGGTGGGGAAGTCGAGCGCACCTTGTCGATGGTCGACGGGGTGATGCTGCTCGTGGACGCGTCTGAGGGCCCGCTGCCACAGACGCGGTTCGTCCTTCGCAAGGCCCTCGAGCGGGGCCTGCCACCCATCGTCGTCATCAACAAGATCGATCGGCATGATGCCCGACCGCAGGAAGTGCTCAACGAGATCTACGACCTGTTCATCGATCTCGACGCCGCCGAGCACCAGCTTGATTTTCCGGTGCTCTACACCAACGCGAAAACGGGCACGGCGAGCCTCGATCCCACCGTGCCGGGGCAGGACTTGCGACCCCTATTTGACGCCGTCGTCAGTCACGTGCCGCCTCCCGCCGGGAATCCCGACGCGCCGCTCCAGCTTCTGGTGGCCAATCTCGACGCGAGCGATTACCTTGGGCGAATCGCGATCGGCCGGATCTTCAACGGACGGGTGAAGATTGGCGATGCGGTCGCCGTCTGCAAGTTGAGCGGCGCCGTCGTGCCGACGAAGGTGACGAAGCTCTATGCCTTCGACGGCTTGAAGCGCGTGGACATCGACCAGGCGGCCGCCGGCGACATCGTGTGCCTCGCCGGCATCGAGGACATTACCATCGGCGAGACGATTGCCGACGTCGAGCGGCAGGTGCCGATTCCGCCGGTCGCCATCGACGAGCCAACCGTGTCGATGATCTTCGGCATCAACACATCGCCGATGGCCGGACGCGCCGGGCAGTACGTCACGTCGCGGCAACTGCGCGACAGGCTCGACAAGGAACTTCTCGGTAACGTCTCCATTCGACTCGAGCCAACCGACACGCCCGAGCAGGTGAAAGTGGTTGGCCGGGGAGAGCTGCAGCTCTCGATTCTCATCGAGATGATGCGCCGCGAGGGCTTCGAGCTGCAGGTGTCGCGGCCGGATATCGTGACCAAGGAGATCAAGGGGCAAATCGTCGAGCCGGTCGAGGAGCTGGTCATCGACGTGCCCGAGGACTATCAGGGACTGGTCATCGCGCAGGCGGGGGAGCGGCGCGGCACGATGACCAAGATGGTCAGCCATTCGCCGACGCGTCGCGTGGGCCGATCCACCGGCAGCGGGCGCGTGCGTCTCGAGTTCCGGATTCCCGCCCGCGGGTTGATCGGCTTCCGGTCGCGGTTCATGACCGACACGAAGGGGACGGGCATCATGAACCACATTTTCTCAAGCTGGGAGCCGTGGCACGGCGCGATTCCAGCACGGCCGACCGGCGCGCTCGTCGCGGACCGCGCGGGCGTGGCGACCGCCTACGCGATTTTCAATATTCAGGAACGGGGCGAGATCTTCATCGATCCCGGCACGGCCGTCTACGAGGGGATGATCGTTGGCGATAACGCGCGGCCGAACGACATGGACGTGAACATCACGAAAGAGAAGAAGCAGACCAACATGCGCGCGTCCACGGCCGACGAAGCCATTCGTCTCATCCCCCCGCGCCGGATGGGCCTCGAGCAGGCGATCGAGTTCATCAACGACGATGAGCTGGTTGAGGTGACGCCGTCGAGCATCCGGCTGCGCAAGAAGATTCTGGCGGCGAACATGCGACCGAAGAATCGGGATTAGGGATTGGGGATTTGGGATTCGAGATTCGGGATTCGGAAACCGGCATAGGGACTATCATAACGATCGTGTTTGAACGACGAACCACCGGCTCGGTCGTGTGTCCGGCGTGCGGAGCGCTTGTCGGCGTCCGCGACGAGAAGTGCTACACGTGCGGTCGCGCCAACCCCGGGCTGTGGGGCTTCGGGCCCGCGCTGCGGAAGCTCGGCGCGGACTTCGGATTCGTGCCGCTGGTCATCGGCGCCTCGTCGGTGCTCTACGCGGTGACGCTGCTGATGTCAGGCAGCACCATCTTTCGGGGCGGCGGTATGTTGTCGCTCTTGTCGCCAAGCCTGCCGATCCTGCTGCTCTTTGGCGCGAGCGGCGCGATTCCCGTCTTCACGTACGGCGGCTGGTGGACGGTGCTGAGCGCGGGCTGGCTGCACGGCAGCCTGATGCACATCATCTTTAATATGTGGGCGCTCAGGCAGCTCGGGCCGACGCTCATCGACATCATGGGGCCGGCGCGCACGGTCATTATCTATACCGTCGCCGGCGTGACCGGGTTTCTCTTAAGCTCGCTGGCGGGACGGTATCTGGGCGGGCTGCCGCTGCCGTCCTTTCTGCGCGGGGCTGGCTTCACCGTCGGTGCGTCGGCGCCGATCTTCGGTATGGTCGGCGCCCTGGTGCATTACGGGAGCCAGGGCAGCAGCATGGTCAAACGGTGGGCCATGTCGTACGTGATCGGCGCCGTGATATTCGGCCTGCTGATGCCCGGCATCGACAACTACGCGCATGCCGGCGGGTTTGCCGGCGGCTATCTGATGTCGGCGTTTCTCAATCCGATGACCCGCGAGCGGGGCGACCATCTGCTGGTCGCGCTCATCTGCCTCGGCCTCACCCTGCTCGCGATTGTCGCCTCAGTGCTGCACGGCCTTCCGCTCTTTCGTTAAGCGCCCCGCAATTCAATTCGGCAAGGTAAAGACAAACACGTTGTTGCCGAGGCTGGGCCTCAACTCCGGCGTCAGGCGGCCGACGCCGCCCGTTGCCAGGGAATTGCCGGTGCTGACCGCCACGTACTGTTTTCCATCGACGGCGAACGTGATCGGATAGCCGGTGACCGGCGATCCGAGGTTTGTTTCCCACAGCACTTTCCCGGTCGCCTGATCGAGCGCCCGGAACCGGCCGTTGACGTCACCACCGAACAGCAGTCCGGCGCCGGTGGCGACGAGCGACGTCGTCCCCGCGCGCTGCGAGTACTTCCATGTCGTGGTCCCAGTCTCCACCGCGATTGCTTCAATGGTGCCGACGTCGTTGCCGGCAGACGCCGCAATTTCCGGGCGCGAGGTGATGGCGTAGAGCGAATTGCGATCGCCGGTCGACGTCACCGTCATGCAGCTGTTCTGCAGCGGAAAGTACATCGTGTTGGTCAACGGACTGTACGCCCCCGCCTGCCAGTTCTTGCCCCCGTTGGGCGTCGGGCACACGTAGCGTTCCTGG
The DNA here is from genome assembly GCA_001767495.1 of Acidobacteria bacterium RIFCSPLOWO2_12_FULL_65_11. Taxonomy (GTDB): domain Bacteria; phylum Acidobacteriota; class Vicinamibacteria; order Vicinamibacterales; family CAVVIG01; genus 2-12-FULL-65-11. The sequence goes on along the minus strand of MELA01000085.1, from coordinate 23,809 downwards.
CGATCTGCGGTGAACAGCACCTCCTGATTCACCGTCACCGTGCCCGTCGCGCCATCGATGTTCTTGACGACGTTCTGGGTGACCGTGGGGCGCGCCCACAAGAACTGGCCGGTCTGACGATCGAGGGTGTACACGATACCGGTCTTGCCGGGGATCCCGGTGACGACCCTCCGTCGCTCGCCTGGCCGAATCGCCGGATTGATCCACGCCACGTCGCGCGGATTGGGCGCGACGGCGGTGTCCACCAGAAGCCGCTCGAAGGGATGATCGAGATCCCAGTGATCGACCAGGTGCTGGTAGTACCACACGATCCGGCCGGTGTCCGCATTCAGGGCGAGTGTGGAATTGTGATAGAGGTAGCGGTTGTTGTTGCCGCCGAGCATGTACTTCGGCGCAGGCGACGTCACCGAAGTCCCGATGTAGATGAGATTCAGCGCCGGATCGTAGCTGGGCACCAACCACGTGCCCACGTGCTTCCGCTCCTCGTACGGGACGCCGCCCCAGGTTTCATCGCCCGGCTCGCCCGGTCTGGGGATCGTGGACGTGCGCCACAATTCCTTGCCGGTCTGCGCGTCATGCGCCGTGATGACGCACGCCTCGGGCCCGCTCTTGGGCTCGCAGCCGCGGCCAGAAATCACCTTGCCGTTGGCGATGATCGGCCCAGAGGTTTGCTGCGCGCCCTTCTGGTAATCCAGAATCTTCGTCTCCCACGCGAGCTGACCTGTCGTGGCGTCGAGCGCAAACGCAAAGTCGTCGGCACTCGTGTCGATGATGAAGTTGCCCCAGATGGCGAGGTTGCGATTGATCGACGGTACGGGGAAAAACCTGGTCAAGTCCTCGGGCAGCTTGCGGCGGTATTCCCAGATGAGGTCTCCGGTCTTCGCATTGATCGCCTGAATGACGTCGCTGGGGTTCGGCAAATACATCACGCCGCGGTAGACGAGCGGCGTCCCTTCCTGCAAGCCGACCGACATCGATCGGGTCCACGCAAGGGTCAATTGGCGGACGTTGGTTCGGGTGATCTGGTTCAGCGGACTGTAACCCCAGCTGTTGAGCGTGCGGCGCCACATCAGCCAGTCGGCGGGGGCCGGGTTCTGCAGCATCTGGTCGGTGACCGGTACGAACGCGGCGGGGGGCGCCTGCGCGTGCGTCGGAAGGCTTCGGGGCAAGAGCATCACGAGAGCAGTCGCCACGACGAGACGTTTCATTGAGGACTCCATGCAATTCAGCGAGTCTTGTTCGCCAACTCTTCGTCGATGAGGCGCTTGAACGCTTCGATCGGCTGGGCGCCGCTGAGCATCCGGCCGTTGATCAAGAAGGCCGGCGTACCATCCACCCCCACTGCGTCTGCGGCGCGGACGTCCGCATCGACGTCGTCCTTGAACTTGCGGGTGTCCACGCACGCATTGAATTGGGCGGCATTGAGGCCCAGCTGTACGGCGCGCGCCTTGAGATCCGCGTCGGTCAGGCGGGAGGGATCCGCGAACAGCAGATCGTGATACGGCCAGAACTGCCCTTGCTCGGCCGCGCACTGAGAGGCCTCGGCGGCCGGCCGGGCGTGCGGATGATTGCTGAGCGGATAGTGCCGGTAGGTGAAACGGATCTTGTCGCCGTAGCTCGCGAGGACCTGTTGCACGGTCGGGTGCGCGCGCAGGCAGAACGGACACTCGAAGTCCGAGAACTCGACGATCTCGATGGGCGCGCTTGCTGGTCCCTTGGATGACGCAGCGTAGGTGGCGGCTGCGACCGTGAGCCGTGGCGGGTCGAGCAGAACCTGGACGGCGGTCTTGTCCCTGAGCTGTCCGAGGGACTGTTGCCGGGCCGTTCGGGTTCGTTCCTGCATGAGGAAGGTCTGGATCTGCGGGCGCAATTGGTCAAGTGGCACGCCCTGAAGGCGTGCCTGGTTCGTCCGGTACCACGCCGCGACATCTTCCTCGCTGAGGGGCGGCACTTTCGAGCCGATCTCCAGCTCCTCGATCGCCGCACGCGTCACCCCGCGGGCCTTGGCTTCCTGCTCGACGAGCAGGTCGTTGACGATCTCCTCGAGCGCCACCCGCCGCGCCTCGTACAGTGCCTGCGACAGCTTGATGCTTCCGAAGTTCGACACCGGCAGCTGCAGGGCCTGTTCGTCCAGCTGTGCCAGCGTGACGGACGCCGACCCGACCGTGGCGATGACGTCGGTGGGCGCGGGGTTGCGTGACTGTTGAGCGGAGCCCGCCGAACATCCGGTGACGAGCAGCGCAGCCGCGGCAAGCAGGGCTGATGGGACAGGGCTAGTTCGCATGGCACTCATGATAACTCGAACGCTCCGGGAGAATTCCGGCCGAAACCTACAGGCACAAACTGTGCGACTGCTCGGCTCATGACGACTGTGCGCCACCAGAACCTTCCCCCACGAAGAGCAGTTCGGGCTGACGGTGCAGCTACGCCGCGCGGCGGTGTCGATCCCGTCGAATGTCGCCGAGGGCACATGTCGCCAGAGCACGAACGCGTTCACGAACCATTGTGAGCATTCCCGGGCGATTGCTGAACGGGTTGCTGTGTAGTCTTGAGGCGAAGTCGCCGAGACGCTAGCGTTTACCAGCCACCAGCCACCAGCCACCAGCCACCAGCCACCAGCCACCAGCCACCAGCCACCAGCCGCCAGCCGCCAGCCGCCAGCCCCGTCACCGTCAGAGAGCCGTATTCCTGCGCGCGGCTGCAGGCGCCGCGACCACTTCCGGCTCGGGCGTGAAATCCTCGCCAGGGTTGATGAAGCGGTCTCGCTCGAAGTTGTACTGTTTGTCGTAAAGCTGACGATACCGGCCGTTCTTCTCGATGAGCTCCTCGTGCGTCCCACGTTCAACGATCTGGCCGGCCTCGAGCACGAGAATCTGATCGGCGCTGCGGATCGTCGACAACCGGTGCGCGATGACGAACGTTGTGCGGCCCGCGCGGAGCGACCGCAGGCCGTCCTGGATGAGCGCCTCACTCTCGCTGTCCAGGCTGGAGGTGGCTTCGTCGAGAATCAGGATGCGCGGATTGGCGAGAATCGCGCGCGCGATCGCCACCCGCTGCCGCTGCCCACCGGAGAGCCGCACCCCGCGCTCGCCCACGATCGTGTCGTACTGCTTCTCGAACGCTTCGACGAACTCGTCGCAGTGCGCGATGCTGCTCACCGCCTTGATCTCGTCGCGGCTCGCGTGCGGCCTGGCGAACGCGATGTTCTCGGCGATCGAGCCGTCGAAGAGGAAGTTGTCCTGGAGCACGACACCGAGATGGGCCCGATAGTCGCGCAGCGGAACGGTGGTGAGATCGCGGCCGTCGATGCTGACGTGGCCGGACAGCGGGCGGTTGAACGCCATCGCCAGGCTGATGAGCGTGCTCTTGCCCGAACCGCTCGACCCGACCAGCGCCGTCGTCGATCCGGCGGGCGCATGGAACGACACGCGCTTGAGCACCGGCACGCCAGCGGTGTACTCAAAGGTGACGTTCTCGAACATCACATCACCTCGAACGTCCGGCAGTGGCGCAAGACCCGCGTCCTCCTGATCCTCGGTCGCCATACGGCGAATCTCTCGAATGCGATCGAGGCCGGCGAACGCCTCGGTGATCTGCGTGCCGATGTTCGCGAGCTGGAACACGGGCATCGTCACGAGCGCCGTGTAGGAGAGATACATCACGAAGTCGCCGATGGTCATGCGTCCGTCGCGGATCGCCGTCCCCCCCACGAACATCATCGAGATGAGGACCGCGCCGATGACCACCGTCGAGAGCGCGCCGACGGCAGACACGCCGGTCATCGACTTGGCGACGTTGCGGAAGATCCGGTGCGCGCCCTTGGCAAACACCAGCTCCTCGCGCTTCTCCGCCGTATAGGCCTTGACGATGCGGACGCCGCCGAGCGATTCGGAGAGCCGGCCGGTGACCTCGGCGTTGATCTTGCCTCGCTCCCGGAAGAGCGGCCGCAAACGCTTGAAAGCGACGCCCATGCCGACGCCGAACCCGCCGAGGATCACGATGGTGATCGCGGTCAATTGCCAGTTCAGGTAAACGAGGATACCGAGCACCATCACGGCCGTCAGGATCGATCCGGTCAGCTGCACGATCCCGGTCCCGACCAGATTCCGGATGCCCTCGGCATCCGTCATGATGCGCGAGATGAGGATGCCGGTCTTGGTCGAATCGAAGTAGCGGATGGGCAGGCGCATCACATGCGCCTCGACGTCCTTGCGCATCTCGGTGATGGCGCGCTGGCCGGCGACGCCCAGGATCTGTGAGTTCGCGAAGGACATCACGGCATCGAGAAGGGTTGCCGCGCCGACGATGAAAGCAATCCGAGGCAGCTGGTCCCATTGCCCCTGACCCACCACGTCGTCCATCAGCCATTTGGTGCTCCACGGCGTGACGAGCCCCGCGAGGCGGCTGACGAGCATGAACGAGAGTCCGACGGCGAGCCGCTTGCGGTGCTTCCAGATGAGCTCGCGCGCCTCGGCCCAGGCATCGGGGGTGAAGGCCTTCTTCTTGGGTTGGTCAGCCACCGAATGATGATATTGCAGAATTGCAGGATTGAGGGTGTTTGAGAATGTAGTGTCCGGCTTTAGCCGGACCGTGCTTACAGATATCGCGCGCGAGCCTCCTCAATCTGGCGCGCAATCTCGTGCGAGAGACCGGCCGGCGAGACGACGCGCGCGAAGGGACCGAAGCTCAGAATCCAGCTTGTGAGCGCGCGATCGATGCAGACGTCGAGCGTCACCGTCACCCCGCCGGCCGGTGCATCCGTCACCGTCTGCGACCCGTGCCACTGGCGCGCGCGAACGTAGTCAGCCACGGCCGGCTGGAATTCGATCGCCACTCGAACGGGCGGGCCCGAGTGGACGCCGAGCGAGTGAGGGAACGCCGTATCAGGCAGTTCCTCGATCGGGGTGAACCTGTCGTCGAGCAGCGAGAGCTCCTGAATACGCTCGATCGCGAAGGTCCGCACCTCGCCGTACTCGGGGACGTAGGCCAGCAGGTACAGTCCGCCCTGCGCGTAGGCGAGACGATACGGGTGCACGAGGTACGTCTTGGTGCGCTCGCTCGACTTCGAGTAATAGGTCATCGTCGCCTGGCGCAGGTGCAGCGTGGCTTCGAGCGCGCGCGCGACGATGGGCGGTTGCCTGGCGGCATCGGCCGTTCCTGCGGCTCCCGCGCGCGCCGGGCCGGGCTTGGCGGCGATGACGCGCGGCAGTTGATCGAGGAACTGCCGCATGTGTGGCGTCAGGGCCGACTCCAGCTTGTCAAACGCGCTCTCGACTTCCTCTCGAAAGGGCGTGCCCGAGAGCGATTCGAGAAGCGTTCGGCTGAAGTACAACGCACAGAGCTCGGCCAGCGTCAGACCAGCCGCGAGCCCTTTGAACGCCTGACCGTTGATGCGCCACCGGGTCCGGGCGTCGTCCTGCGATCGATCATCGAAGAGCGGGAAGCCAGCTTCCTCGAGTGCTTGAAGATCCCGGCGGATGGTGCGCGTTGTGACGCCGCACAGCGATGCCAGATCGTCGATGGTTACGCCCGTGCGTGCCCGTTCGATCTCCCGCAGGATCGTCCACTGGCGGATGACTTCCGCGTTGCGCGGCACGGACAGATTCTAGCAATTGCAGGATGGCAGATTGCAGAATGGCAGGATTGCCATTGATCAATCGCCATCCTGTAATCTGCCACCTGCCATTCTGCAATGATTGAGTATGCGAGCGATGATGCTGGTTCGGCAGGCGGCGGGCGCGCTCGAAGCGCGTGGATGCGAGGTGCCGACGCCTTCGTCTGGTCAAGTGCTCGTCAAGGTCAGCGCCTGCGGTGTCTGCCGCACCGATCTGCACATCGTCGACGGCGAGCTGCCGAACCCCAAGCTTCCGCTCGTTCCCGGTCATGAGATCGTCGGTGTGATCGAGCGGGTCGACGATGGCGTCGCGGATTTGGCTGTGGGCGATCGCGTCGGCATTCCGTGGCTCGGATACTCGTGCGGCGAGTGCGAGTACTGCCGATCTGGTCGGGAGAATCTGTGCCCTCGCGCGCGCTTCACCGGTTATCAGATCGACGGTGGGTATGCCGAGTACACGATCGCCGATGCGCGCTATGCCTTCAGGCTGCCCTCCGGCTACACCGACGCCGAGGCGGCGCCATTGCTCTGCGCCGGACTGATCGGCTACCGGTCGTATCGGATGGCCGGCGAGGGGCGCCGGGTCGGTCTTTACGGGTTTGGGGCGGCGGCGCACATCATCGCCCAGGTCGCCGTCCATCAGGAGCGCGAGGTGTTCGCGTTCACCTCGCCAGGCGACAGCGATGCGCAGGCCTTCGCGCGCAGTCTTGGCGTCGTGTGGGCCGGTGCGTCGAACGAGCCGCCGCCCGAGCCGCTCGACGCGGCCATCATCTTTGCGCCAGTCGGTCGGCTGGTGCCCGAGGCGCTGTCGCGCGTCGTCCCTGGCGGAACGGTCGTCTGCGCCGGCATTCACATGAGCGACATTCCGTCGTTTCCGTATAGGTTGTTGTGGGAGGAGCGGACGGTGCGGTCGGTCGCCAATCTGACGCGCCAGGACGCGCGCGAGTTTCTCCAGCTCGCCGGCAAGCTGCCGATCAAGACACGCGTCGAGCGGTACGCGCTTTCGGATGCCAATCGCGCGCTGACAAACCTCCGCAACGGACACATTCGCGGCGCCGCGGTCCTGGTGCCCTCGACATGACGCCGCAAGAACAGCAGGTGGCGACCCACCTCGCCTCGCTCGGCATCCCGTTCACGTGCTACGAACACCCGCCGGTCTCGACCGCCGAGGAAGCCGAGAAGTACTGGGCCGGGATTGATGCCTTCCACTGCAAGAATCTGTTTCTGCGGAATCAGAAGGGCGACAGGCATTACCTCGTGATCGTGAAGCATCTGAAGCGGGCGGACCTGCGCGCGGTGGCGGATCAGATTGGTGACGGCAGGTTCAGCTTCGCGTCACCTGAGCGGCTGATGACGCATCTCGGCCTGACGCCGGGATCGGTGTCGCCGTTCGGACTAATAAATGATGCGGATCACGGCGTGCGGGTTGTGCTGGACCGAGATCTGAAGGCCGCGACGCTCGTCTCCTTCCACCCGAACATCAACACGGCAACCATTACACTCACCTGGGCCGACTTCCTCCGGTTCCTCGAGTCCTGTGGTAACCGCGTTCTTTACGTGACGGTCTAGTGAGGCTGGAGGCTGGGGACTGGGGAGGCACCATGGTATCCTCGCGACGTGCCCCTGCCCGATCGCCGGCACCAGCCGGCCACCTACGAAGACCTGCTGAAGGTGCCTGACCATCTAGTCGCGGAGATTGTGGACGGCGAACTGTACGCGACGCCGCGTCCCGCGCCTCGCCATGCGGATGCCAGTTCCACCCTGACTGGCATGCTGCACGGGCCGTTCGATCGCGGCCGCGGCGGCCCTGGCGGATGGCGGATCCTCGACGAGCCCGAGCTTCATCTCGGGCAGGATATTCTCGTGCCCGACCTGGCGGGTTGGCGGCGTGAACGACTCCCCGTGTTGCCCGAAGAGGCGTTCTTCTCACTCGCGCCCGACTGGATCTGCGAAGTGCTGTCGGCTTCAACCGCGGCACTGGATCGGGTGAAAAAGCTGCGTATATACGCGCGCGAGCGCGTCCCCTACGCGTGGCTCATCGATCCGATGGCCCAGACTCTGGAAGTGCTGCGGCTCGATAACGCGCAGTGGGTCATCGTGTCTACATGTGCGGGTCCGGATATCGTGCGCCTGTCGCCGTTCGATGCGATCGAGTTGGACCTGACGCTCCTCTGGGAACCCCCCAACCTGTCGTAAACCAATCTTTAAGAGCGCTGCCTGAAGAATGCTGACCCCGAGCCCATCCCGGAGCGACCGATGGCGCTAGGTGCCGGTACACGCCTGGGTGTGTATGAAATCAGCGCCATGCGGGGCGCCGGCGGAATGGGCGAGGTCTATCGGGCGCTCGACACGAAGCTCAAGCGCGACGTAGCGATCAAGCTTTTGCCCGCCGCGCTGAGCGGCGATCCCGAGTGCGAGGCGCGGCTTCAGCGTGAAGCCCAAACGCTCGCGGCACTCAATCACCCGAACCTCGCGGCGATTCATGCCCTTGAGGAAGCGGCCCCTTCGACCCCACCCATCACCGTCGTCCTGAACTGGAAACCGCGCGTGAAGTGAAATTGTGGTTGGATGCGTGACCTGACCTGTCACACCCACGCGTTACACTGTCTGGCCATGAACGATAGAAACCAGCAAGTGGCACAAGTGATTGAAGGTGAGTTGGTTAGCTTCCCAGGTGGCGAGCTCGAAGGCAAACGCCCAAAGGCGCTCTGTTCGGCCTGTCGAGAGCAGCAGCGGCGACGCTCTGTTCTAGATACGCGCGAGCACCACGGTGCGAGCGCGTCGGCGAGCGGGGGTGGGGCCCCGCGAGCGGTAAGGAATGTCAATCGTGAGCGCGCGCTCAAGGCCGCGGGCCAATTAGACACGGCATCTCCCGAGCGCTTCCAGGCGGCACTGCCGTTCGAGCCGGTCAACAGGCCGCGGCTTGCGGCGCTCAAGGCTGAGCGGGTCGCCGCGCGTGCCACCCTGCGGGAGGGTGCGGAGAGGTTCGAAGCGAGACGGAGGCTGGCGCAGATCGCGGCGCGCCACGCACTGCAGCGAATCGAGGCGGCGCTCGAGGCGCGCCAGGTCGAACCAGCGATGGCGAAGCGCATCATGGCATCAGCGGTCCACGCCGCCGAGCTGCAGCTCCCGGAATCCTGGCTCCCGTTTGTCGTCGCCCGAGAAGCCTAGGAAGCATAGGAAATGATGCGCGCCTGCGGCCATGCCGAAGCTCTGGCCATGCGAAGCCAGAGCGAGGCATCAGCGTTAGTTCGCGGCGGGGGTGGGGCCCCGCCGCCAGTAAAGAACGTCGCCTCTCGATAACCATGCGATACTGACGTGCACTTGGATCTCTCGCCGATCCTCATCCTCTCTCTTGGCCTCGCGATTGGTGTCCTCGTCGGCTGGCTGGCAGCTCGCCCGACCGAGGCCCGCCTTCGAGCCGAGCTCGAGAAAGAGCGAGCGGTGCACGCCGAACGGATGAAGGCGTACCGGGACACTGAAGCGAACCTGCGCGAAACTTTCCAGGCCCTCGGCGCCGAAGCCCTCAAGACCAACAACCAGGTGTTTCTCGACCTGGCGGAAACACGCCTGCGCGAGGCCCGACGGGAGGCGACCGCCGACGTTGACGCACGGAAGAAGGCCATCGAAGAGCTGCTGGCTCCGATGGCGAAGACGCTCGATCAGGTCGAGCGCGAAATTCGCGAGTCGGAGCGGCGCCGCGTCGAAGCGGGCGCGCAGATTGTCGAGCGCATGGCCTCGCTCGACACGATGGGGCAGGACCTCCGCGGCCAGACGGCGCGCCTGGTCGACGCCCTCAAGCGGCCCGGCGTGCGCGGCCGGTGGGGAGAGCTGCAGCTCAAGCGGGTGATCGAGCTGGCCGGCATGGTCGAGCACTGCGACTTCGAAGAGCAGCGTACCGTCTCGGCCAGCGACGGCGACCGGCGCCTCCGCCCCGACGTGATTGTCCGCCTTCCCGGCGGCAAACACGTCGTCATCGACGCGAAGGTGCCGCTCGACGCTTACCTGAAGGCTCTCGAAGCACCGGATGAAACGGCGCGACAAACACTGCTCGCCGACCATGCGCGCCAGGTGCGCGTCCACCTGACCGATCTTGCCGGCAAAGGCTACGCCGCCCACGTCCAGCCAAGCCCCGACTTCGTCGTCATGTTCCTGCCCGGCGAGATGTTCTTCAGCGCGGCGCTCGAGCAGGATCCCGCGCTCATCGAGTTTGGCGTCGGGCTCGACAGGCGCGTCATCCCGGCCAGTCCCACGACGCTAATCGCGCTGCTGCGCGCGGTCGCGTACGGCTGGCAGCAGCAGGCAATGGAGGAAAACGCGAGGAAGATCAGCGACCTCGGCCGCAGCCTGTACGACTCGCTCCGCGTGCTCGGCGGCCATTTCGAGTCGCTCGGCGCAAGGCTCAAATCGAGCCTCGATGCATACAATCAGGCCGTCGGCTCGCTCGAGGGAAACGTCTTGAGCAAAGCGCGCAAGTTCAAGGACCTTCAGGCGATCAACGGCAGCGAGGATATCAAAGCGATCGAGCCTGTTGACCGCGTACCGAGGTTGCTCAACGCCCCCGAGCTCACGGGCGGCCTGCCGTTTCGGGCCAGCAGCGTCGAGGATGTCGACACGGCTGTTGAGACCGTGGAAGAAGTTGGGCGCGTCTGACGTGATCGCAGTCGCCCCTGATTGCATGCAGCCGGCGCTCCCCTTCGAACTCCCCACTCTTGGCCCTGAACCGAGACCCGCCGCGAGCCCCGACTATTCATCAATGCTCGCGGGGCCCCACCCCCGCTCGCACTCGCTCGCGCCTTCGCGCTCGCTCGGGCCGCAGGCGCTGCACTCCGAGCCCGTCTTCGTAAGGCACCCCCGCGCCCGCCGCTACATCATTCGCGTCGCCGACAACGGCGTCGTCCGTGTGACAGTTCCGCGCTGGGGATCGAAGCGGGAGGCGCACGCCTTCGCGGTGCGTGAGCATCGATGGATTGAGAAGGAACGCGAGCGCATTGAAGAGCAGCGCACGCGCAGGAAGGTCGCTGAGATCCCGGCGGATGTCGAGCAGGCTCTGCGTGAGCGGGCCAGGTGCGAGCTGCCCAGCCGCCTGCTTGATCTGGCCGCCGAGCACGGCATTGCCGTCAGCCGTGTCAGCGTGCGGAATCAGCGGTGGCGCTGGGGATCGTGTTCTCGGAGGGGCCACATCTGTCTGAACTGGCGGCTCGTGCAGATGCCGCAGTCAGTCGGCGACTACGTCATGATCCACGAGTTGATGCACGTGAAGCGGATGGACCATTCGCCGAAATTCTGGCAGCTTGTAGCGGCTGCGTGTCCGGGCTACATCGAGGCGCGGCAATGGCTAGTGCACCGCGCCGCTGTGCCGGTCGGCGCATGATTGGCAGACGCGATCGTCGTGCAACCACTCGGGCGCCGTGTTCTGGCCGCAGTACTGGCACACCTGAAACCGCGCCAGGCGCGCCTGCTGCGCGCCCTTGAGGAGTGCCCCGAGCGCATTCCACAGCGCCGTCTCTGGCAGCCGCCGCCACTTGATGAGGCCAATGCGCCGCGGTCGATCCGTAAACTTGAGCGGCGTCTCCCACACGCCCCTGAACTCGGATACCACGACGCTCGACTGGGTTAGGACGACGATGACCTCCGGCGGTTCGCCGCCCACAAACCGCATGGCGCCGTCCGCGTCGATCTCCTGCTCAACCGGTGCGGGCAGCTGCGATCCGAGAAACGCGATCAGCTGTTCGTACCGTTCAGGAGCGTCCATGCGTGACTTCAGCAACCGGTTAGCGGCAGGGTAGGTGCTGGCAATCGCAGCGCAGCTCGATGGAGCCGCCTTTCTCCTTGCAGTGCTCGCTGCAATACTTTCCGTGGGGTCCACCCTTGGAGACCGTGCACGAGCAGGCCGGATGTGCGCATTTTTGCGTATCTACCATCGCGAACCTCCTGGCCTCGAATCTACGCCCGAACGTGACCGAGTGCAAGGTTCTTGGGTGCTTGAACCTAACCACTCAGAACCTAAGCACACCTTTCTTCCCAGACTCGGCACAGGTGAACGATCACCTGGACCGCTTTCTCCATGTCCTGGACCGAGATCCACTCGAGGCGCGAATGGAAGTTGTGCTCACCGGCGAACAGATTGGGGGTAGGAAGGTTCATGAACGAGAGGCGTGAGCCGTCCGTGCCGCCGCGAATCGGACGCTCGCAGACCTCGACCCCCGCCCGGCGCACCGCCTCGCGTGCGTACTCGACGACCTGAGGGTGCCGATCGAGCACTTCCCGCATGTTCCGATACTGTTCTTCGACGGCGATCTCGATGCGCGCCGCCGGGTAGGCCGCTGCCGCCTCGCGGGCCAGGCGCTCGATGAGGGCCTCCTTGTCGTGCAGCCGCGCCGTGTCGAAATCGCGGACGATCAGCTTAACGGCGGTTTGGTCGACACCAGCCCGGACGATGTAGGGGTGGACGAACCCCTCGTAGCTCTCGGTCGATTCCGGTGAGAGCGTGTCGCGTGGCAGCAGATGGACGAAGTCGGCAGCGATCTTGATCGCGTTGACCATCCGTCCCTTCGCGTAGCCAGGGTGCGTGTTGAAGCCGTGGAAGGTGACCGTCATGGCATCGGCCGAGAAGCTTTCGCTCTCGACTTCACCCCGGCCGCCGCCGTCCATTGTGTACGCGTACTGCGCGCCAAATCGCCCCACTTCGAAGTGCTTGGTGCCGCGGCCGATCTCTTCGTCAGGCGTAAACAGAATCCGGATGGGACCGTGCGGGATGTCCGGGTGCGCGACAAGGTACGCGGCAGCGGTCACGATCTCGGCGACGCCGGCCTTGTTGTCGGCGCCGAGGAGCGTCGTGCCAGAGGCCGTCACGATATCGTCGCCGATGCAGCTGGCGAGCGGCGGACAGTCCGTGACGCGCAGGACCACGGCCGGATCGTCTGGCAGGACCAGATCGCGCCCGTCGTAGCGGCGGTGCACGATCGGCTTGACGTTCGCGCCGCTCATTTCCGGCGACGTGTCGACGTGGGCGATTAATCCGATCGTCGGGACGCCGGTCTTGACAGACGTCGCGGGAATCGTCGCCGTCACGTACCCATGCTCGTCGATCGCGGCGTCCTCGAGGCCAGCCGACGCGAGCTCGGCCGCCAGATCGCGCAGGAGGACGAGCTGCGTGGCCGTGCTGGGATAGGTCTCGGAAGCCTCGTCAGACTGCGTGTCGTACGTGACGTACCGCAAGAACCGCGCGAGCACACTTTCTTCCAATCCTGCCATCCTACAATCCTGCAATCCTGCCATTCTGTAGTCTCATGGTCAGGCGAAGCTCGCCATCACGGGAGCGTGGTCGCTGGTGCCGACGTCTTTCTGCACCGGACAAGACGTCGCGCGCTCGGCGAGCGGCGCGCTGGCGAACACATAGTCGAGCCGCCAACCGATGTTCCGCTGCCGCATGTTCCGCCAGGGCGCCCACCAGGTGAACAGGCCGTCGTTTGCGGGATCGAGCGCGCGACCCAGATCGACCAGGCCGCGGCCGAGCAGACGCTCGATGAGCGCGCGCTCTTCGGGACGCTGCCCGATGGCGTGCGGCTTTCGTTCTTTGGGATGGACGTCGAGGTCCGCGCGGGTCACGTTCAGGTCGCCGCACAGGATGAGCCGCCGGCCGGCGGCGTGAAACGAGGCGGCATAGTCGTCCATGGCCTCGAGGAACCGCATCTTGGCCGGAAAGTCCTTGCCGCCGTTTGGCACATAGACCGAGGCGACGGTGAAATCGCCGGCGTCAATCTTGAGATCGACCGCGGCGATGCGGTTTTCGTAGTTGAACGCGGGATGAGAGAAGGCGGGTCGCTCGGCCGCGATCGACTTGCTGACGTGCAGCCCGACGCCGGAATAGCCCTTGCCGCCGTGCCAGTAACACCAATAACCCTCCATCTCGACGAGGGCCTCAGGCACTTGATCGGAGGCAGCCTTGAGTTCCTGCAGGCAGACGACGTCGGGACGCTCGCGCCCGATCCATGCCTGGACCTGGGCCTGCCGCGCCCGGATGCCATTGACGTTCCACGTTGCAATCTTCATTGCAGATTGCAGATTTCAGAATGCAGATTGGAATCGAGACCGTCGATTCGCCATCAATCAGCAGTCATCAATCAGCAATCAGCAATTCACGCGATCAGAACTTGGCGTGGGCCGCCTGTCGATCCGTCGCGGGGATGGCCATGATGTCGCTGTGCGCGGCGACGTGCGCCTTGACGATCGCTTCGGCCTTGGCAATCGTGTCGGCGTCGCCGTTGCGGTAGACGGCGTTGGCCTCGACGAGATCCTTCTGGTGCGACGGCGTGGCGTCGATGCTCTCGTAGATGGCTGACACGGGGCACGCCGGCACGCAGGCGCCGCAGTCGATGCACTCCTCCGGATGAATGTAGAGCATCGTCGTCGTCGCGAACTCCGGCTCGTCTTTGCGTGGGTGGATGCAGTCAACCGGACACACGTCCACGCAGGCCGTGTCCTTCGTTTCAATGCAGGGGTCGGTGATGATGAAAGGCATGCTCGCGCGTCTCCGTATGAGTCGGGGGTGCCGTGGTTTCGTGGTCTATCAGGCCTTCGCGGGTCCGGCTAAAGCCGGACACTACATATGACCTTGTTCACAAACCGACGGATTATACCCTGAGAACCGGATAGGGCAATGGGTTAGGATGCCCTCGTGAGCACAGAGACACGCCGAGGGCCAGAGGCCCCCGACATCAGCGAAAAGGGCGGCATGCGAAACGGGCAGCCGCAGCGATCCGACGAGCGGCTGTTCATGCAGCTGCTGGCCTTCGGTGGCTGCCCCGACGCCCGGCCGATCAGAGACGCCCTCGCGCGGGCCGGAGTTCCTGGCGTCCTGTACGAAGATGTCAACGATCCGCGCGGCGTGGCCCTTCTCACCTTCTCCCAGGATCCAGCTTTTCTTGTCGAGCGGGTCCGGCCGCTTGTCAACGCCGGGCCGTTTCTGCCCCTTACACAAAAACCGGAATATACGATGCTCGGTCGGACTTACTCGCTCGGCTACGAACCAGACCTGGTCGACGTGCTGCTCAACCGTCCCCGTCGGACAGTACTGAACCCGGTGTGGCCGTGGGCGGTGTGGTATCCGTTGCGGCGGAGCGGAAGATTCGCGCAGCTTCCGATTGAAGAGCAGCGCGTGATTCTTGCCGAGCACGGCACGATCGGCATGTCGTTTGGCGCCGCCGATTATGCGCACGACATCCGGCTGGCCTGCCACGGCCTCGACAAGGACGATAACGACTTTGTCGTCGGGCTCATCGGCAAGGATCTCTATCCGCTGTCCGCCGTCGTGCAGAGCATGAGGAAGACGCAGCAGACCTCGCTCTATCTCGAGCGGCTCGGGCCGTTTTTTGTCGGCCGCGCCGTCTGGCAAAGCTCGATGTAGGCCGGGTCCTTTTGGACCCGCCCTACGTTTGTTCCGATTCATCCTTCCTGAACGTAAGCACGGCGCCCCAGACGATCGCGCCGATCATCAGCGCGGCGCCCGCGAAGTGCACCACGCCGGCGATTTGCGTGTCGCGGTGGAGCAGGCCCACGATCTGCAGAATGTGCTCCCAGTCGTGCCCTTCGACTTCGGCGCCCGTACGGCCGCCGATCAGGACGAGGTTCAGCGCGCGCGCGTCGCCGATATACAAGGCCACGTCGGACAGATTCTCCCCTGTCCACCAGCCCATGACGGAGGCGGCGAACGGGTTGGGGCTCGTCGTGAGAAAGGCCACGCCGCACGCGATCGGCACGAGCACCTGTGCCAGGCTGCCGCCAAGCGAGGTCATCAGACCGCCAAAGGGCGAGAAGATCACGTGGCCGGCCTCGTGAAACGGGATGCTGATGAGGTGGAGAAACGAGTCGCCGATGGTGTCCTGCCGCATCGGCCAGACGAGAAACAGCCACGTCCAGCGCGCGAGGAGCAGGAGCAGCACGAGGCGTCCGGCGCGAACGAGTGTCACCGAATGCTGTCGGCGATGAGGCCGACGCTGATGGCGTACGAGTGCGCGCAGTTGTATTCGAGGAGCGCTTCGTAGTTGCGATATACGAGGAAGCGCCGCGACTCGCCTGACACGAGCGCCGCATCGAGCGTGCTCGTGGGAAGCCTTCGGCCGCCCGGCAGGCGCACGCCGAGCTCCTGCCATCGCGCCATCGGCAGCGCCACGGTCATGTTGCGCCTGGCCCCGCACGAGCCGCTGCGCCGGTCCACTTCGCCCGCGATGCGACCCGCCGCTTCTGGCGATACCCTCACCTCGCGGCCCCAGCGCTCGCCATCGGTCCAGCGGTGCGCCTGCAGGTAGTTGGCGATGGAGGCAAAGACGTCGGCCGGCGACGACCAGATGTCGCGCCTCCCGTCCCCGTCGAAGTCCTGAGCGTACTGGAGGTAGCTCGACGGCATGAACTGCGGCTGGCCCATGGCGCCCGCCCACGAGCCGCGCATGTTCACGAGCTCGATATCGCCGTGGTTGAGGATCTCGAGCGCGTTGAACAGCTCGCGGCGGAAGAGCGTGGATCGACGCGGATCCCACGCGAGCGTGGCGAGCGCCGCGATCGTCGGCTGGTTGCCGCTCGTCTGGCCGAAGTTCGACTCCAGACCCCACGCGGCGACGATGATGCGAGGTGAGATGGCGTAGCGTGTGCTGACCTGATCGAGGAGCCCTCGATGGCGCACGAACATCTCGCCGGCCGATCCGATGCGCCTCTCTGTGACGACCCGCGAGAGGTAATCCTCGAGGGTGAGTACTGTCTCTGGCTGCGTGCGATCACGCTCGATCACGGCGGGGAGCGGCTCGGTAATGTCCGCAAATGCCTCGTCGACGATCTCCTGCCGGATGCCGCGCGTCAGCGCTTCGGCGCGCACGCCGTCCAGCCATTCGGCAAACGACGGTCGTGGTGCGGGCGGGGCGGGGTCTTGCGGCGTGGCGGCGAGGATCGCCAGCGCGACGATCAAAAAGGAGCGCACGACAGGAGTGTACACCTGTGTGCTCCGCAGCACCCAGGAGAAGCGGGCCAACACGCGTCAGGGCACACGTGGCAGGGGTCCCTCGGAGGCCAGTTCGTCCTGAATGGCCATGCGGTCTGCGTCGGAGATCTCCACGAACTCGATGCCAATGCCGACGCCCGGCAGGCAATAGCGGACCTCGGCGCGGGCATGGACTTGGTGCATGGTGCGGCTGAGGTTGAAGCGCACTTTCACCACGGCGCCTTCGGGAAAGATTTTTGCGGTGTTGATGAACATCCCACTCACGCTGATGTCCGGGGCGCGGACGAGGATAGTGTCGCTGAACCCTTCGTAGGAGATGGCCAGGTCGCGATACGCTGCATAGCGCTCGCTGACGCGCGCGGGGATGGCGGGGATCCGGGGCTTCTCAGAACTCATCCGGCCACTCCTCCTTCTCCAGGTGCGCGACCGTCCTCGGCCAGGCGCGAACCGGTGGCCACGTGGGGCGCGCCGGCGCCGCAGTACGGGCAGAACCGGAAATTCGGAACCAGGCCCTTGCCGCAGCGGAGGCAGCGGATGGTCGGCGATTGTTCGAAGGCAACGACGCGCATCACTTCATCGAGCGTGGTGATGCCGGCCCTGACTTTTTCCAGGGCGTCTTCCCGCATCATGCGCATGCCGCCGCTGCGGGCGAGGTCGCGGACTTCGTCGTCGCGAATTCCCGCGCGCACCGAATTGCGCACCTGCTCGTCGATGATCAGCATCTCATAGATGCCCACGCGGCCCTTGTACCCGGTGCCATCGCACCGCGGGCATCCGAAGGGCAGGTACATCTTGCTCTCGAGGTCCACGATGCCCCCCGCGAGCAGGCGCTGCGCGTAGTCGTTGGTTGCTGGCACTTCGTTGCGGCAGGAACACAGCGTGCGCACCAGCCGCTGGGCGACCACCGCGGTGAGCGAAGAGGCAATCAGAAACGGAGGAATGCCCAGGTCAAGCAGGCGGGTGAGGGCGGCTACCGCGTCGTTGGTATGCAGCGAGGAAAGCACCAGGTGGCCGGTCTGTGACGCGCGCAGGGCGATTTCGGCCGTCTCCAGGTCGCGGATTTCACCCACCATGATGACGTTAGGGTCTTGCCGCAGGATCGAGCGCAAGCAGTTCGAAAAGGTGAGGCCGGCCTTCGGATGCACCTGCACCTGGTTGATCTCGTCGATCTTGTACTCGACGGGGTCTTCCACCGTGATGATGTTGATGTTCGGCGAGCGCAGGAAGTTGAGGGCCGCATAGAGCGTGGTGCTCTTCCCCGACCCGGTGGGGCCGGTCACCAGCACCATGCCCTGAGGCATGCTCAGGATCGCCGTCAGGGCCTTGGAAATCTCCTCGGAGAAACCGAGGTCGGTGAACTTCACACTCGTGGCCGCGGGGTCGAGCAGGCGCATGACCACCTTCTCGCCGTAATGGGTGGGCAGCGTGGAGACGCGCAGGTCCAGGTTGCGGTCGCCCATGCGCACCAGGAAGCGGCCGTCCTGCGGCACGCGGCGCTCGGCGATGTCCATGTCCGACAGGATCTTGATGCGCGAAACCACCGAGGTCTGCATGACGTTGGGAATATGGGTCAGCTCGCGCAGCACGCCGTCCACACGCACGCGCACAACCGTCCCCAGAGCCTGCGGTTCAATGTGGATGTCGCTGGCCCTCTTGGTCGCCGCGGCGGAGAGAATCGCGGAGACCAGCCGGACTGCCGGCGTCTTCTCGTTCCGCAGCTCGGCCTCGAACTCCGCCATGGCCGCCTTGTTCCGTTCGCTGGAACTGGCGGTGAAGAACTGGATGTCGGAAACGTCCACTTGCTGGATAAAGGGGAGCCGCTCCTCGACCCCTTTGTCCGGCTCTTCGATTTCGCCGTAGCAGCGCTGGATGGCTTCGTTGATCTCTCCGCGGAACCCCAGGCGGGGCACAATCTCCGACCCCGACAGGAACCGCAGCTCGTCGAGCGCGCGCAGGTTTTGCGGCTCGGCCATGACGGTGATGATGCGCGTCCCTTCGTACACCAGGGGGATCACGCAGTACTTGGTGGCCGCGCTGTGTGGGATGCGCTCGAGCACGGCCCGTTCGACGGCGGCAAGACGCGGGTCTACGTAATGGAAGCGCGTCACTTCTTCAAGCGAGGCGACCAGGTCGTCCTTCGATACCAGCCCGCGTTCGAGAAGCAGCTCACCCAGCAGCGAGTACTTCGTGCTTTGTTCGTCGATCGCGGCTTTCAAGGCATCGGCAGTGATGTGCTGTTTTTCCTGGAGCAGGTCGCCCAGTCGCTTACGGGCCATGCGAGCGGGCCTTCTCTTTCACCGATGCCACGTGATGAGAATGCGACAGCATTGAGGCTGCGCTTCGGCCGTCTCGAACTTTGGATCGACAACCCAGTATTCCGACACGCCACAGCGCTCGTACAGACGCCGCTTGATCGTCTCATCGCGATCGCGTGTGCTGGGCGAGCCAATTTCGACGACGAGTTCGGGCGCGCCAGTGGCGAGCGTGGCCGGCAGTATCTGCCGGCCACGCTCGTGCGAGAAATAAATCAGATCCGGCACGACGACGTCGAAGAAGGATAAGACGACATCGAAGGGCGACAGCATCACGGTGCCGACGGCATGGACCTCGAGATGCGAACGAATCAGCCAGTACAGGTTACCAGCGATCCGCTGATGCTTGGTCGCAGGAGATGCGGACACGTAGTGCTCTCCGTCGATCAACTCGTGCCGCTTCCCATCCTCGGGGAAGAGCAGAAAGTCGTCGGAGGTGAGCTTCACGCCGGAGCTGGCCGGTCTCATGCCATCGCTCGCGGGCACGCGCTCATTATAGCGGTCCGCTTAGCGAAAGGCATGCCGGACTGAAGAAGGCGGATACGGCTCGGGCCTTATGAAATCGTCGCCCTCATTGGCGCGGGCGGGATGGGGGAGGTCTATCACCGTCGCGCAGCGGGGGTGAGCATGGTTTCGCGGCGCTGGCCGTTCCGCATGTAAACAACCTTGGCGGGCACGCCGACCTTGAGCACCTCGAGCGCGTAGGTGTAGTCGTAGATATTCGTGATCGACTGGCCGGCGATCTCGACGATGACGTCGCCCTTCTGCAGGCCGGCCTGCTCGGCCGGGCCGCCGCCGATCACGCCGCTCAGCAAGAGCCCCTTGGCCTCGGTGGAATAGTCGGGAATGGTCCCGGTGAAGAGACGCACGGCGGCGCGGCCGCCGCCAGGCTGAACCTGCTGGTCAACCTTAACAAACTGCGGTGCCTCATTCGCGTCCTCGACGCGACGCACGATTGACACCGCGAACGTCACGATGCGATCGAGATCTTCGTAGTTGATCTTGTCGGCGGTGTCGGTCGGCCGGTGGTAATCGACGTGCGTGCCGGTGAAGAAGTTGAGACAGGGCACGCCAGCCAGATTGAACGACGCCACATCGGTCGGCTGATAGGGATCCTGCTGGAGCAGCAGGTCGAAGCCGGCGACCACGTTGGCTTGCTCGATAAACCTGGCCCACGAGGCACTCGTGCCAACGGCCTGGATGGTCAGCTTGTTGTCTTGCATCCGGCCGACCATGTCGAAATTGAAGTACGCGGCGATCTGATCGATGGCGACCGGCGGAGTCGCCACAAATGCGCTGGAGCCCAGCAGCCCCAGCTCTTCGCCCGACCACCAGGACAGCAGCACATTGCGGCGACGCGGCTGACCGGCGAGCACGGCGGCCGCGGCCAGCACAGCCGCCGATCCCGACGCGTTGTCGTCGGCGCCGACATGGGCCTGGCCCGCCTCGCCCTTTTGCGCGAGCGAGTTGCCGCCCGTTCCGCGACCGAGATGATCGTAGTGTGCGCCCAGAGCCACCCAGGGCTTGACGACGCCGTCGGTCGATCCGGTCGCCGGCAGGTAGGCCACGATGTTGTGCCCGGTCTGCTTCTCGCGCACGACCGCGGCGTGCACGGTCATCGTCACGTCGTCTGGAAACGCGAAACCGGCCACGTGCGGATTGCCTGAGTCCAGCTCCCGCTGCGTCGCTTCAAGCGTCCTTCCAAGGAGGACCGCGAACATCGCGTTGGCGACCGTGCCGCTCACGCTGGCGGCCACGATGCCCGAACCGGCGAGCGCCGTGTCGAAGCTCATGGGAATGGTCTCGCCGGCGTTTGGCGATCGCGGACCGGTGACGACGAGCATCGCCTTGGCGCCGCGCTGGCGCGCGGCCAGCGCCTTATAGCGCAGATCCGCATAGCGCGCGAGCATCTGTTTGGTCTTTGTGTCCGCGTCCTCGGGGAAGTAGCGCAGCACGAGGACAATCTTGTCTTTGACGTCGAGTCCGGCATAGCTGTCGTACCCGAAGTCCTGACTTTCGGGAACGACGATGCCGTAACCGGCGAAGACGAGCGAAGAGGTGACGTCCGCGTTATCGGAGAAGGAGAGCGCTTGAACGTCCGAGCGCGCGGCAAACGTCCGGGCAGCCGGCCGAAGGCCGGAAACCGTGATCGAAGTCCCGCCATCGCGCGTCCCCGCCGTGAACTCAAAGGGGATCAGATAGTCGCCGTGCCCGGGCAAGGGCCTCGCGCCGATCCTCCGCAGCTCCGACACGATGTAGTCGCTGGCAAGGCGCTCGCCGTCCGATCCCGCGAGCCGGCCGTCCAGGCGAGGCGAGGCGAGCGTCTCGACGTGCGTCCGTGTGTTGGATGTGGCCCGCGGGCCCTGAAGAGCGTGCCCGACAGCAATCGAGGCCCACGCGATCGCGGTGACGGAGGCAACGCGAATCAGTCGAGAGTTCATGATGTTCCCTGGTGGTCCGGCTCAAGCCGGACACTACTTCTTTGTTCGGGCTGGCGCGTTTCGAATCGCTTCGAGCGCCTTCTCATGATTCCACTGCGCGAGAAATAGCTGACCGGCGGCGCCGCCCGACCGGCTCGACGTCCAGGCGAGCGTCTTCCCATCGGGTGACGGCACCGGCAGTCCGTCGAAGCCGTCAGAATTGGTCACCCGCACGGGCTCTTTCGTTCCTTGCGCATCGACGAGAAACAGTTCGAAGTTCTCGAAGCCGAATTTGTTCGACGAGAAGATGATGTACTGCCCGGACGGGTGCATGTAGGGCGCCCAGCTCATCGATCCGAAATCGGTGATCTGCTTCTGCTCGGTGCCATCCAGCTTCATCGTCCAGATGTCGGCGATGAGTCCCTGCTCGTCGAAGCGCCGCCAGACGATGCGCGTACCGTCTGGTGTGAAGAAGGGACCGCCGTCGTAGCCCGCCACGTTCGTCAACCGCCTCTGGCCCGAGCCATCGGCCCGCATGATGTAGATCTCCGCGAAGTAGCTCGGGTTCTCCTCGAGCATCTTCTTTCCTGTGTCGTCGAGCGGACGATTGTAGGCGTCGCGCATCGACGAGAAAGCGATCCATCGTCCGTCCGGCGAGTAGCTGCCTTCGGCGTCGTAGCCGCGGGCGGTCGTGAGGCGTTTGAGCGCACCGGCCCTTTCGCTGTAGGCGTAAATGTCCATCTCGGGGTCGTAGTCCCACGAGTAGCGGCGCTCTTTACCCGACGCGCGAAAGGCGAGTTCTTCTTCCTGAAACTGCTTGGATTTCGGATCGGCGTGCGTCGAGGCGAACGCGATCTCGTCGGTGCCGGGCCGGAAGAACGCGCAGGTCGTCTTGCCCAGGCCGGGTGAGATGCGCTTGGTGTCGCCGGTCAGAAGATCGAGGACATAGATCTGATAAAAGGGATTGCCGGGCTCGCGTTCGCTTTGAAACACAATGCGCTGGCCGTCGGGCGACCAGTAGCCCTCGCCAGCGCGCCTGCCGTCCACTGTGAGCCGGCGAATACGACTCAGGAAGTCACGCTCTTGTGGCGCCGCGGGCTGCTGCGATGTAAGTGGTGCGGCGAGCGTGGCCATCAGAACGGAGGAGCAGACAATGGGCGAGCGAATCATCAGTGTGAGATTATCGCGCGTCGGGCGCATTCGATGGTGGCAGAAACTGCGTACTCGAAGGCCAGATCCAACGGAGAGCTCTGTCTAGTGTCTTCTAAAGAACTTAATATGACTTAACAGTCTACGTAGCGCCATTATGGACTATTACAGAACACATAGTTATTAAGCCCTTTTTGTACTATTAGTTAGTACTTCATATTTTCGATCAATTCGAGTCACGCTGTTCATTCCTAGCACCTCTGAAATCCCTCTCTGGACGGCAGGTCATTCCCTAATGTCTTTCATTACAACAACTTAGAAAATCGCAACTAGATGGCCGTGCGTTTGCTCCTGCCGAGAGCCATGAGACTACGCGACTGTTCCCTCGTCAGGCGGAAGGCGGTCGGGCGTTCCAGACGCACGGCCCTCCCGCTGACGTTCCTTTTCCTTCTCGGTTTTGCACCGGCTGCGGTTGCCGCCGACCAACACACACCGAAGGTGAGTCGCCACACGCGGCAGGCGCCGAAGGCGAAGCCAGGGGCGCCGAGCGCACGCGTCGAGAGCCAGGAACGTACGCGGGCGCAGCACCACAACCTGGACGACGAGCTGTCGCGCCGCGTCAGGAGCGGGCGCGTCCGGGAGACGGTGAGCTTGATCGTGACGCTCACGCCCGGCGCAGAGTTGCCGCGGGGGTTCCGGCGCTACATCGAGCGGGACGGCAAGCTCGACATCATCAACGGCTACGCGCTGTCGAATGTGCCGGTCAGTGCGCTGGAGGCACTCGGCGGACAGGTGGGCATTCACCGAGTGCACCATAACCGGCCTGCTCGGAAGCAGGACGCGCTCTCGTCGGTGGCGGTCAACGCCAACGCAGTCGATCTGGACCACGGCATCAGTCAGCAGCTGTACGGCTACAACGGCAAGGGCGTGACCGTCGCGGTCATCGACTCGGGGTTCACCAACGACATCGTCGAAGATTTGGCCGACTGGCGCGTGCGCCGGTTCGTGGACTTCGTCAACCCGTACAGTTGGCTGCGGACCGACGGCAACGGCCACGGCACGCACGTCACGGGGATTGTCGGGGGGACGGGCAGGCTCTCGAGCCGGAAATACGCCGGCATCGCGCCCGGGACGTCGATCGTCTCGCTGCGGGTGCTCGACGACAACGGCCAGGGCTCGATCGCGGCCGTCATCAAGGCGCTCAACTGGGTCTATAGGAACGCGCAGCGCGAGAACATCCGCGTCGTGAATATGTCGGTGGGCGCGGCGCCGACCGAGTCGTACTTTACGGACCCGTTGACACTGGCGGCCAAGGCCCTGG